>PLKY01000329.1 GCA_003140785.1 Acidobacteriaceae bacterium | reverse complement strand
GTAACTTCCTCGCCAAAGATGGGTAAGGCAGTGAGATCCAAGGGGCAATTGCCAAGTCTCGCTCCGATTGGACTTGGCGACTCGGCGCAGTTGTCCGCGGGAAGGAAGTCCTGCGTCCCGACCCCTTTGAGTGCGCGTGAGGGAATTGCATCGGACTTGTGAGCATATCGCTGGTGATGATGCAGCTTCGGCCTGGTATGGCACCCACCCACCCTCCGGGAATGAGTATCCCAATCAGGTTGATCGGCTCAGCTCCAGCGACAGTCACGTCGCAAGTCGGGCTGGTATTCGTCGCCGAGAGCAAGGCCGACACTGTGGGGACTTTTGTGGGCAGACTGATTCAAAAAGCCGAGCAATTGTGGGTAGTACCCACAATTTCACTGCAGGCGCAGGACGCATAAAAGTCATTGAATCTAATTAATATAGAGCAACAGCAAGTGTCTAGCTCTTAACCGACAGGTTGAAGGTTCGATTACTACGAACATTTAGGTCTTCTATCTAACTATGCGTGGGATTTGCCCAAGTCTAAGAGTAATTCTGGACCTGCCGTGCATCACTATAAATTGATGATTATAAATATTTTATGCGAAATCATGAGAGCAATGCTGTGAAGATTTCACCTTATTGGTAAATGGACGGCGAAACTTTCATCTTATGCAGCACTTTAATTTCACCTTATGCGGTATCGATGTCCGCAAGTAGCTGATAAATAAAGTCAAAAGGTTTCATCTTATCCGTAAACCCACAAGCAGACGCCTGTCTGCTCTTCTTTTTGCCGAGCGGAAGCCTCATCGCGATGCGCAGTTTTGGGGCCGGAACCGCTGTTCAGAATCAGAACGGAATATCGTCGTCGGAGATTTCCGCCTGCTGGGCATACTCATCTTTTCCCTCAGGCGCGCGCTGGTCCATGCCCGCCGAAGCGCTTGAGGCGCTGGATGCGCGGCTATATCCTCCCGCGCTGCCTTCGTCGCGACCGGAGAGCAGTGAGATGTCGTTCACGATGATTTCAGTGCGGTAGCGCTTGGCGCCGGTCTCCTTGTCATCCCAGCTNNCGGTGCGGTCCTGCCAGTTACCCTGCGGATCCTTTTGGCGGTCGCTGGTGGCGAGGGTAAAGTTGGCGACCAGGGTGCCACCACCCGTCGAACGCATCTCCGGGTCCTTTCCCACATTACCCAGAAGGATGACTTTGTTCACCGATTTTGCCATGTTCGATCTCTCCCGTAACGAGAAAGGATAGCAGACTGTCAGCCTCGCCGTAGGAGGGTGCGGTTCCGCAGCCACTTGGCCACTCCGAGCGTGAGCAGCAGGCCGCCAAAGGGGATGCACATCAGAGCGACAATGAGCGCAAACCAGCCGGTGTTCGTGCTGGCGCCGGTGCGGGAAAAGCCACCCAGCGTGGTTTCAAGCAGCAGTGCCGCGAGCAGGCCCGCGCCAACCATCGATCCACCCCATTGCAGCAGTTGTCGTGTTCCATCGTTCGAATGAGTGGGAGTGCCGCGTGGCGGGCCTTGCACGGACATGACGTTCACGAACCCTGCGCCAGGNNGTGACGGAGACGTAGAGCCAGAGAGGAAATGTCCATCGAGCGATTTTGCGGTGTTGCGGGAAGCGCCCTGTGAGCGAGAAGAAAAAAGTGATCAGCACCAGCGGCAGCGCAACGACGGCAAGAATGATGTGGCTCGTCAACAGGCTGAGATAGAAAGTGCGAAAGGCCGCGTGGACCGGGTAGCGCACATCGCCATGCAGAGCATGGTGCAGGATGTAGCTCACAAGGAACAGTGTGGAAAATGCAAAGGCCGTGATCATGGAGGCGCGGTGCGCTGCGATGCGGCGGGCGCGGATGAACGTGAAGCCGATGAGTAGTGCCGTCGCGGCAAGGCCGTTAAGGACTGCGTTGAGAGCGGGCAAGAACGCGTAGGAAGTGCTGGCTGCCGCAGCGGGATGGATATAGATGAGCCAGAACAGAAACAGGGAAGCGGCGGCGCTGATCGCAAGAATGGCCGTAATCGCCGGGCGTGTGCTTGATTTCGGATTCGATGCGGGAGTGAGGGTTGTCATGGCAATTTATCGTTTTACGATGGCGCAGAGCATCAGTGTGGTTAGCAACAAGGGTAAGTAAATGACGCTGACCTTGAGCAGGTCGCGTGCCAGCATGCGGCTCTCTGTATCGGAGGTTGTGCGCAGGATGCGGCTGAAGCGAATCGTGTAGGCCAGATAGAAGAATCCCAGCCCGGTTGCGATCACCGCGTACACCGGCCCCGCAAGACCGAGCCACCAGGGTGCCAGGCTCACTGGAATCATGAGCACGGCGTAAAAAAGCGCCTCCACCACAGTGGACCAGCCATCGGGCTGCACAACGGGCAGCATGCGGATTCCTGCGCGTGCGTAGTCGTGCCGNNGCGCCGCAGTCCAACCGAGCAACGGTCCCATCGCGCCGGGAAAAGCGCCGACAAAAGTAGCCAGCGACGTGACGCGCTTGAGCGGCGTGTAGACTGCCACATAAGTGAATGCAGTCAGCAGCGCGAGCGAGACGGTGAGCAGGTTGGTATGCAGCAGAAGCCAATAAGCACCGAGAGCCAGCGCTGCAATGCCGGCCAGAACTCCTTGTGCCAGCGAGATGCGTCCCGAGGGCAGCGGCCGGTCGGCAGTCCGAATCATGCGCGCGTCCGTCGAACGCTCCAGTGCCTGATTGAGTGCGCCCGCCCCCGCAGACACGAGGCCAATGCCGAGCAGTGTGTCGATCAAGCCCCGCTGTAGCGTCGAAATGCCGGACTGCATCGAGCCCAAATAAAACCCTGCCCATCCCGTGACCAGGACCATGCCGGTGACGCGCACCTTGAACAACTCGCGGAAGTCATGAATCAGGGTGGCCGTGGTGCCGGGACGCAGGGCATGCATCGCATGCGACTCACCAACGCCCTCGGGCGCAGAGCCAACGCGGGCGGGGAGCGATACCGGACTGGTGGCTTGGGAAGCGGAAGTCATGGAGGTGGCCGTAGGGCAGGCGGCAATGTCGCTGGAACGATGCGCCTACCTCAATGATAGCAAGGGCGCCCGTCGAACGCTGGCCGAGACATTGCTAAAAGCCCGCCTTGGCAAGAATCGCAATCGCAACCTGTTCCGGCGTCAGTTTGTCGACCGGGATGGAGACGTGAGCAGTCCGGTAGAGCGGAAGCCGGCGCTGGTAACGGATGGCGAGGTTGGCTTGGTCGGCAAGGACCGGCCGCGTGTGTTCCGTGCCCTGACAGCGGGCCAGCGTCGTGGCTAACTTCACTTCGAGATGAACGAGAATCGTGTCGGGAGCCGTCAGCAGCAGGTTGCGTGTTTCGGCTCGTTCAATTGCGCCGCCGCCGAGAGCGAGCACCAGCGCGTCGTCGGCGACCAGCCGAGCGATTGTCTTGTGCTCGCGTTCGCGAAACGACGCTTCTCCATCTCGATCGAAAATTTCGGCAATGGTGGCGGCGGTGTCGGCCTCGATCACATCGTCCACATCCACAAAGCGCCAACCAAGGCGACGGGCTACGAGCGGACCGACGGTAGTCTTGCCGGAGCCCATGAACCCGGTGAGAACAATGCGGCGAATGGCAGGTCGGAACTCGGGTTGGATGCGGCTCGTCAAGAAACTCCGTCTGGAATACCGATGCTCCGTTCAGTATAGGGAAGCAGCGGAAGACAAAGCAGCTGTCAGCCCACCACCATCACGATTGCACCGGCGGTGATGAGCGCGCCTCCAATCAGTGCCGATGTGGTTAGTTTCTCGCCGAGCAGCAACCAGGCGAAGATCATCACTAGAGGCACACTGAGCTTGTCCAACGGCGCGACGCGCGAAGCCGGGCCAAGCTGGAGCGCACGGAAATAGCACAGCCACGAGAGCCCGGTCGCCAGTCCAGACAGCGCGAGGAAGAGCAAAGTGCGCTTATCGAGCGAACGGATCTCGCCGTGTTTGCCGAGAGCCAGGGCAATGCCCCACGCGAATACGACCACGACACTCGTTCGAAGGGCCGTCGCCAGGTTTGAGTCCACATGTGCCACGCCGACTTTTGCTAATAGTGCTGTAGCAGCGGCAAAGACGGCGGAAAGTATTGCCCAGCCAATCCAGGTCATGTGCCCCATGGTACCGGGATTGCGCGCTGGCATTGCAAGCTAAACTCGTTTGCATGGAGACTGGCCGCGCCAGCAAAACAGCCTTTCGTGTGGCCATGCGTCGCGCCATCCATCAGATTTTGGACCAGCCCTGTGTGCTGGTGGATCCGATCGCAGTACCGCTTCTGGGCCCGCACTTCACCTTCGATCGGGAACGCGAAATGAGTCCGCTCGCGCGTGCCTTTCGTGCGTTTATGGCAGCGCGCAGCCGTTTTGCGGAGGACCGGCTGGCCGATGCGGTTGCGTCCGGAGGCACGCAATATGCGGTGCTGGGCGCGGGACTCGACACGTTTGCCTATCGGAATCCGTTTCCAAACCTGCGCATCTTCGAAGTGGATTTCCCCGCGACGCAGGAGTGGAAACGCTCGCTTCTGGTCGAAGCTGCAATCCCTGTGCCGGGCAGTCTCACGTTTGTTCCGCTTGACTTCGAACACAAAACATTGGCTGCGGGCTTGGCTGAATCCGGCTTCGATTTGGGCGCCAGCGCGTTCTTTGGTTGGCTGGGTGTCGTTCCCTATCTGACCCGAGATGCCTTCCGTGCCACATTGCAGGCCATCGCGCAACTCCCCGCTGGAAGCGGCGCCTGTTTCGACTACGCGCTGTCGCCCGAATCCATGAGCCCGCTTCGCCGCAGGGCGTTTGAGACGCTGGCGGCGCGTGTGGCCGCGGCTGGCGAGCCGTTCCATCTCTTCTTTACTCCGGATGAGTTAGAGGCTGAATTGCGGAGTGCCGGATTTCATACGATCGGGTTTGCGGACTCCGACGATTTGAATTCGCTCTATTTTGACAATCGATCCGACGGACTCAAACTGCCGCCGGAAGGCCTGGGCATGATGGCTTCCGCCTGGGTATAAGCGCGAGTTCGAAGGCGCGGCAGGCTCTATGATGGGTTCATGCGTGTGCGCGCCTTTTTGTTAATTACTCTCGGCTTCTTGGCACTCTCGGGATGCGGTTATCACACGCTGGGAGCGGCCACGCGCCTGCCACCCGAGGCGCACACGCTTGCCGTTCCGATTTTTGCCACCCGCACCAACGCGTATCACACCGAAACGGTGATGACAGACGCCGTCATTCGTGAGTTTGCCGCGCGGTCGCGTTTACGGGTCACGCCGGATGCCAACGCTGATCCCGATATCGTGCTGCACGGAACAATCCTTCAGGAGACGGTAGCTCCATTGACGTACAACACGTCAACGCAAGAGTCGTCCAGCTTCCTCGTCACTCTAGTGGTCGCCGTGAAACTGACCAGCAGGGATGGACACATTCTTTATGAAAACAAGAACTATGTTTTTCGTCAGCAATACCAATCGACAACCGATCTGCCCGTGTATTTCGACGAGAGCCCTGCGGCTGTTCAGAGACTCTCTCGCGATTTTGCCCGGGCCCTGGTGGCTGATGTCCTGGAAAGTTTGTAAAAGTAAAAAGGCGGCGTTGCGAAGAATGTCGCTGCGCCGCCTTGGGCCTTGAGGGGGAGGGAATATCGATAGCCAAATAACCTCAGGCTGATTTCAGTCTAGCCGCGACTGGTGTGCGCCGCAATGGGAATCAGACCTTTCTTTGCAGTGGAAAACTGCGGAGGTATTACGAGAGTACACAGTGAAACCGTGGGTAACCTGCATTACTTACTACTTAGGGTAATAATATACTTGACTGAATATGCCCACTTGCCCCAAACTCGAAGATGTAGAGATTGGGGCGATGGGCAATCTTTCGTCTGCCACCAATCCTTTTGTTTTGGAGCATATCGGTCGCTCATTATGGATGAGGGACTATACTCCGCGAGGATTGTTTGCTTTGCTTACCTGCTACTTTGACGATGCCGGTGGCGCGGACCACGGATATACCGTAGTGGCTGGGTGGATTGCGTCTGTTGACCAGTGGGCGGCTTTCACTGAGGACTGGGAAGACCTTCTTTCTGAATACGGTCTAGAGTCCTTCACTATGAAAGAGTGTGCTCAATGGCAAGGGCCGTTCAAGTGCTGGTGTGAAGATCAGCGGAGAGCATTTATCCTTCGCGCCTGCCAGATACTCAAAACTCATGTTCAGTACGGATTCGCATCAATTGTCCAGCACGCGGAATATCGAAAAGTAAACAAGACATACACGCTCAAGGAACATACAAAAAGTGAATATGCGCTGGCCGGAATCGCTACGGTTCGCGCGGTGCATGACTGGGCAGCAAAAAATCATCCGCGAGTTCCGATGGAGTGTATTTTCCACCAAGGGACCAAGGGCCACGGATTGCTGAGCGATTTGATTATGGAAGAGCTTCGGTTTATGCCGATCTTCCGATCAGCTTCCGAGCAAGAGGGGCCGCGCCCCGTAATCCCTTTGCAGGTCGCGGATTTCCTGGCATACGAAGTGCGGAAGATTCGCAAAGATGATCCAGACGAAACAAGGCCAATCGAGAAGCATCGTATGTCTGTGAGGATGCTCATTTCCGTTGATAACGAGTGGAGGCAGTTCACAGAACAGGACTTGGTTACGATGTGTGAAAAGCATCCCCGCATCGAAAAACGGCTATGCGAGGTATAGCAGACTAGTTGTTTACTTTTCGAGTTATTGCCCACTCGATGTACTTTGCAACCGCGCTCTGCACCGGTCCAATTTTCATGGTTGCCCTAGTGAACCAAAGTAAAACCAGGCTCAGAATTAAGACAACCATCGCCAAAGCTAAAAAACCAACGGCGGCAAGAAATATGAAAGCAGCGACTTGTAGGGCAAGATGGATCATCGCGCTATGATAAACCCCACGTTTACCCCTCACAATGAAGATTAATGGCCGAACGTATTGCAAGCGAATTGCCGTTATGCTCCAATTTACCTGTGAGCGAAGACGAACAAAAGCAACAACTCGGCGATGCCATTGCCGACCTTAATGCAGCTAAGGTGGAATATGCTCATTTGGAGAGAAAACTTGAGCGCATACTTACTGCCTATCGCGAGGCCGGCAAGAGGCTCGACAAGGCCAATACTGAATCGAGAATTAGAATTGCAGAAGAGAAAGTGATTTTCGACGGATGGAGCGGGGCTAAGGCGAGCGATTTAATGAATGAACAAGAACTTGCCAACTTTCTCTTGGAACACCATCATGCTCGGATTCGAGTCAAGAAAGCTACTCAGATAACACGGAGCTTGGGCCTTACAAGCGTCAGTTAATGCGCTATCATAACGCCATGAATGTGAAGTCTGAATCCGCAAAAGACGTGACGGGCGATTTCGAGACGTTCAAGGATTTTGCGCGGCAGGTTCTTTCCGTTCCGCACTCAGAAATCAAAGCCCAGCTCGACACTGAGAAAGCGGCGAAGCGAACGCCTAAATCCGCTTCCCGCGTTTCTGGCGTCCCAGCCAAGCGTACTTAGAGCGTCGTTTCTCCCACCTTGCCGGTCAGTTCTGCATAGGTCAGTCTTCTCCCTGAAATCTGCGATACAGCCAGCGCGAATCTGTCCGCGTCGGTAAGCGGATTGTCTTTGGTGGCGCGGTTGTTATACCTGAATGCTTGCTCATCCACGTAGCTGTCAAGGTGGAAGGGTTCAACGGCAATGTAGGTGCCTCCGAGCGAACGCTTGAGCAATGCCCAAAAGTTCTCAATCCCTTGAGTGTGAATCTGTCCATTCACATATTCAACGGCATGATTGATAATCGCGTGCTCGAATCCCATCCCCTTGTATCCGCCCCATTCGTCAGTTACCAACGCGGCGCTAGGATCGATGTGCCTGTTTGCCAAGGCGCGAAGTACAGCGTTGCTGCGCTCAATGACCACTTCGGCCCGGACGCGGCCCTTGCGCTCAAGCATCCCTACAATGATGGTCTTGCCGGTAATGCCACGGCTCTTGGTTGCCTTTGCGGGTTTCTTCGACTTGTGCATGTTGCCGACCTTGCCGCCGATGAAAGTCTCGTCCATTTCAACGGGTCCGCCCTGATAGCCAAGTTTCAACAGTGACTTGTTCTTCATGGCAAGCCGGATGCGGTGCAGCATGAACCACGCGGTTTTCTGAGTCACGCCGAGCGCCCGGTGAAGCTCATAGCTGGAGATACCATTCCTGGCATTGCAGAGCAGCCACATCGCGGGAAGCCACTTCTCCAGACAGATGGGCGAGTCCTCGAAGATGGTTCCAACCTTGAGCGAGAATTTCTGCTTGTCGTGCTTCACAGGGCAGAAGTAGAGCTTCGCCTTTTCGAGCCATGTGACCCGCTCCGATCCGCAGCGCGGGCAGCGCACTTTATCATCCGGCCAGCGCATCGCAATCATGAACTGGCGACAATTCTTTTCATCGCTAAAGTACTGAATCGCTTGCTGTAATGTCTTTGGCGCTTCCATGATTCGAAGATAGCAAAGAAATCTACTTCAGTCAAGTATATTATTACCCTACTTAGTTAACCCCGTGCAAATACGGTTAACCCCTAAAGATTCTTGATTTGCGGTTGGACTTGGCCGATGAGGACGACCTTTCTTCGTCGAGCATTGTCGGTCGAGATCGCAGCGGGGTATTCTGGAGCCGCATGTTCATGGCAGTGAATCGCAGTCAAAAAGCCAAGCGGAGTATCCGATGAACGGCTCACGATGGGGCGCGGGATTCAATGCCGCGAGCCGCTTCGTCGCGGAGATCGAGGCTGCGGCTGCCGGTAAGGGTTTACTTCGTCCGGGTTATGTTCTGGTTGGCGACGAAGTTTTCCTCCTGGATCGCTGCCGCGCCGCTCTGTTGAAGGCGTTCGTCCCGCCTGACCTTCGAGATTTTTGTCTCTCCGATTTAGACCTTGCCGGCACCACGATATTTGAAGTGCTCGATCGCGCCCAGACCCCCTCGTTGATGGCGCCATTTCAGGTGGTCTTCGTGCGCAATGTCCGGCTCCTCTACACGCGCGGAGCTAAAAAAGAAGAATTCGCTGCGCTCGATCGCTATTTCCGTTCACCCAATCCTCAGGCGCTGCTCGTGTTCGTTGCAGATTTTCTGCGGATTCCGAGCGACGCGCGCCGCATGGAGATGGACGACAAGAATCGCTTCGAGAGGCTTACTGAGACACTGGGCGAGCATTGCGGCATGGTGGAACTGGCTCGAGTAAGCGACGACGACGCGATGCGGTGGGTGGTGGGAACGGCGCAGGAGGCAGGCGTCCACATGGAGCCGGACGCGGCGCGCGAGCTGGTCGACGCGCTGGGCGCCGACATGATGCTGATTTCATCGGAACTCGAAAAGTTGTTGCTCTACACTTTGGGCCGTGGCCGCATCACCCTCGGCGATGTGGAGACGATGGTGCTCGCCGCCAAGCAGCGCTCGTTATACGAACTGACCGATGCCATCAGCTCGCGCAATCGCGCCCGCGCTTTGGCGCTGCTGCAAGGGTTGCTGAACAGTTCGGATGCGGGCGAAGACGCCGCGATCGGGCATCTCTACATGATGGCGCGAACTTTCCGGCAGATGCTTGTCATCCTGGAGAAAAACGTGCGAGATTCGCGTGCCATCTGGCAGGCTTTGTGGCAAGGCTTTCGCATGCCGCCCTTCGCTGCCGATGAATTGATTCGCCAGGCGCGCCGCTACAAGAGCCGCAGAGAGTTGACGCGCGCGCTTCGCCTGATTGCCCGCGCCGACCTAGAGCTGCGTTCCTCGCCGCCCGACAAACGAATCGTCCTGGAGCGGCTCGTTTATGATCTTTCCTCGGAACCAAAACCGGCGCCACTCTTTGCTTCGAACCAGCTCACGTTTGAGGTGTGACATGGCATCGCCTCAATTCGCAGCGGTTCCCCATGCTCCGCGAACCAGGCCCGATAGCCGCCATCCACTCGTTGAATGTGATTGGTCAACCCATCCCGCAACCTATAGAGAGAATCGACGTTGATCGCGGTTTCACCCCGATCGATGCTGGCCAGGAATCCCTGCAGTGTTTGCACCAGCTCTCGATGCAGCGATTGATGCTGCTTCAATTCTGGATAATTCACGTTGGTCATCATCCGTTCTTCCGCCGCGTGATGATTGCGGGTGTAGGCAAGGAGGCTCCGTAGCAATGGAGCTGTAGAATTTCGCGTCTCGCCCTGCATCACCGCGTGGTGCAGCTCGTTCAACGTGTCGACGAGAATCTTGTGCTGGTCGTCGATCGATTCCACGCCAACAGAGAGCCTTTTATTCCAGTTCAGGAGCGCCATATTTCCTCATGTGCCGGAGCGGTCCCGGTACTGAGAACATCGGCAGTAGCTGCGAGGAATTCAATGGCACGATGGAGGGATGCACGTAGCTCGGGAAAGCGAATCGGAGTGCGGTGGGAAACGGCTCTAATAAACGCCTCGGGCGTTGAGCCATCGACTGTATTCGCGGTCCAGCCCTTCCACGTGCTCCATATATTGGCCGCGGACGAATCCGAGGATTCGATGGAGCTCGGCATCGTCGCCAAGTTCCGCCCGACAAACCGCCTGTTTGATTTGGTCCATCAGTCTCTGGTGTTCCGCGCGGTGTTTTTCAAGGTCGGGAAATCCGTACCGGCGCAGGAGGCTCTCTTCGCAACCGAAGTGCATGTCTGTGAACTCGATTAGCCGAGCCAACTGCTCATTGAGCCTCGCGCTGCCNNGTGGGGTGCCTTGCGACCTTGGTCTCATAACGGAGCTAAGGAGCTATTCCAGAATTATTTCGGGATTGATTTCATTTCTGCGGGTCGTCAAGACAATCGCGGCAGCCAGAATAAGCGCCCCTCCGGCCCATGCAAAAGGTCCCAGGTGCTCGCCGAGCAGCTTGACACCAAGAATGGATCCAAGTGCTGGCTCGATATTCAGGAAGACGCCCGCGCGCGAAGCCGGAACATGGTGAATTCCCCAGTTCCAGAGGAAGGTTGTAGTCGCTGTGCACGCCAGACCGCCAATCGCGAGTGCCGCCCATGCAGTAAGGCTGACCCGCGCGAAAGGCGGTGGTTGAACCTTATGCGTCAGCCAGGGATTGGCAAGCAATGGGCCCAGGATGCAAATGACCAGCATGATAGTGCCGGAAAGGATTGTGTATGCACTGACCACTACCGGGCTGTGAGTAAGCATCAGCTTTTTGCTGAGCAGAATCCAGGCCAAAGCAGTGCAAAGCGACAGCACGACGAGCAAATCGCCTTCGAGCGACGGTCCACCGCGCGCGGTCTGGGCCCTGTGACCGCCGAGAACAATGAGCGCAGCGCCCACCGTCGAGGCCACCAAAGCGCCCCAGCCGATGGCGTCCAGCTGCTCTCCCGCGAAGAGCGCAGCAGCCACGCCCAAAAGCACCGGCATCGAACCAACCATGAGAGACGCGTGACTCACAGTGGTCAACGCAAGACCGTGAAACTGGATCAGGAATTGAACCGGGATGCCAAAGAACGCAGAAATCAAAAGCAGGCGAATTTCGCTTCCGGAAAACCGCACCCGGTGCGCCAGCGCGACCGGCAGCATCCCCATGGAGGCAAATAAAAACCGGTACAGCACCATCGACTCCACACTCATCTCGTTGAGCGCAATCCTGCCAAAGAAGAAGCCCGTGCCCCACAAAGTTCCGGCGAGTGCGCACGCGCCATAGCCCAGAAACGCAAGGCGACGCGCGGATTTGATTGCGATTGTCATCCCTATGTTTACTGTCGCATACAGGAAAGCGGCGGTATCACCACTCAAAACGAGCTGGATCGGAGAGAATATTCATCGATGGCGAAGTGTCTGGTGAAAGCCGGAAAAATGTTGCGCGCGGGCCTTGCCCTGTCGGCTTTGGCGTTCCTGCCGTGTACCCATCGATCCGTTTCAGCCGCCGGGCTGTCGTTGTTGCGGCATCGCAAGCCCGAGGCCGATGACGCGACGCAGCATAAGGGCCCAACCGCATCCCAGCCTCCCGCATTCTCGATTCCCGTCGAGCCACTCGGCTTCAATTCCCCTGGCCTTTATTACCAGGGCCAGCGCGAGAGCCTCGTCTCGCTCGATTTCCTCGATGAAGACAGGCTGTTGTTCACGTTTCGAGCCCCAGGGTTGATCCATCGCGCCAGCGTGGCCGACGGCGACGAGCGCCAGATTCGTGCGGAAGTACTGACACTGCCGCAGGGCACGCTCGAAACCGAAGCTCTGTGGACGCTTCATGACCACGAACGCTATTTATGGATGCTTCATGACGGCCACTTTCTTCTGCGCGACGGGGACACCCTCAAGGAAGGAACTGCGAAGCTTGAGCTGCGTCCGCTGCTGCAGTTTCCTGGCCCGCTGCTTTGGATGGAAATGGATCCTGCTCAACAATTCCTGGTCACGGATTCACACGAACCATCCGCTCTAAAGCCTCAAAAAGGAACGGTCGGGAGCCCTGCGACGGCCGAGGCCATGGTCTCAACCGACGACCGAGGCGGCGATGCCGAGCGCAATGTGGTGCTGCGTATTCTTGAGCGGCATTCGGGCCAGGTCATGCTGGTGAGCCGTGTGCGCGCCACGGTGCATTTGGCCATCAACTCCGACGGCTACCTTGAAACCCTTCGCGGAAGCGGACGGGAATGGGTCCTGAATCTGAAATATTTCAACGGCGGCAGCAGAGTCATTGGGAAACTGGATTCGTCGTGCCAGCCGCCGATCGATTTTGTTTCCAAAAACGAGGCGCTGGTCAACACATGTGTCTTCCAGAATGGTCGCCGCCTCGTTGCGCTGTCGACCCAGGGCCAGAAACTCTGGGAAGCAGCCTCGCCGTCGACTCAAATATGGCCGATCTTGGTAATGGCCCCGGATGGCTCGCGGCTGGCTCGCGAAACATTGACAATCGACCATTCCGTCGAAGACTTTATCCACCCGCTGGACACACAGGACATTAAGGGCCAATTGGTCGAAGTCTATGATTCGATTAGCGGTAAACTGCTTCTGAAGGCTCCTGCAAACCCCATTCTCGATGCGGGAGGCAATGTGGCAATCTCGCCCTCTGGCAAACGCGTCGCTATTCTCAATGCCGGGGCCATCGAGATCTACGAATTGCTCACGGCCCAGGCCTCGCCGCACGGGCCTCCGGCGTCAACCTCGGGGTCGGCGCCCTGATCGCGGAGATTTGCCTGTTTCCAGCGGTTATCGCTCCCATGTAAACTGGGCTGCGGGAGATTTTTGCTTGGCCACGGCAGTGATCCATTACGTGGCTGCGGCTGTTTCTGACCGCGGCCGAAAGCGTCCTTCGAACGAGGATGCGTTCGGATTTTCCGTCGAAGATGGGGTCTACGTCGTTTGCGACGGGATGGGCGGGGCTGCCGCCGGAGAGATTGCAAGTTCGGTAGCCGTGGACGAAGTTCTCCATCTGCTCGCGGGGCGCGGCCAGGATGGTCTCGTGTCAATGCCCGGCGCAGTCGAAGAGGCAATCGTCGCCGCCAACGACGCAATCTTCTCACGGGCTCAGAGCAACCAGCATCTCAGCGGCATGGGCACCACACTCGTCGCGCTCGCCGCGCAGGAAAAGAGCGTTTGGGTACTCAATGTTGGCGATAGTCGATGTTATCGGCTGCGCAACGGATGCCTGGAACTGCTGACACTCGACCACTCTCTTGTGGAGGAACAAGTCCGGATGGGCCGCATGACCCGTTTGGAAGCGATGCGGTCCCCGTACAAGAATGTGATTACCAGGGCGCTGGGCACGCAGGGTCGCGTCACCCCCGATGTTTTTGGCATGGAGGCCGAGCCACAGGACCTGTTTCTGCTCTGCACGGACGGCCTGACGCGCGAGCTTCCCGATCAGACAATCGCATCGTTGCTTTCGAAGGACCTGCCGCTGGAAGAATTATGTGCCGGTTTAGTCGATGCCGCAAAAAAAGCCGGAGGCCACGACAACATCACCTGTCTGGTGGTCCGCGCCGAAGTCTGAAGAATTCTGACTCGTGGCGCGGTATCAGATCTTTCAGGAGTCCCGCATCCGAGACCGAACTTTGACTTCCTCTCCGCTCGGCTTCTGCCGAAAAGAAATATTCTTGTGGCCCACAAAGCTGAAAATCACCGCGACCACGGTCAACATTGCCCCTGCGATATAGGAAGCTTGCCCGGGATTGCGCAGATGGGGGCGAAGAATGGGAACCAAAATGGGCAGGCCGACCAAGCCGATGAGCACGCTGCTTCCGTAGACTCCGAAGCAACGAATCCATTCGCGGAGGTAGTTCCCGTGGGTGCGGAAGACGAACCATTTGTATCCGAGAAAAGCCACGCTGATGGTTACGAGACTTCCAAGAATTGCAGCATACATGTAACTGTAAGAACCCAATCCGGTGAATGACCAGTTCAGCAGCGCGAAGACGCCGTAGCCGAAAACCGTGTTGAATCCGCCCACGAGAATGTAGCGCGCAAATTGCAGCAGCGACTTGTGAGAGTCAGATTTCACATGGAATGACGGAACTAGAAATTAATCCGTTCTTTCTCGGTCACTAATGGGCGATTCAGGACGAGTGTGTGAATGGAGCCGACGTACTCTCCAATAATTCCCAGCGCAATCAATTGGATGGACCCGAGGAAAAACAGACCTAGGACAACTGGAGCTACGCCAACCGTGAAATTCGACCAGAAAACAAGCTTGTAGATCAGATAGAACACCCCCAGCGCAAAACTGAAGAATGCCGAGACAAATCCGCAGAAAATCACAAGCCGCAGAGGTACCTTGGAAAGGTTAGTAATGCCCAGCATCGCAAGGTCATAGAGAGAATAGAAATTGTTTGTGGTCACTCCGCGCTCGCGGCGGTTCTGGTTGTAAAAAACCTTAGCGATCGGCAACCCGAGCTCGGCGATCATCCCACGGAAGTATGGAAACGGATCGGGAAAACCGGTGCGAATCCGTTCCACAACCGAGCGGTCGTACAATCCGAATCCGGTGAAGTGTTCGAGGATGCGCACGTTGGTGAGGCGCGCGACGAGACGGTAGTAGGCGGTTCGCACCCGATACATCAGGCTATTCTCGTCGCTGGTGTTTTTTATGGCCGCAACAATGGGGAATCCTTTCTCCCATTCGCGGATCATTTCAACAAACAACTCAGGCGGATCCTGCAGGTCGGCCGCTACGGATCCGATCGCGTCCCCATCTGCCTGTAAGAACGCGTGCATTCCCGAGCGATCCGGCCCAACATTGCGCGCATTCACAATCACCTTGACGCCCAGGTCTTCGGCTGCCATCGCGCGCAGCACTCCGACGGTGCCATCGGTCGAGGCATTGTCAATGAAAAGGTGCTCGAAGCGATATTCTGGCAGACTTGCCGCCATTGCCCTCACTCGCCGATGCACTTCACGCACATTCAGCTCTTCGTTGTAGCAGGGAGTCAAGATCGTGATCAGCTTCCTGCTCATTCCATTCCCCTCCCACAGATAAGTGCTTGGTTGAGTTGCAGGACGCGATAGCCAAGGTGATATCGAGCAAAAGTCTAGCATAGGCACGCTAAGCCCAGCAGTCGTATCGACCACTCGCGGAGCTATCATACGGATGCGCTGCGTCTCTCGCCTCATATCAATGGAATTGTGAAGATATAATCACCCTCATGTTCAGCGAAGCCGTCGTAGTTCCCGATTCAGTTCGAAATCTGGCAGAGCAATCTGTCGGTATCTTTTTTGAGGGCGTTACGAGGACGTCGCGGGAGGCGAACGCGCGGGATCATTTGGATGTGGTGAGACCGTTGAAGAAGGGAGAGCTGCTTGAGAGATTCACGCAATTGTCCGGCAAGAAACTGCTTGAGGTCGGTTCGGGATTCGGAACGAACCTGGCGACATGGATCAAGAAATACGATTTGGACGGTTACGGCACTGAGAGGGACACCGAAGGATTCGCCAGCTCGTTCAAAGCGTCACGCGAATTGTTTGCCGCGAACGGCATCAATCCCGACCGGATTATCCGCGTGACCGACGATGCGCTGCCGTTTGAGGACGCTTCCTTCGATGTTGTTTACGCTGGCAATGTCCTTGAACATACCGAGGATCCGCTGATGGTTCTGAGGGAAGCGGTGCGGGTCTTGCGCCCCGGAGGCATTCTGCATGTAGAGGTGCCGAATTACCTTTCTTACTTCGAAGGACATTACATGGTGCCGCAGCCGCCGGTTATATGGCGATGGGTTCTACCGGCGTGGGTTCGTCTGCTTGGACGCGACCCGGCTTTCGCATACACAATGCGCACGGAGATCAATCCGATCTGGTGCAGACGTGCGGTACGTCAAATAAACAAGGAGTATCCGGTACAACTGCTCTCACTCGGCGCCGAAATCTTCCTGGATCGGCTGACACAACCTTTCCAATTCGAGATGGAACGCACGGCCGCCAGGCTTGGAAAGTTAATGCGGGTCTTTCAGCGGTTGAACCTCGGCAACTGGATTGGAAAGCTGATTGTGTCGGCGCAGGGATACTACCCCATCTACCTTACAGTAAGACGCAAAGCAAATTAGACCCGGACAGCCGTGCGGTCCGGTCCCGATCCTCTTCTGCATTCGGGAAATCGATTACCCGACAGACACCACCCCCTTTGCTCCTTCGAACCTCGTGATCAGCTCAATCGCATAAGTAAAGGGATTTTTCATGGTCTGCTGGATACCGGATTCTGCAAAATTCATGCGAAATTTTCCCATTGACAAACGCTTATCGAGGGCGTAAAAACACTGACGCTGAAGAAAACGCTTGCTGGAGTGTGCTTTATTCTGTTTCGCGTTGGCTGCAAGTCACTTTGCCTCGCAATACTCCTGAAGCGTTTGTTTGGAACACAAGGGCACTCGCGGGATCCTCATCGGCAGGTTGGATGGGGTCACCTGCGGGTCTGGCAGGGAAATACCGCACAAAGACAGGGATTGCGAAAGGAAGCACGCGAATTTTCCTCCGCAATCCATAGTTCATAAGTCGATTCACCATGTCGTGCAAGACTTGACCAAATATGGTTAGTCCGAGCGTCAATTCAGAGGGAAAAAGCGGACTAATTGGTGGTTCCGGTCCGATAAGTTGGCCGAAACAACCTGTTGTTGGTTTTCATGCGACCAGAAGAATTCTCAAATCCTGTGGAAGAGGCAGACGAGGAGGTTTGAGTTCGTTTGTGAAAGCCTGACGGCAAGGTTCGGCAATTGCACGATCGATGGTGCCAATCTGGCCGTTCCAATGCTTCCAATTCCGTAGAAAACCAGGAAACTGAGAGAAGAGTGCGGATGGAAGAAGTTCGATCAATGAAGTAAGCGTTTGCTCAGGAGGCAAACTATGAATCACCCCTTGATACGGATGTTCAGTTCTGCGAGGAAATTCCACAAATCGCTGCGAGGATCTGCGGTTGTGACGTTCGCGTTCCTCTTGATGGTCCTGATGATGCTGCCGGCCGCGTGGGCGCAGGACAATGCAACCATCAACGGAACCGTGGCAGATGCCACCGGAGCCGTAGTTCCGAACGCGCAAATCTTGCTCACGAATCCGGCGACGGGTCAGGTGCGAGACGCGGTTTCGAGTTCCGCGGGAGCCTACCGGTTCGCCAACGTCGGTGTTGGCACCTACACGCTGAGCGCTTCAGCCACCGGGTTTCAGAAATATACCAAGACCGACATTGTGGTGAACGTCGCCGCCACCCTTGAAGAGAACATCTCTCTGACGGTGGGAAGTCAATCGCAGAGCGTACAGGTGGAAGCCGACGCGCTGCAGGTGCAGACGGAAACCAGCGAAGTCAGCAACCTGATCAGCGGCGAGCAGGTTTCAGAGCTTGCCACCAACGGACGGAACGTGACCGCGCTGGCGGCTCTGGGCCTCGGTGTGTCGAACAACTTGCCGCCTTTTAGCGGCGTCAACGCCCTGACATCCGCCAACGGCATCAGCTTCAATGGAACCCGCACGACACACAACATCTACCTGTTGGACGGGGCGGAACAGAACGATCGCGGCTGCGGCGGCTGCTTCATGAACCTGCCCTCACAGGATGCGATCGCCGAATTCCAGACTCTGGACAGCAACTACAGTCCCGACTACGGCATCGGCTCCGGCGGAACCATCCTCATGGTGCTCAAATCCGGAACTCATAACTTCCACGGAGAACTGTATGAGTTCAACCGCAATACGGCCTATGACGCGGCCGATTATTTCAGCAAATCCGTGCCGGAGTTTAAACTGAACGAACCCGGCGGCAATATTGGCGGCCCGCTGTGGATTCCGCATGTGTATAACGAAAACCGCAACAGAACGTTCTTCTTCTGGAATGAAGAATGGCGCAGGCTGATTCAGGGCAGTTCGCCTTCGATTCAGAATACGATCCTTGCCCCCAACTTCCCGACGGCCAATGCGCCGTTGGCCTACACCATTCCATCCGGCGGGCCGACCCCAGTCGTTCCAACTACCAGCGATCCAGCCAAACTGGCACTCTACACGGCTGACGGTTTGACGACCGGAAGTCCGTTCCCCGGAAACATCATACCCGCCAACCTGATCGACCAAAACGCGGTTCTTGAGGTAAACGCGGGCACCTTCCCGAAGCCCAACTACAACAATGGAACTCAGTACATCGCGTCCATCCCTCAGCCGACCCAGGTCCGTGAAGATGTGATTCGTATCGACCACGCCATCAACAGCAAGTACCAGTTGATGGGCCATTACCTCCATGACACGCTTCTACAGTCGTACTACCCGCCGTTGTGGGGCGACAGCACCTATCCGACGGTGGGCACGACCATGACCAACCCGTCCTTCACGGCGGTGATCAAGCTGACGCAGACTTACACGCCCAATCTGCTCAACGAAACCGGGATCTTTTACAGCGGCAACAAGATCACCCTCACCCCCATCAACGGTGCAGGTGCAAACTTCCACCAACCCAGCGGGTGGACAGCTACCAGCTTCTTCCCGGTCGCCGACGCGGCTACCAACGACATGCCTGAAATCGATCTACAGGGATCGCCGCTGGCCGTGAACTGGAGCGAAAGCTACTATCCCTGGAAGAACGGCTACGAAGGCTTTGAATACCGCGACGATCTCTCCTGGACCAAGGGCCGGCACCAGTTGAAGTTCGGCTTCAGCTTGCTGCACGACTACAAGAACCAGCAACTGCAGGCAAACACCCAGGGAACCGCGGCTTTCAACTCGAGCCAGTTTTCCAAGGACTCGTATATCAATTTCATGCTCGGGGACGCCTCCAGCTTTACCCAGTTGCAGTTTCTCTACGGCAAGCACTGGGTCAACAACAACTACGGGGTATATTTCAACGACAACTGGCACGTCACTCCTCAGTTGACCCTCAACATTGGACTCCGTTACGACGGATTGCCGCACGCCTTTGAGCGGTATAACAAGTTCGCGAATTTCGTGATCGGGGACTATAACGCCGCGCTGGGCAATCCAGTCACCCCAGCCGGCACGCTGGAACCCAGTTCGCTCGCGACTTTCCCCGGAACCACTGGATCGTTCTACCTCAACGGCATTGAGGAAGCCGGTGTCAATGGATTCCCTAACGGGAACGTCAAGAACTATTACGACACTTTTGAGCCGAGAATCGGCTTTGCCGACAACATTTTCGGAAATGGAAAGACAGTTCTCCGGGGCGGGTTCGGTATGTTCTATGAGCGCGTTCAGGGCAACGATGTCTACAACGCCGCCTTGAATCCACCATTTGCGTACCAACCCTCCGCCAACAACGTCTACTTCTCCAACCCTAATACCAGCGCCTTGACAGGACAGACGACGACTCAGTCCTTCCCGTCGACAATGACCAACATCAAGTTCAATTTTCCTCCTCCCGGAACGGCTGATTTCAGCCTGGGCGTTCAACGGGAGATTGCTCCATCGATCATCGCGGTGGTGCAGTATGTCGGCTCGATCGGCTGGGACCAGGACGACGACAGGCAGATCAATACGTTGCCTCTGGCCAACATGGACCCGAACTGCCCCGTCAATCCCACCAGCCCTTACTGCGACCGGCAGGGCGTAGCCGGCCAATTACCTAACCCCTCCGGGAAAGGAAACCTGCCCGCACTGAATGCCAACATCTACCGCAACTATCCCGGCTTCAGCAACATCAACCAGGAGGAGAACGAAACCAACTTCGACTACCACTCTCTCCAGGCAGGTGTGCGCCTGGAGAACCGGCATGGGCTAACGACGCAGGTGGCCTACACCTGGGCTCACAATATCTCCGAGGTGAGCAACGATCTCAATGGGCTCTCCAATCCGTACAACGCGAAGTACGACCGCGGCTCGGACACTTCGTTCGACCGGCGTCACGACCTCAATGTGAGCTACGTCTACGCCCTTCCGTGGTTCGCGAAGAGCTCGAACTTCGCGGCGCACGAAGTCCTTGGAGGCTGGTCGGTCTCCGGCGTAACGGTGGCGGAAAAAGGAGTGCCTCTGTACGTCACCTACACCGGCCCCGACGTTGTCGGCCTTGCCTGCTGCTTTACCAACCGGCCGAATCAGGTGTCCAAGGTTACCTACCCGAAGACGACGGCCGCCTGGTTCAGCACCAGTTCGTATGCCGATCCGACCGCTCCCTGGGCGGGCGGCTCGAACCAGGGCTTTGGCAACGCAGGAAAGGACTCAGCCGTGGGACCGGGAATCTTCAACTGGAATCTCTCCCTGTTCAAGAGCATCCCAATCACCGCTCACGAAGGACCGAGAATCGAACTCCGATTTGAGACCTTCAATACCTTCAACCATGTGGACTTCCAAGGCGTCGATACGGGCTCCCACGACGGGAACTTCGGAGCGGTCACCAACGACTACGGTCCGCGCACGATGGAGCTTGGCGGCAAGTTCATTTTCTAACCCTGTGTCTCCACCTCCCGGCGCGGCAGGCAATCTCTGCCGCGCCTTCTTTTTTTCCGCGACCGCTCAAATGGTCAGAGCGCTTGCGTGCGACGTTCGCGGCAGGCGAAAATGTTTGGGGAGAGTGGTTGTGGAACAACTCGGGCGCAAGAAGATCGTTCGGTGTTTCGCTCTTGCAATCGTAGCTGTTCATTGTCAGGGCCAGGCGCCTGCGCCTTCGACAAATCAACGCCAGGAGGCACTCATCCTGGAGCAGCAAGGCAGGATTGAGGAATCCGAAGGCATTTGGCGCGCCTATTTGAACTCCCACCCCGCGGACTCCGAAGCCAATGCTCATTTAGGTTTCCTGGAATCTCACCAGGAACACTACAAAGAGGCGGTGCCTTACTATCGCAAGGCATTGGCGCTGAATCCGGCAATCCCCGGACTCCGTTTAGATCTCGGGCTCGCGCTCTTTAAGAGCGGAGACTTGAAAGATGCAATCGGGACGTTTGGAATTCTCCTCAAAAGCGAGCCGAAGTCCTCACCGGAGGCTCTTCGGCTGACGACGCTGATCGGGCTCGCGCATTATGGTCTCGGCGAGTATGCGGCAGCGATTCCCTATCTGAAGCAAGCGACAGCTGCCGATCCTCAGAACCTGCCTTTCCGTCTGACCTTGGCACAGAGCTGCCTCTGGTCGAAGCAATATCAATGTGCTCTCGATGTCTATCACGAGATCGTGACGCTGAATGCCGATTCGGCCGAGGCGGACATGCTTGCCGGTGAAGCTCTGGACGAAATGAAAGACAAGCCGGGCGCGGAACAGCAATTTCGAGCTGCGGTGAAGGCCGATCCCAAAATGCCCAATGTGCATTTCGGTTTGGGCTATCTTTTATGGGGTTTGCTGAAATTTGATGAGGCGGCGAAGGAGTTACAAGCCGAGCTAGACAATAACTCAGACAATGCTCAGGCCCTGACCTATCTTGGGGACTGCGACGTCCAGCTCGGTCATCCGGAAGCTGCACCTCCGTTGCTTGAGAAGGCAATTCACATCGACTCCAGGATTGAACTAGCGCACCTCGACTTAGGCATCATCTACAGCGATGCAGGCCGCCGCGACGATGCATTGCGCGAACTTAAAATCGCGGAGAAGTTGAATCCTGAAGACCAGAATGTTCATTGGCGTTTGGGAAGGTTCTATAAGTCAATGGGCAAGAACGAAGAAGCAAAGGTCGAATTCGATAAGACACGCAGCTTGCAAAAGGCATCCGACCAATCGGTTTTCACTAAGCTTCATCAGGCGCAGGCAAAGGGCGATCCTGCGTCGGGCCAATCTACGCCGCCAACCACGAAACGATAAATTAATAGGCAGCTGTTTTCGATTGGACCTATCTTTGCGACGTTAGCTTCATTGCTTCTTTGGTGCGCCAAATCCCGGCGGCATCGACGCAACAATGCCCGCTCCTTCGCGCACCGTATAAAATCGATCGGCGACCAAATTAGTCAGGGTCTCAACCTTCCCGCTCGGCCAAATGATTTCGGCCTTGTCGAGACGATCGTGTTTCCCTAATCCGAAGTGGATGCGAAGATCGTGTTGCGACAAGTAGCTGCCCCCGCTGAACGCTTCGCCAAGTTGAACTAGATCGCCAGCGGTTGCTCGCACACGCACGTTCAATGCGAGGCGATTGCTCTTGACGCCTTCGAGCTGGAAGCTGATCCAGTCATTTTGCGCGCCGCCTTCGGGGCGCAAGATCATCGGTTGTCCCTTTAAATTCTCAATCACTGCTTCGAGCTTGCCATCGTTGAAGAGGTCGCCAATCGCCATGCCGCGGCTCACTTGTGGAATCTGGATCGCTGCGCCTGCTTCCTTGCTGATGTCTTTAAACCGGCCATTGCGGAGATTCTGAAATAAAAGCTTCGGCTCAAGGTAATGCAGGTCCGAGCGCATTTGATCTACCTGGGGATAGACGTGTCCGTTGACGATAAAAATGTCCTGCCAGCCATCGTTATCGAAATCCACGAAGGCGTCGCCCCAGCCCACAGAACCCCGCGTGCCGCGTCCGATGCCGGAGGACACGGATACGTCGGTAAAGTTCATTGCGCCGTCATTGCGATAGAACGCCGCATACTCATTGTCGAAATGCGAGATCAGTACCGACATCCGCCCGGAGTGCAGGTAATCGCCCACTGCGATGCCCATGTTCGCCTGGCGCGCGCCGCTTTCGCTCAGTCCTACCCCGGATGTGAAACCAATCTCCTCGAATGTTCCCTTGCCATTCCCCTGATAGAGATAGTTCGGTTGTCCATCGTTAGTTACGAATAGGTCGAGCTTGCCCGAGTTATCGAAATCCGACCAGATAGATGTCAGGCCATAGCGGTGTTCTTCGTCGGATACCCCGGCTTTCTTTGAAACATCAGCGAAAGTGCCATCGCGGTTGTTGTGGTAGAGGCTGTCGGGAGATCCCTTAAGCCCGCGTGGTCCGCACTGCACATCGATCCCCATGTATTTGCAAATGTCGGCGGAGCCGAACGCCGCCATATTCTGCAAATCAAAATCGACGTAATGCGACACAAACAAGTCGGCCCAGCCGTCGTTGTCGTAGTCTCCGAAGGCCGCTCCGGTGGCCCACATGTGGTCACCAGCTAGTCCGGCTTCTTTCGTTACATCGGTAAATGTGCCATCGCCGTTGTTCCGATAAAGAACCACTCCACCAAAACAGGTGACGAGCAGGTCCGGCCAACCGTCATTGTTATAGTCACCAACGACGGCTCCCATTGCCCAGCACGGATACCCTACGCCAGCCTTTTCGGTCACATCCGTAAATGTGCCATCGCGATTATTGTGATAAAGCGCGCTCCGCGCCTTTTGGCCATGGAGTGCCATCTCGACGCTCTGCGCATTCGTGAAGTAGATGTCGGGCCAGCCGTCGCGATCGTAGTCGATTAGTGCCACGCCCCCGCTCATCGATTCGACGATGAATTTCTGCTCGGGACTTGAGAAATGTTCGAACTTAATTCCTGTTGAAGCGGTGATGTCCACTAACTCCGGATAGCTTTCCGCAGCTTTGCCCGTGAAGGTTTGCGGAACCGAATTGTGAGTTGCAGATGTGGGCATAAGTGGAGATTGTGCCGTCGTCATCCGTGTGCCGCAAAGAAATGAGATGAACAATAAGGTGAGGACTGGGCGGGCGAGCTGTCCCGTGATCCATTGCTGTAGTAAGTTGCGCACCACTTGATTCTAGTAGCTCAGATCGAGGACGTTGATAGAGTAAGGTTCAAACTCGTGCTCGAACTTGGGCCCCCTCAACTCAATCTGGTGCTTGACCGGCACAATGTTCTCAGGACGGGTAATCGAGTTCGTTGCCTCCGGCGATTTACCGGTGAGGATTGTTAGCGTAGCTTCGTGTTTCACGCTGGTCACACCCTCAAGATCGATGGCAAGGTGCTTGGCGTCCGAATTCGCATTCACGATCTTGATAAAAAGCTTTCGCTGCTTTTCGTCGCGCGTCACTGACGTATAAACGCGAGGTCCCACATCGGCAAGCTCTGCCGCAACAACCTCGGTACCCAAATGATTAGCAAACATTACCTGCGCCCAATAACTAGACGACCCATAACTCGAGAGCGCATCGTAACCGATTAGATCGGCCTCCCACTGCATGCCGCCCGGGTTCACGTTGACGAAAAGTGGCGCGTAACTGGACATGATCACGATGTCGCTGTTGCGTTCCATGCCGGCCATCCACGCGGCGTCGCCGAGCGCGGCTTGGAGATTGGGCGTTGGCTCACCCTCGCGCGTGGCCCACTCACCCACAAAGATCTTGGGTCCATTGCGGTCGGTTTTGTCATAGTGATTCGCATCGGAGAGCGACTTCTCTGCCGACATGTAGAAGTGCTCGTCGAGCACGTCCGGCTTCACACTCTTGATCGGCGCGGTCGCGATCAGCTGAAGGTCAGGATATTTCTGTTTGATCTCTTTGTAGTACTGCGCGTAGCGGCCGTCATAGGAACCCGACCGGTCGAACCAGTCTTCGTTTCCGATCTCAACATAGTGCAAGGGAAACGGAGCGGGATGGCCATCCTTCGAACGTTCTGCTCCCCATTTCGTCTCCGCGCTTCCGCTTACGTATTCGATTTCATCGAGCGCATCCTGAATGTAGGGATCGAGAGCCGAACCGGGATCAACGTGTTCCTGCATCATCGAGTAACCGGCATAAACCGCAAGCACAGGCTCGATCTTCAGATCCTCGCACCATTCCATAAACTCCAACAAGCCCATTCCGTCGGAGGAACGATACCGCCAGGGGCTGGGATGTGTGGGTCGGTCGACGAGCGGACCGATCGTCTTCTTCCATTCATAACGCTCGGCAATATGATCACCTTCGAGATAATTGCCACCGGGCAAGCGCAGGAACTTCGTGTGCATCGCGGCCAACTTATCCATGATATCAACGCGATTTCCGTTCGGACGATCGTGATAAGTCGGTGGGAAGAGCGAGACGAGATCGAACCAGATCGTCGCCGGCTTTGAAACGGTGATCTGAAAATGATTATTGGCCGATACCGCTACCTGCCCGGTTTTCAATGNNGGGCGCACTGGAATGCCCCAATAGCCGTCGTTTTGCACGCCAGCAGGCGCAGTTTCGGTCGCCGCTGTCACACTCACCTTCATGCTGCGCGGCAGCGCCTCGCTCGGCCCACTGTGATCGTCCACGGAAATGTCGACCATCGAGTTGCCGCGAGCTACCTGCGTCCAATGAAAGAGCGGGCGCCGTCCAGGGCCCACGGTGCGGTCGCGAATCAATTCGCCATAGAGTCCGCCATCGTAAGAGAAATTGATCTCCTCTGTCATCAGGCCGTACAGCATCGGGCTGACCTTAGCGACTGGCTGATCCACGTGAATCGTAAGCGTGGGCTGTTGGCAAATCGAGGCCGGAACCGGCGCGAAACACGAGAGCAGGGCGATGGAGAAAAGGCGGCGGCGCATGGGATGCCATATTATTCGAAGACGCTCTGAGCTGGCAACGAAAAAACGTTTTCCCGCTTTCGCTCAGATTCCCTCGAAACTCGGCTCTAACGCTTCCTGTTGTGCGAAAACCGTGCTCCGAGCGCCTTGACATCGCATGCTCAGAGGCGTATCGAATAGTCATATTATGGGTAAAGGTTTTCTGAATGAATGCCCGAAATCCAATCGGCGTGTTGCCGAGCCGGTGCTTCACATTCGAAAGTTGGGAAGGCTAATCGCGATCGTCGGCTTCGTCATAGCGGCCTGCCTTGATTCTCACGACATCGCAGCACAACCGAACAGCTCCGTCCCGCAGGTTTTCACCCTATCCGGCGACTACCAAGGCACGCATGATCCATCGATCATCAAAGCCGGAGACGCATGGTACGTCTTTGCCACCGGACGAGCGCCCAATGGCCACATGGCGATCCGCTGTTCCAACGACCTTGAGAATTGGAAGCTCTGCGGTCATGTCCTCGACGAGATTCCGGAATGGATTCGCAAGGAAAGTCCCGGCACGAAAGAGCTGTGGGCGCCGGATATCTCGTTCTTCAACGGAGAATTTCACTTATATTACGCGTACTCGCTCTTCGGAAAGAACACTTCGGGAATCGCTCTCTTAACCAATAAGACCCTCGATGCCGCCAGTCCCGACTACAAATGGATGGACGAGGGTCTGGTGTTGCGTTCGCGGGCGGAGGACGACTTCAATGCGATCGATCCAAACCTTGTGATCGACGAGTCCGGCAACGCCTGGCTGGCGTTTGGCAGCTTTTGGAGCGGCATCAAACTGCGCCGTCTCGATCGCGACACCGGAAAGCTCTCTCCAAACGATACAAAGTTGTATGCATTGGCGACACGAGAACGGCCGCCCAATGCAGCACCGGCGCCGCCTGGATTGCCGGCCGGTTGGGAAGCCGTGGAAGCACCATTTATCATTCGTCACGGTAAATATTACTACTTGTTTGTCTCGTGGGACCTTTGCTGTCGCGGCCTGAAGAGCACGTATCGCACGATGGTTGGGCGCTCTCGCAAAGTCACGGGCCCCTATGTGGACGCGACCGGGAAACGCATGCTCGACGGGGGTGGCACGCCGGTTCTCGTTGGCAATCAACGGTGGCTCGGACCCGGCGGGGAGTCGCTCTATGTGGGACAGGATCAAACCATTATGGTCTTTCACGCATACGATGCAATGACTGGGAAGCCGGCGATGCAGATCTCGACGGTGGCCTGGAAAGATGGATGGCCGCAGGTTGGCCTCGAGCACGAGGATTCAGGACAAAGGTGAACCCATGTCCGGCCGTCTCGACTGCTCACGCTGGTCGGGGCGGAGGGATTCGNNACCAGACTGCGCTACGCCCCGACTCTTCTCTTGATTGTATCGCGACTTGATTCTCTTTCGAACCCATGCCTGTTGGCACTTATTGCTTGATCAGCCACGCCAGCAGCCATACGACGAGCACCACCGGAATGGCGAAGATGGCGCCGAGCGATGCTGCGAGCAGAAGCAAAAAGGTCCAATCGCGCCAAGTATGGCGTCGCGGCTCTCCGAGGTGTCGGCGCATCAGCAAATAATTTCGGCGATTCGCCTTCCATGCAATATCGAAGATATCGCCGAACAAGGGAACCGAACCTACAAGGACGCCGATACCAATATTGGTGGCCATCCGAACCAGGGTCACGTAGGGTACGCCGCGGATCCAGGCAGCCAGCGGGATGATTAGTGACAACAACCCCGCAACAACGTCGCCTAAACCTGGAACCAGGCCGATGATTCCATCAAGTCCAAACCGTATGCTCGTTCCGGGTATGCGAAAGGCTTCGTCCAAAAGAATCTCGAGCCGTTGCAGTGTCTGGTCTCGAAAAATCCAGGCGCCTTTCGCCCAGCGCTCGGGCTCTAGCACTATTGGATTCGAGCGCAATGGTGAGCCATTTTTTCGTGTTGTATTGGCGTCGAAAGAGGTCATGGAGCAGTTTCCAAGATGGGCCTCACTATCTGATTCGATGCTACAATCGAAAAGGTATTACGGCGGCTATAGTTCAGCGGCAGAACGCCTGACTGTGGCTCAGGATGTCGTGGGTTCGATCCCCACTAGCCGCCCCAGTGAAAATAGGCAACTTAATGTAAATCGAATTAGACGAGCCGCGCATCCTGCAGGAAGCCTTCGCGGACAAACAGAATCCAAATGTTGTCGTATTTGCCGGGCGCCTTTGGTAGGTGGCATTTTGCAAAAGTGTATATGCCCGTTCCGCGACAGACTCCGGCACGCTGTAGTCCGTATGCGTCTTCTCCGGCCCTTTCTCATCATGATTACACCCGGCTCGTCCTTTACCAGTAGTCGCACAGTTTTTCGGCCTATGGCCAACATTTCTGCGAGATCTTTGATCTGATAGTGCTTTTCCTTGAACGTAGAACTTGGCTTCCAATTCTCCGTCGCGATAGACGCCCTGGACGGAATGACTACTCCCATAAACACTGCGTTCTGGCTGCGGCAAAATGAGATTGCAGTCGCAGAGAAAACCAGACAAGCCTTCGAGGCAAAAATGATGGAATACTCCGCTGAGGCTTTGCCGCGCTCCCTAACGATGTAATTTCAAAAAGAAAGACTTCATTTTTACGATCCTTATAAGCCGATCTAACTCCATCGATCTCCCACAGGCATCAGGGTAGGAAGGGGAAATTGAAAATACAATGCTATGAAGACAAAATCTTCTCCATTGATCTGTGACGAGGCATTGATCTGGCCGCCAGCGGGTTGCCTGTCGGTCTAACCTCTGCGAGTTGCAGGTGTCGCCCTTAATGGCAGGGGCTTTAAATGAACAAAGCCCGGGGCGCTTAATGTGGGAGTATACAGTCGTTCCAAATGACGCCTATCGGCCACCGCGAAATTTCGACCATCTTTGGACGCGCCGGACCCTGGAGCGTTTACCAGCACCTGGCCTGCGATTGCTTCCATTGGACTCTGGAAACGGCCGCTCCCACTTTTCCCTATACGAAACCAAGATTGCTGCTGCTGAAATTGCCGATGGAGGGAAGAATCGTGGGCAGGTCGGCGGCGGGGACGCCGAACCACTGAGCAAGGGTAGCTGCATATTGGGAACTCGCAGTGGAGGGAACCCAGCGGCCATTGGAGCCGGAGTCGTCAGGGCCGGCGAGGGCGAGCATTGGATAGGTGCCGTAGATCTGGCCGCCCTTTACAGCGCCGCCGATGACCATGTGATGCGAGCCCCATGCGTGGTCGCTGCCGTTGTTGGAGTTCGGCTGGAATGTGCGGCTGAAGTCGGACATGGTGAAGGTGGTGACTTCGCTGGCGACATTCAATTCAACGGTCGCATTATAGAAGGCTGCGAGTGCGGGAGAGATTTCAGCCAGCAGAGTGCTTTGCAGCGCGAGCTGATCGGCGTGAGTGTCGAAGTTACCGAGACTGGCGAAGAAGATTTGCCGTTGGACGCCGAGAGCGGCGCGGACCTGAATGATCTGGGCGATCTGCTGAAGTTGTGCGGCGAGGCCGTTGTTTGCGGGGAAGACGGTTTGCAACGGGGTGATGGATTGCACGGCGTCGGCGAGGGTTTTGGCATAGGCGTACGCATTGGTGGTGATGGTGTCGTCAGCCTGCACGAGGGAGACGCCGGTGTCGAGCGTGAGCAGCGCCTGCGCGGAGGCCTGGCGGGCGCCGCATTCGGAACCTTCGGAACAACTCGCAGCGCCAACATTGCCAGGTGAGATAGAAACCGGGGAGGTAGCCGTGCCATTGCAAAAAAGAGTATCGCCCGCGACTGAAGTAATCATGGGAATGGAAGCGCCCGTGTTGTAAGTGGCTCCAAGGGAGTCGGCGATGCGTCCAGCCCATCCGGTTTGCGTTGAGGCACTCTGCGCGGCATTCTGCCATTCCAGCTGCTGGTCGGGATGGG
Source organism: Acidobacteriaceae bacterium (assembly GCA_003140785.1). Classification (GTDB taxonomy): domain Bacteria; phylum Acidobacteriota; class Terriglobia; order Terriglobales; family Acidobacteriaceae; genus Telmatobacter. Next base: position 17,294 of record PLKY01000329.1, on the reverse strand, counting down.
AGAAGAGATTGGTTGGCGCAGTCTGGCCGGCGAGATATTGTGTGCGCGTGAGCGGCTGGATCAATGTGCCGACATTGGCGACGAAGGCCGCATTGTTGCTGTTGAAGAGAGCTTGTATATCCGGCAGATTGGGATTGAGCGCGAAATTAGGTGCCGGCGTGAGCGGGAGCAGCGTGTTCTGAGCGAGCGCGAGGTCACCACGAATGGATGAGTAGTTCCCGTAGCCGGTGGTGTCAAAGGGAATGAGCGTGTTGTTGGCGTCGTTGCCGCCGAAGAGAAATACGCAGACCAGTGCTTTGTAATCTGTGGAGCTTTGGGCGAGGGCATTGAGCGCGCCAAAAGGCCGCAAGCCGAGAACGTTGCCGGCGGCTGCCAGACTTGCGCACTTGATGAAGGTTCTCCGGTTTGCACTCATTGCGATCTCCCTTGAACAGGCGTTTGCGTTGTTACTGGACGCACAAGATTAGTGCATGACTTTGTATTGCGAGGAAGTGATGACGAGAAAGACGGCGACGCGCACTTGCTCCGCAGTGCCGAGTCCACTGATGGTGTTGATAATTTCTGTGCGCATGTCGGTGGGCATCTGACCATGCATGAACATGAGACCAAGCATATCGACGAGATTCGCGGGACTGGCGGCGGCGATTTGGCCAAGCGTGCCAGTGGCACTTAGGTCGACATTGAAGCCGGTGATCTTGTTGAAGACCATGGTATTGGCCAACGACAGGCGCAGTATGGCCGAGGCCGTGTTTTCGAGATCGAATTCGGGCGCATTCAGGGTGGTCTGAGGGATAACATAACTCGGCGGGAAGAAGTTAAAGACGCTGCCGGAGCGATAAGGCCGCTCATTCAGATTGTTTGAGTAGTTAGACAGGGAGTAATACGAGCTGTTTGGATCGGTGTTAGTAAATCCGATGGCGCGGAGGAAGTTAGTGATCCAGAGGATGGGCTCGCGCAGGTGGCCGCCGTCGTCGAGGGGGTTGGTGTCTCCGGCACGGGCTTCGGTGTCTTCGAGAATGGCGCGGATGACGGCCTGCATATCTCCGCGAACGCCGCTGCCGTTATTGGCAAAGACAGCAGCGACACGCGAGACATAGGCGGGGCTCGGGTTGCTTTTGACAAGATGCTGGATCAATTGCGTGCAGACGAAGGGACCAACATTTGGATGGTTAAAGATGTTCGACAGTGCGCCGGCAAGATCTTCTTCAGCAGTTTGCCCGGGGGGAAGCACGGTTCCGTTCAGGAGGATCTTTGCAGTGGCGTCGTGCTCCGACTCGACTGCGGCCATGGGCGCAAAGTAGTTCGGTGTCTTGTTGGGGAAGCTGGTTGGGGAACCGCCAGTGGATGTGGCATAGGTCCATCCGGTATATGCGCGGGCGAAGGCCTGCACCTGCGCCTCGGCATAAGTGGGAATGGGATTGCCGCTGCCATCGAGTTGCAACGTACCGTCCGGATTCAGCTCATTGAGGCCGATGGTGAATAACTGCATGAGCTCGCGCGGATAGTTCTCATTGGCAATCTGGCCGGCGGGAGCCTTTGCGCTATTGAGCATATTGAGATAGGCACCCATGCCCGGCGAGAGCGAGACATCGTTCATGATGGTGGAGAAGTTCGTGAAAGCATCGTTCGCCAGCATGTTGTGGTAGTAGGTGATGGTGGTTGCACTGTCGGTATCGCTCGAGATGACGAAAAGTTCGCTGAGGGTGAATGCGACACGCTGGCGCAACTGGTCGTTGCCGGTGAGCGCGACTTGCCACCACTCGGACTCTTCGCAGACGGTGGGTGTATTCGCGGTCAGGCAGACTGCCGGCAAAGGCGACGGGAAATTGGGGAGAGGCGTATCCGGAGTGTTGAACTGGTTCGTAATGTAGGCGTCGATGCCGATGGTCTGCACATTTTGAATGTCGGCAAACGTCGGTCCAAATGTGGCCTGATCCAGCAGGCGTGCCGCCGCGGTGGCAGAGGCAAGATTGATGGTTGCGGCGGCTGTGTTTGAGGACGCGCCGCCGGGATTTGGATTGAGAACCGCGACGCTCAAACTGGAAGTGCCTGCAGGCACACTTATCGTAGCCTGTAACTCAGTGGCGGATACGAATGTGGTAGTTACACCAGCGCCGCTAACCTGGATCTGGGCGCCATCAACGAAGCTCGATCCCAGCACATCCAGCGAATAACTTGTGCCGGAAGCAAGGGTTGCCGTTGCCGAGGTAATGACCGGGATGGGGTTGACAACGTTGAGCTGGGCCGATCCGGAGGTAGACGGCGAGGCGACACTTACAGCCGTAATCGTTAAGGGATTGGTGGCGGGGATGGCTGCTGGCGGCGTATACACGCCGGCGCTGGTGATGGTGCCCACGGTGCTGTTGCCGCCGGCTACGGTGTCAACCTGCCATGTTACCGCTGTATTGGTGAGATTGGCGACTGCTGCAGTGAAGGTGGTAGTGCTTCCCAAACGGACCTGGGTGGCGCCGGCGACGGCGACGGATGGTTGCGGAGAATTGGTTCCGTTGGGATTGCCGGTTGTGTGGCTGGAACATCCACTGGCAAAAATGACTGGAACGAGCAGGGATACAAGGGCAATTCGCACCTGGGAGAGCCGCGAATCGTACACAAGAGACCTCCGCAGTGCTGGAAGCCGACGCCGCCAAAAGGGATGAAGGCACGGGGATGCTTTCTTAGATGAACCCTTGCCTCGAGGATAGTTGCGAGGATTCGCAGATTTATCTCCGACGTAACCTCTGCGCTCAAATGCGGGGACATTTCCGATACTCATCGGACAACGTCAGCAACATGTGCGTTGAAAGCTCCCGGAGTGGCAACCAACATCTCCTGAAACAAGCACCCCGCCGCGAAGCGTTCAGGTAAACCTTGTTCATTCCCCTATACCCACAATCGCCGGCGAATCCTTGGCGCACACAAATTTACCCAAGAGGCCTAATCGTCCGATGCAACCTAGCTTGCGTGAAAGTGTGGAAAGCAGGCCGGATTGGCTCATGAATGCCGATGCAATCGCGTGGATGTCGGCGGCGGTTTTGATGACGCGTCCAGCGTGCAATGTTCTACTGGGATCACGGCATTTATGGCAAATGTGGTAACGTAGAATCTGTAAGTTACAGACGGCAAAGGTGGTCCAAACGGATCGACGCTGGCCGCCCCAGGTATCTACGGACCCGACAGCCAAAAACACCAGACAGCCGAGTCTCCGTGATCATCGATATTAGCAAGAATACAGTAGAAAGTACCGCACTTGCTCCGCCGCCCGAGTGGCTTTATTCGTTCGTCCCCAGGCGCGGCCTGAGCAACGGACACCTCCAGACGCTTGTGGGTAACTACCTCCCGCGTCCGGCTTTCCGCGTCGCTTCTCAGGCAGAGACGGTGGAGGTGGACCCTTCCGACGGGAGCCGCATCTTGTGTCATTGCTCGTGGCAGCCCGAGGCAGTGCGCGCTGCGCGATTGACCGTGGTGCTGGTTCACGGTCTTGAGGGATCGTCCGAATCCCAATACATACAGGGCCTGGCTGCGCGTACCTGGGATGCGGGATGCAACGTCATCCGGATGAACATGCGCAACTGCGGCGACACAGATCACCTGACGCCCACGTTGTATCACTCGGGTCTCTCGGGAGACGTGGGAGCGGTCGTTGAGCATTTCACTAAAACTTACAACTTGAGACAAGTGGCTCTCATCGGCTATTCGATGGGCGGCAACCTTGTGCTCAAGTTGGCCGGCGAATGGGGTAATCGCGCTCCGCTCTGTGCCGTTGCCGCAGTCTGCCCCGCGGTCGACCTGGCTGCCGGTTCTGATGCTCTCCATGAGCCGGTCAACCGCGGATACGAATGGCATTTCCTCCGTGGGCTCAAGCGGCGCTATCGGCGAAAGGCCGCTTTCCATCCAGAAATTTACGATACCCGTGGACTTGGTTCGATACGATCCGTTCGTCAGTTCGATGACAAAATCGTCGCTCGCCATTGCGGCTTTCGCAATGCGGACGATTATTATTTCCGCGCTGCCAGCGCTCGCGTCGTCGATCGAATTGCGGTCCCCACGCTGATCCTGCACGCTCTCGACGATCCTTTCATCCGGCTGTTGCCGGAGACCAGGGCAGCGATTCTGGCGAATCCAAACGTCACGTTGGTCGAGACTCGGCACGGTGGCCACTGCGCATATCTCTGTGGCAAGCGCGGCAATGAAATCCACTGGGCTGAGGCCACTGTGACGCGCTACCTGCTGCACGTGTCCGGTGCACGCAGTGGAAGCTGACTGGGAGATCGAACTCGGCGGTAGCGCTCCCGTCATCGATGTATGCTGGTCGGGTTTCGTTGATTTGCGACACAACCCCGAGAAAGCAATTGAATTGAGGGAAATTCTGTTTCTTCCCGCACTCGCTCCTGCATTGGTTCGACTCAATTCTGCGCAGTCTTCGCTCTACACCTCGAAGTGCGATGTCTGGCGACTCACGGAGATAGATCCGCCCGAATTCGACGCACCGCAAGAATCGGTGGCGCACGCTATTGCCGTCTACATGGACCTGGTACCTGGTAATCCAGAGCTTTGGTCCGATTCCGACAACGCGATTGCGTGGTCTAGGGCACTTTGTATCCGCCTCAAGAGCGCGCCGTTGCGCTGCTGCCGCATCGATCTGGTCATTCGCCGCGCAATAAGGACGCCGGATTTGGAGGATGGAATTGGAATCACGGCTTACCTCGCGGCCTGTGGCTCCACGGTCGAGGCCGCCCGCGCTCAGCTTGAAACGGTATTGGCTGTTTTTGCAGATTCCATTGAGCCCACAGTTACTCGCGGCCCCGCGCAATCGACGCTACAATAAAAAAGCATGGGCGAGTAGCTCAACTGGATAGAGCACCGGCCTTCTAAGCCGGGGGTTGTGGGTTCAAGCCCCGCCTCGCCTACCACTAAATCCGCACTTCCTTCCTTTTCATGTACTTACCTTCATTTCGAACCTCAATTTTGGCCTGCAACCCCCGGCCGAAATATGTGCAAATCGCGAAAGACATGTAACGGCGATAGCCTGCTGTTTGCGTTCGAACACTCTTCGTCTTGAGGAACGCTTTCAGGAACGGATCTTGCCGCAGTATAAGGCAACCGAGGCAATTGCAATCGAGTGGATGTTGATCGTGACCGATGATCCTTCCGTTCATCCTCTTCGCTCCAACCTCAATGCGCTTCGTCGCAGGGCATAAGAGTGACACGGATTCAGGGTCTCGCAGCCGGAAAACGAACGAGCGATGTGCCAGACCCGGCACATTCAGATCATGAATTCGGAGGAGGTTTCCAGGAAATCAGTATTCGAAGGATCACTCGGTCGACAGCAAACGCGTGAGCTGCGCGAAACAACATGGAGAATGAAGGACTGAGACGACCGGACTCGAGACGAGACAAATGGGACCTGATTGTCTTGCCGGCCGGCTTCATCCTTGCGCGGCGGACAGCCCGCAGCTCGTCGCCTCGTAACGGCTGCGTCGTCGATAGCTCACCCTTCAACCGAGAGACGTGCAACACGCGGCTTTGGGTGTCCACCTGGTCGAGTTTCATCCGGCAGGCTTCCGACACGCGTAAGCCATGCCGGAACATCAGGAGCAACAAACAACGGTCGCGGGCCTCGTTCCGGCTCCCTCTGGTCGCCTCGATCAGCCGTTCGACGTCCGGTGAGGTGCTTGCGGTCGCTGTCATCCCGGCCCGTGTTTCCGGCTTTGCGCCCGTTCATCGTTTTGTCGAGAGTTTTCCTCGTCCGATGCCTCTGAAACCCCTGTAAACACAGCCGTGAGTGAGACTGCCGAGCTTGACTCCGGAACGACTCGGCGTGGGGTGTTGAGTTCAGAAGAGGTGAAAGGCGTCAGCGCAAATAACTGAATCGGGCTCACTTTTTTCAATCAACTGTTCCGCTTTGAGACTCCGGTGGGCTTGTCGCGGTTGCGGTCGCTAGGCTGCGCCGACGGTGCCAACTTTGTCACTGCCCGCCAGATAGATGAAGTGGCGGCATCGATCATTATTGAAGAAGGAAAAACAAATGTTCGATTGTCCTGGCATCCTAATTTCTTTGGCGCCCGCTCAGAGAGAGTGCGGATTTGTAGTTATCACGGCTCACTTTGTTTAGAACGAGAAGGCAAAGTTGGAAGCAGTAAGAGATTGCTGCTTTGCAGCGGCAGAGATAGGCACGACCCGCTCGCAGGGGCATGAGTGAGGTTCGGAAACTGAAAGACGAAGCGATCTACCCCACTCTCGTGACAGCAGTCACAGCATTCGATGGGCGTTATATGGCAACTTGGCCAATAAGGAAATTATTTGGGGACCATGGAAAAACGCAGTCCATTTACGAAGCAGGCAAAGATGCTCAAGGCCCTTGCCCATGAATCCCGCCTGATGATTGTGGATCGGCTGAGCCGCGGGGAGTGCTCAGTCGGAGTGCTAAGGGATCTTGTCGGTGGCGATCTGTCGACCGTTTCGAAACACCTGGCATTGCTTCGCGCCCACGGCATCGTCGAGGACAGACGCGAGGGAACCACCGTGTATTACCGGCTGTTGACGCCTTGTGTCTGCAACTTCTTCACTTGCGCGACACAGGTTCTGAAGGAGAGAACGAGATGACCGGGCAAGCAGAAGCGTTGAACCGCGATTGCAGATCCACACTGAACGATCGGACGAGAAGCTGGCATAACCGCCGCTTTGCCGTGCTGCTCGCGGTCCTTTTCCTGAGTGCTGGGCAGGCTTCGCTAGCGCAGCAGCGGGTGCAGGAGGAAGACTTTTATCCTGCTTGGGCGGCTCAGGCGCGCTACCTTCAACCACTTTTGGTTTTGGATACCGACAGCGCGCTGGGCAGGCGCAATCTCCATCCCAAGCTGATCACGCTGAAAGATATGGCGCGGATGCACGGTCATCTTTGCGATGGGCTGGTGACGGCGTGGGTGGAGTTGAGCGCCGCGTTGCAGATGCTGTTTCCTGATGGTGTTGTGGACCGCACGGACGTCAGGGTCGTCTCGAAGAATGCTCCCTGCTGGGCCGATGGAGGTGCGTGGATGACGGGCGCACGCATCAACCAAGGGACGCTCATGCTGGATAGCTCTGTGGGCGATGGTTTCATTGTGCAACGCATCTCTACCGGCAACGCGGTCCGAGTTTTTCTGCGAGCGGGAATTTACCCTGCGGCTCTTGCGGCGCTGGAGCTGTCCATCCGCGCCCGGTGCGCGCGAGGCGAAGCTGTTTCATCTGCGGAGATCGACCGCTTTGAACGAGACGCCAATGAATCCAGCCGGAAGCTGCTGAACACGCGACCGGAGCGGGCGATCACGCTCGAACGTATCGCCGATTATCATTTCCCGGACCATAGCCAAAACCCGCTAGTGCCGCGAAGTGACACGATCAACCGCGATGCGCCGCGAAGCGGCGCCCATGCCAGTGGGGAAAGTAAATGATGATGTCCCGGACAATTTCAATACGGTACAGGGGCCTCTTGCAGAGGTAAGACCATGGCAATCCAGATAATCAATGCCAGCGACGTCAAGGATCGAAGGCAGAAGAAGACACCACAGGAATCCGCACTTCGCAGCTCTGTTCTGATAGGAGCGGGGATCGTGGTGTGGTGGATGATCTACCACCGGTTGAGCGCCGCAGCGGACTGGTTTGCGTTCACTGTCCTGCACTGTTCCCCCGCAACGCGCCTGGGCTCCGCGATCCAGTTCATGGTCTTCGAAACGCCGAAAGTTTTGATGCTGCTGCTACTTGTGGTCTTCGGCGTAGGAATTGTGAGATCGTTCTTCACTCCGCAGCACACGCGGGCGATTCTTGCCGGGACGCGCGAATCGGTGGGCAATGTGCTGGCAGCATTGCTCGGCGTCGTCACACCTTTTTGCTCCTGTTCGGCAGTGCCGCTCTTTATCGGTTTTGTGACGACAGGCGTTCCGCTGGGCGTCACCTTCTCTTTTTTGATCGCGGCTCCGATGATCAATGAAGTCGCTCTGGTGCTGCTCTTCGGTCTCTTCGGATGGCGGGTAGCGGGTATTTATGCGGGCACCGGCCTGTTGATTGCCATGATCGCCGGCTGGACCATTGGCCGCCTGAAGATGGAGCGCTACGTCGAGCCTTTGGTCTACGAAGCCCAGATGGGTGATGGCTCGTTGGAAGACGAGAAGCTGACCTGGCCTGAACGAATCCACCTGGGGCGGGAAGCGGTGCGAGACATCGTGGGAAAGGTATGGCCGTACGTCATCGCCGGAATCGCGGTAGGCGCAGGTATNNGTATCCACGGTTATGTGCCGCAGAACTTCATGGCACACATCATGGGCAAGGGTACGTGGTGGGCGGTTCCGTTGGCCGTGCTGATCGGCATTCCCATGTACTCGAATGCGGCGGGAATCATCCCGATTGTTCAGGCGCTATTACAGAAGGGCGCAGCACTGGGCACCGTACTCGCCTTCATGATGTCCGTCATCGGACTGTCATTTCCGGAGACCATCATTCTTCGCAAGGTGCTGCGTCCGCAGTTGATCGCGGCCTTCGTAGGCGTGGTCGCGGTCGGAATTCTGATCGTTGGCTATCTGTTCAACTTTTTGATGTAAAGAAAGTAACTGGGGAGAAAGACTTATGACAACACTGCAAATACTCGGATCTGGATGTGCAAACTGCGTGCGGCTGGCGAATAACGTGGAGGCGGCGGCCAAGGAACTCGGCATGGACTTCAAGCTGGAAAAAGTGACGGACATACAAGTGATCATGCACGCCGGCGTGATGAGGACGCCCGCGTTGGTGGTGAATGGCCAGGTCAAGCTCTATGGCCGTGTACCCAATGTCGACGAGCTCAAGACAATCCTCGCCTGAAAGGGACCGCACCATGAAACGTAAGCCTCTACTTGTATCTGTTTTTATCTTGATGGTGGGAGCGTTGACCTTCGCAGTACTTGCGCGAAACAGCGGGACGGGTCACTCGCAGGCTGCTTCTATAGCGGGAGCTTCCGGCGCTACCCGCAATACCAAAGTTGTTGCCTACTACTTTCATGGCACTACACGGTGCTACACGTGCCGGAAAATTGAGGGCCTTTCCCACGATGTGGTGACTTCCGAGTTCGATCCACAGCTCAAGACGGATCAACTGGAATGGCAGTCCGTCAACGTTGAGCAGCCGGGGAACGAACACTTGTTCGACGACTACAAGCTCATCACGTGGTCGTTGGTTCTTGTGACATACAAGAACGGAAAACAAACCGACTACAGGAACCTTGGGGATGTCTGGACGCTAGTGAATAACGAACCGGCATTTCGAAGCTACGTAAAGAGCGCCATACAAGCTGCCCTCGAGAGGGTTCAATGAGCATGCTTTTCTTAAGCGGGCTTTCGGCTCTCTGGCTCGGAATCCTGACATCCATCAGCCCTTGTCCATTGACGACGAATATCGCAGCGATTTCCTACCTCGGCAGACAAGCTGAACACACAGATCGAGTGTTCGCGAATGGATTCCTATACACGCTGGGGCGCACGGCGACTTACGTCCTTCTTGCCGCACTCACCGTGCTTACGATCCTTTCCATTCCCCACCTCTCCTTCTGGCTTCAGCATTACATGAGCAAGGCGATGGGCCCAATCTTGGTTGTCGTGGGGCTTGTCCTGCTGGGAATCATTCGGCTGCCGCCTTTGAACCTGCTCAGGGATAAAGACTTCCAATTGCCCGACCGCAACAGAGGCATATGGGGAGCCGGGGCTCTTGGCATGCTGTTCGCTCTGTCTTTCTGCCCAACCTCGGCCGCACTGTTCTTTGGAAGCCTTATCCCTCTTGCGATCGAGTCAAAGTCCGTTGTTGTGTTGCCCGCGCTCTACGGGCTGGGAACGGCTTTGCCGGTGTTCGCTTTCGCTGTTTTGATTGCGCTTGGTGCCAAATCCGTAGCCGCCATATTCAAACGGCTGACTGCGCTGGATATATGGGCACGAAGAATCACTGGAACACTCTTCATCGGGATCGGGATCTATTTTTGCTGGACCAATTTCATCGCCTGAGGCGCTAGAGAAGCCTTGAGAACAAAGCAGCGCTGTGATGACCTCCGCAAGAGAGCATCCGATGCAATCACAGGAAATGATGTATAGCGGTGGAGTGATACGAAAATGCTTCAAGTCAAGAGAAACTCAGGTGGTCTGATGAGGGAACAAAGTGCAATTCATCTAAAGTGTCGATCCTTGGCACTCTTCTTGACCCTGCTCGTAATTTGTGGGGGAGTGACTCTCAATGGTGTGCCATCGATGGCCGAGGATCTGCAGGCAGCCTATCAACAGGCGGCTTCGACTTCTCCGATGATTGCTCAGGCGCGCGCTCAGCTGGATGCCGACTTGGCAGGGAAACCACTGGCGCGCGCGGCCCTTCTTCCGCACATCAATGCTGGTGCAAGTGGAGGCATGAATACTGCTCATGTAACTGGCTTTGGCACTCAAACAATTTCCACTGGGTACCATTCTGACGCCTTCAGCGCCAGCCTGACAGAGTCGATCTTCAACGGCCAAGCGTTCACGGCGATGAACCAGTCGGACAGCCGCATTCGGGCCAGTGAGGCAGCTCTGGCCTATGCGCAGCAGGTGATCGCGCTGGAGGTCACGCAGGCGTATTTTGGCGTGTTGCAGGCCGAAGCCAACCAGCGTGTGGCGCAGCAGCAGATGGGCCTGCTGCAAAGCATAGACAAGCAGACCAGAGAAAGCCTGCAGGTTGGCAGCGGAGATATTATCTCGGTGCAGGAAGTGCAGGCGCAGTTGGACGCTGCAAGTGCAGACCTGATCACAGCGAAAAATGCCGTCACAATAGCGAAGAACCAATTGGAGCGCCTGACGCATCAGTCGGTGGAAGCATTGCAGGACATTACAACCTTGCAGCCAACTGGGCCGCAACCGGATACGATAGACTCCTGGCTTGCATCGGCGCTGCAGAACCAGCCGCTTCTGCAGCAGGCCCAAGCAACATTCAAATTCTCAGAACAGCAAGTGCAGTATGCCAAGCGGGCGCGTTGGCCGACGTTGACCCTGAGCGGGATTGGCCAGCACGCCGCGGGCACGCTCATTCCGCCTTTGGCCATCGACCAGATCGGCGGCTCGCTGAACTTGTCCATTCCGATCTATGAAGGTGGAGGCACGCGAGCTGGGATCCGTCAGGCTGAGGCTCTTTCCAAAGCAAGCCGCGCGAATGTCGCCAATATTCAGGACCAGATCAAACTGGACACGCAAACCGCATTTCAGGATCTTGAGGATAGCGTCGCCCAGTTTCAAGCCACCCAACAATCGGTCACTTCAGCCAAGGTATCGATGGATGGCACGCGAAAGGGATATGAAATTGGGAGCCGGTCCATCATCGACCTGCTGACGGCAACGACGAACTATGCAGCCGCGCAGCGCAATCACTATCTTGCTCTTTACACTCAACTGGTTGCTCGGACACGCCTGAAAGCAGCAGCAGGAGTATTGACGCCGCTGGACATTGAGGCCATTAACGCCCTGCTCAATAACAATCCTTCAAAGTAAACGGCACCGCTGTTTCATTGGGAGAACATCCATGATTTCGGTCAAGAAGCGTCTCTTTGTCCTGGCAATTGTGCTCCTTTTTATTATTGCGGGCTTTTGGGGGTGGCGATGGCTCCAGCGGAAACATGCTCCCAGCGACACCATCACACTGTACGGTAATGTCGATATTCGGCAGGTGCAACTCGCCTTCAATGATAGTGAGCGCATTGACAAGCTTCTGGTGGACGAAGGTGGCGCAGTTCATGCCGGCCAGCTAGTTGCGCAACTGGTTCAGCAGCACTTTCTGGATGCAGCGGCGCAAAAGCAGTCGACAGTGGCCGTTCAACAACAGGTGGTCGCGCGCCTACTGGCAGGGAACCGGCCAGAGGAGATTGCGCAAGCACGTGCGGATGTCGCTGCCGCACAGGCGGATGTTGAAGCTGCGCAAGCCAACGTTACGAACGCCGAATTGCTCTATCGCCGCCAACAAACACTTGCCCAGCAGCAATACGTTTCCTTGCAGATCCGCGATGACGCTCAGCGCTCCTACCTGGCCGAGCAGGCCAGCTTGGCTGCAAAGCGGCAGGCATTAGCGGCCAAGCAGCAGGTCCTGCAACTTGCAGTCATCGGTCCGCGAAAGGAAGACATTGTCGCAGCCCAGGCCACACTCGCAGCGGACAAAGCGACTCTGGCTCTAGCACAAAAGGAATTGGCCGATACGCAGCTGTATTCTCCCTCGGATGGCGTCATTCAAGACCGGATACTTGAGCCCGGGGACATGGCCACTCCGCAGACGCCGGTGTTTACGCTCGCCTTAGACAATCCAGTTTGGGTGCGAGCCTATCTGCCAGAACCGGAGATGGGTAAAGTCGTGCTTGGCATGCAGGCCTGGATCGAGTCTGATAGCTTTCCAGGGCAACGCTTTCGGGGATGGATCGGCTACATTTCGCCGGTGTCGGAGTTTACGCCGAAGAATGTGGAAACCGCGCAGTTGCGCTCGCAGCTTGTCTACCGGGTACGCGTGTTCGCCTGTAACCCGGACCATCGTTTGCGAATGGGAATGCCTGCAACTGTCGTCATTCCACTCAGCAAGAATCCGCCTCATGCAATCGACGCTCATCCGTGCGGGGCGAATTGACATGGATGCAGTTGTCGTCAGGAACCTGAGTAAGTCTTTCGGCAAAGGGGTTGGCCGCAGAGATGCGCTAAAGAGTATTTCGTTGCAGCTTCCCCTTGGAACAATGACAGCCTTTATCGGCCCAGATGGCGCCGGCAAGACCACGCTGATGCGACTACTGGCGGGGATCCTGACGCCCGACGCTGGGGAGATTCGTGTTCTCGGTCATCTTTTACCGAAGGAAGCTCTCACTCTACAAAGTCAGATTGGTTATATGCCGCAACATTTCGGCCTCTATGAAGACTTGACGGTTGAAGAGAATCTCAATCTGTTTGCCGATCTGCACGGCATTCCCCATGGGATGCGAGAAGGTCGCTTTGCGGAGTTACTGACCATGACTGCGCTCGGTCCATTCCGCAAACGGCTGGCAGGACAACTTTCCGGCGGTATGAAACAGAAGCTCGGCCTGGCCTGCACTCTGATCCATCCTCCCCAACTGCTGCTGCTCGATGAAGCCAGCGTGGGCGTCGATCCGATTTCGCGGCGGGAACTGTGGAGCATCATTCAGCAACAAGTTGTCGGCCAGAAAGTGACTGTCCTGCTCAGCACCGCTTATATGGATGAGGCCGAGCGCTGTGACCATGTCGTCCTGTTGCATGAAGGAGAAATTCTCGCGCAGGGAAATCCGGCGCAACTCGCCGCCCCTTTTCAGGGTCATGCATTCGTTTTGGAAAATGTTCCCACAGCACCGCGCAACCTGCAATCACGAGTTGCACAACTGACAGGCGTGGTAGATACGGTCATTCAAGGGGATGGACTGCGTATCGTTATGCAAGAGCCACGACCACCTGTCTTGCGGGATGATCTGGCTCCCTTTGGAACGCCCAAGGCAGTTCCAGCGCGGCTGGAAGATGCTTTCGTCAGTCTTTTGTTTAGGCGGACTCCACGGCACCTCATTCCGCTGCCGACTCATAGAGATACATCCCAGGACGATGCGACGGTCGTCGTGGTGAAAGACCTCTACCGCTACTTCGGCGCCTTCCTGGCTGTGAACAATATCAGCTTCTCCGTACGCAAGGGAGAGATATTCGGCCTGCTGGGAGCCAACGGTGCCGGGAAATCAACGACCTTCCGAATGCTCTGCGGACTGCTGCCCTCCTCGTCTGGAACACTGCGTGTCGCGGGCGTCGATTTGCGCACCGCGACGGCGTCCGCCCGCGCGCGAATCGGCTATGTATCTCAGAAATTCTCTTTATATGGGTCATTGAGCGTGCGGCAGAATTTGTCCTTCTTTTCTGCCGCCTATGGTCTGGAAAATCGGCGCAGAAAAGAACGGATGGCATGGGCGCTGGAAGAGTTGGAACTGAAGGACTACACCGCGATGAATGCGGGGAGCCTGCCCCTGGGATACAAGCAACGGTTGGCCCTGGCCTGTGCGCTGATGCACGAACCGAGCATTCTCTTTCTCGACGAACCTACCTCCGGCGTCGATCCGTTGGCGCGGCGCGAATTCTGGGCTCGCGTGAACGCACTGGCCGCAGGTGGAACGACCTGCCTTGTGACCACACACTTTATGGAGGAAGCAGAATATTGCGATCATCTCGTGTTGATGTCGCTCGGAGAGATCCTTGCCCAGGGCACGCCCACAGAAATCAAGGATATGGTTCGTCGCCCGGATCTACCCAAACCGAGCATGGAAGATGCCTTTATCTCCCTGATTGAAGAACATGAGCTGACGAGCCGGAGGGCGTCATGAAGGTGATGCGTCTGGCTGGCCTAATGCGAAAAGAGACATACGAGATCCTCCGCGATCCTTCCAGTATTGCCATCGCATTCGTGCTGCCGCTGGTGCTTCTGCTGATCTTTGGCTATGGGGTATCGCTGGATGCCCGTAGCATCTCCATTGCGGAAGTTGTAGAGCATCCCACACAACTTACCGCTTCTTTCCTGGCTGAACTGCAACACTCTCCGTGGTTTCGTCCGACAGTCTATTCGGATGAGGGATCTGCAGAGCAAGCGCTGATGCACGGGCGTGCCGACGCCATTATCTCGCTGAGGAGTGATTTTACGCGCCTCTCCTACAGCTCTGGAAGTGCCCCGGTTCGACTCACTGTAAACGGCGTGGATGCTAATCAGGCGCGCATCATTGAAAATTATGTGAACGGCACATGGCTGCTTTGGTTACAGCAGGAAGCGACCCGCCAAGGTACCCGCCTAGCCACTCCCGTCGTGGCCGACACGCGGGTTTGGTTTAATCCTTCACTGCGCAGCCGCGACTATCTTATTCCAGGACTGATCGCCATCATCATGACGCTCATTGGAGCCTTGCTGACGGCTCTGGTGGTAGCGCGGGAGTGGGAGCGCGGGACCATGGAAGGCATCATGGTAACTCCAGTCACCACAACCGAAATTCTGTTGGGAAAGCTAATCCCCTACTCTGCCATGGGAATGGGCGGAATGATGATGTCCACCGCTATGGCTGTCTTCTTGTTTGATGTTCCACTGCGCGGATCGTTACTCGTACTCTTTAGCACGGCGGCGCTCTTTCTACTCACAGCACTGGGTATGGGATTGGTGATCTCCGTCCTTGCGCGCAGCCAGTTTGTCGCGGCGATGATCGCCATAGTCACCACCTTTCTTCCCGCATTCATTCTGTCTGGTTTTCTATTTGATATTCGTTCCATGCCGGAAATCATTCAGGTGCTGACTCATATCGTCGCAGCCCGGTACTTTGTGACTATGCTGCAAAGTTCCTTTCTGGCTGGAGATATCTGGTCAGTAATTCTGCCCAATGCTTTTGGAATGGCTATCCTCTGTGCGGTCTTTTTAGGCATCGCTCTATTTAGGTTTCGCAAGAGGTTGGACTGATGCGGTTGATATTCCAACGCGTATTTGCACTTACCATCAAGGAGTTACTGGCCCTTTTGCGCGATGCCGCAAGCCGTGCCGTGCTTATTGGTCCCCCAATCATTCAACTTCTTGTGTTTGGCTATGCGGCAACCTTCGAACTAAAACATGTTCCCTTCGTCGTCTATAACCAGGACCAGGGACAACTGTCGCGGGATTTTATCGCGCGTTTTGCAGGCTCTCCCAGTTTTGACCTTCTAAGCATGGTTCATGATCAAAAGGGCTTGGAGCAGGCTATCGACAACAAGTCCGCGCTAATGGCTATCGACATTGGTCCGAATTTCAGTTCCGATCTGGAGCGTGGAAGAGCAACGCACGTCCAACTTATCCTGGACGGCAGAGACTCTAATACTGCCGGCCTTGCGACAGGCTACGCACAATCCATCGTAACCACATTCAACGGGGTGCAGATCGCTGAACACGGAGGAAATCCGCCTTCGACAGTACTACTGGATCGCGCATGGTTTAATCCGAATCTCGACTCCCAGTGGTTCATTGTCCCAGGAATCTGCGGCATACTTACTCTTCTGGTCAGCCTGCTTACGACAGGTCTTTCGGTCGCACGCGAACGCGAGATGGGAACTTTTGACCAGCTTCTTGTAACTCCCATGCGCCCGACAGAAATTCTTCTCGGGAAGGCGCTGCCCGGGTTTCTGGTCGGCACGGTCGAAGGATCGTTGATTGTCATGGTTTCCATCTTTTGGTTCCACGTTCCGTTTACAGGGAGCCTCCTGGGACTCTACTTAGGCTTGTTCTGTTTCCTGCTCTCGACGGTTGGCATCGGACTGATGATCTCGTCCTTGGCCGTTACGCAGCAGCAAGGGCTTCTGGGTGTCTTTCTCTTCATGGTGCCGGCCATCGTTCTGTCCGGATTTGCCACGCCGATCGCAAATATGCCGGAGGTCGTGCAGTACATTACGTTGCTCGATCCACTTCGATATTTTTTGGTCATCCTCCGTGGCAGCTTCCTTGAAGGCGCGGGACCATCACTGTTCTGGCCGCAATATTGGCCGCTCGCCGTCATCGGGATCATCAGCATGATCGTCGCTGGCAGACTCTTCCGCCGCCGGCTTTCTTGAACGGAGTTTTGCTGGGTGGCAACAGGGTATCGCTGTAGTTCATTGCAGCGCATTCGCAAGAAAGGATCAATCGAATTCGATGTCGATTTTAGGTAGCTTTGCCCTTCTGTCTGCTTTGGCGCTCTCGATGTATAGCTTCGTCATAGGAGCAATTGCGCAGCGTCAGATCTTTACTGGAAGCCGCAGTCGCATTTCCCCGGAACGGCTCGCCGACACGGCCAGGTTTGCAGGTCTGGCGAGCTTCGCGGCGGTGTCCCTGGCAGTCTTCGCGCTGTTGTGGGCGATTTTCACCAATGACTTTTCCCTCNNGGCCTGGCTGCTGTCAGGGTATAGCTTTGTGCTTCGCCTGCGGCACAATGCCGATGCCCGGCTCATCGCCCTGGCATCGACCATTCTCGCCGGCGTTGAGATCTTTTTTCTTTTTCTGCTGAACTTCGTGGCTTTGCCCTTTGCCATGGTGTCCGGCCCGATACCTGCCGACGGCTATGGCATGAATCCACTGCTCCAGTATCCAGAAATGGTTATTCATCCGCCGTTGCTTTATCTCGGCCTTGTCGGGTTCAGTGTGCCTTTTGCCCTCGCCCTCAGTGCACTGATGCTCCGTTTTCCAGCAGAGAAGTGGATACCAATGACCCGTCGCTGGGCACTGGCGACATGGCTCTTTCTGACCTGCGGGATCATCCTCGGGATGCACTGGGCCTATGCGGTGC
>PLKY01000293.1 GCA_003140785.1 Acidobacteriaceae bacterium | reverse complement strand
TGCATCTGCGCAACGCGCCGACGCGCCTGATGAAGGAACTTGAATACGGCAAAGGCTACCGCTATGCGCACGACGAAGAAGACAAAGTCGCCGACATGGATTGCCTGCCTGATTCGCTGCGCGGCCACACCTACTACCACCCGACGCAGGAGGGCCGCGAAAAACTGCTNNGCGCAGCGGAGTCGAAGGACCTGCGGTTGCTTTTGTCTTTCTCCGTCTGACCAGCAGAGATGTACAATTTGTGCATACGATGAAGCAAAGCCACGATTTCAGCAAAGGCAAGCGCGGACGAATTATTGCTCCCAAGCCGGCGCCACGCGGCAAGACGCGCATTACGATTCGTCTCGATGAGGACCTGGTGGATCACTTTCTGAAGCAGGCTGAGACATCGGGCGGAGCAACAGGCTATCAAACCCTGATCAACGAAGCCCTGCGTCAGCATGTGGAAGGCAAAGCGCCGAAATTGGAAGAGACTTTGCGCCGCATCGTGCGCGAAGAGATGCGTGCGGCAAGCTGACGACGCTGCAAATCCCAAGCCTCATAGTCGAACCCTAGTGAAGGAGTCTTCGCTGTTCTCCGCCCGTAAGGCGACCTACCCAATCAGAGAAGTATCGATCTTGCGACTCAGTTACGTCTGAGAATCCGGCGGATTTGAACCCTTGGGCGATTCGTTCTGTATCGTTTCCAGAAACGATCTCGATTGGTATCGCGTTGCCTGCGTTCTCGAATAGCAACTCCCGCGCTCGTGCATCCGCACTTGGCATACTGTACCCGCAGATGACAACCTTCTCGCAGTCCCTCAGTGCCTGTTCAGCTTGAGACCAGAGACTCTCCCAGAATCCGGAGAACTCACGCCCCATCGAAGTATCGTAGAAGAATTGCTTCGTTCTTCCTGGCAGAACTAAGCAGGGAGGGGCCCCACCGCTTTCGTAAGTACGTCCCGAAAACTCCTCATATCCGAGAAAACGCAAATCCGCGCGGTGGATGACTGGCGCGTCTCCCATTGAATTCGCTGGATTGATCAGAAATGTTCCCGCGGCTGCGCCACCGAATAACGAGATCAACCAGTTCACGCTCCCATGAAGCTTCAACAAGACGACTTGCGATGGTTCCTCTTCGGAACCAAATGGGAAGCCGTATCCGGATGAAACGTTCCAAATTCCGCAAGAGCGAAGTTCGCGATCAAGGGCATCATCGTAGTTGAAAGTAACAATAGTGTCTCTCCGTCTTACGATGCTCCTGGCGAATATGGAGTAGCTCCCTGAGCGCTCGCTGCGAATCGTCCCGAAGAACTCTCTGAGTGCTGCGGCCAAAGAGCCCCTGTGGTTTGCAAACCTTCCCCGTTCGGTCCTTCCGCTGAGTTCTGAACTGCCCTTGAGTGATTCAATGCGCGATTCAATCGCGGTGATCATGTCCTCCAGGTTCGGCGACTCTCCGAATCGGTCCTGGAAGAACTCTCCAGCCGCCCGAATCCATGGGTTGATGGATTCGCACATGAAGGCAAGCAGCTTACTGCCCAAGGCCGAGCAAAGCGGATATCCGGCATCGAAGGATGCACCCGCTCCAAAGACATAGACCGTACTCATGCGCGTTCCTTCAGTCACTTACACCGGGTGCCCCAGGTCCCGCCTTTGGGACCTGGGAAAGCACAAACCGGCCTTTTCTGACTCCTATCATCTATCCTACGGATTCACGGCAGCTGAAATCGCACATGCTATTCTTTGCGCGGAGTGGAATCAATGAGCCCTTCGAAGGTGCTTTTTCTCGCTCTATTGATCTTTGGCGCCCGTTCATTGGCATCCCTGCCATCCGGAGCAAGTGTGTCAAAGCAAGTAATCGAACAGCCGTTTTATGTTGCCGGCTATCTCGTGCGCACCAACAACGCCGGCGAAGCCAGTGGTGAAAGCAAAATCGGCCCGCTCTGGCAGCGCTTCATGCAGGAAAATCTCGTCGCCCGGATTCCGAATCGCGCCGATGCGGCCTTCACCGTCGTCTATTCCAATTACGCCAGCGATGAAACCGGCTCTTACGACTACCTGCTCGGCGCCCGCGTCACGACGGTCGATCATCTTCCCGCCGGAATGACTTGGAGAAAGGTCGAGCCTGCGACCTACGCCGTCATCCTTACGGACAAAGGGCAGATGCCCAGTGTCCTGCAGGCAGCGTGGGACCGCATCTGGCACATGTCGCCCGGAGAACTGGGCGGCAAGCGCGCATTCGTCACCGACTACGAGATCTACGACAAGCGCACCGAGAATTCGCAGGACGCGCAGGTCGAGATCCATATCGGGCTCAGTTCCGGTTCAAAATGAATTCGCGTTTCGTCACCGATCCACAACCAGTCAGAACTTCTGAGCCGTGAACCCTAGCCCTTACCCCACGGATTCAGGACTGACTTCGCGATATCCTCGAAGTGCTTCACATTCCGCGTCGCCAGAGTGGCATGATTGGCCAGCACAATCCCCGCGATCATCGTGTCGCGCAATTCCCCGGGGCGGCCTCGTCTTTGCCTTTCCGCAGCCAATTCCGCCGCTCGCCTTGCTCCGGTCTCATCGTAGTTCGCAATCCGCTGTTGCACCACTTCGCCGAGCCAAAACTCAAAGGAGGTCATTAGAGCGGCCCGGTGCCTCCCAACCGGCATCGTCTCCAACCCAAAGCGAATCTCAAAAACAGTAACGGAAGTTGTCCAGATCGAGCTGCGAGGCTGCTGGTCAAGCCAACGCGGAACGCGCTCATCCGGCTTCCGACGCATGATCTCCGAAACCACGTTCGTATCGAGGATAATCATTCGTCAAAGCTGATCGGCTTCAGAGGAAAGCCGCGCCATTCGCGAATCTCTTGTCCCTTTTCCAGTCCAATTCCCTTCCCGCTAAAGAGAGCAACAGAGGCCGTGCCGAACCCGACTTTCTGTGCGTCTTCGTCCTTCAGCGTGTCGCGCAGGATCTCGCGCACCTCGGACTCCATGCTGCGGCCATTGCGTTTGGCGCGCCGCTGCAGGCGCGTCTTCAGCTGCGTTTCGACATTCCGAACCAGAATCTGCGCCATCTCGGCCTCCGATGCTATCATGATAGCACTTTTTCTTCTCGCGGAATCGAGAGCTCACCGCTTGCGCAGAATATCGACGGTTTCCGCCAGAATGGGAGTGGCAAACGCCAGCTCCGCGGGCTCGAAATCTGAGGAGGATTCGAACGCAGGCCGAGAACTCGACGCTGAGTCTTCCCCTGAGAGGACCCTGCGGCTAAGTTCTTTCCTAAGAGGACTTTGCCGCGACTGACTGTCGCTAAAGCGATGAAAACAAGGAATTTCTTTTCAGAGTCCGGGGGGAGGGTTACCTAATACCACCCCTGCGGTGGCCCGAACTTGGTGAAATGTCCGAGATCGGTGCGCCAAGTCCAGAAGGTCAAGTCAATCGGGGTATTTCACCGAACACCCATACGGCCGCGTGTACGGCGTAGCTACCGGTTTGCCGGCCATAGCCTCCGTAAGCGCGTCCGAGACATAGTTGTGCGCGCCGTAGACGTCGTCAGGATCGGGCGTGGGCCGGTCGTCAATGGCGCCCTCGTAGATCACTTTGCCGGAGGGGTCGATGACGAACATCTCGGGCGTTGTTTTGGCGTCGTAAAGGCGCCCGACCATGCCAAAAGTGTCGAGCAGCACCGCAGTCGGTGCGGCGTGCATCTTCGCGACATAAGCGTTTTCCTGTGCCGGTGTCACGTATCCCTGCTGCCCCGGTGCGGAGGAAATGACCGTAAACCAGGCCACGCCCTTCGCGGTCCACTCCTTCTGCAGCGCCTGCATGTTTCCGGAGACATAATGCTTGCGCGTATACGGGCAGCCCTGGTTGTGCCATTCGAGTACGACATATTTTCCGTGAAATTGGTCCAGTGCGTCGGTTTTGCCTTGAGAGTCGGTGGCTTTGAAATTCGGAGCAGGTGCACCCACGCGCGCCTCCTGTCCAGCGCCAGACAAAGCCAGCAAGGCGGCGGTTAGCAAACCCAATACTGTAAGTCGAGAGAGAGACGCCATGGGAATCAACCTCCTGAGGAATTTGGAGAATGATCTTTCAGAGAACTTCTGTGGCTCACTTCAAATTGGACGTTGCCGCCGCGGACTGAGTTGCGGAGTGCGGCAGATTCCCAAGCGCCTCGGTCACGATGCCAGGCGTCAGCACCTCCGGCAGGAGCCGTGGGCTCGCTTCCCCCGGAACGTAGAGAGCATACGCAGGCACGCCGCTACGGCCAAGGGCCGCGAGAGCGTTGCCAATTGCATCGTCGTGCTGGGTCCAGTCGGCGCGCAACAGTGCGACATTGGCCTCGGCAAAGGCTTTTTGCACCTCGGGGCGACTGAGAGAGACACGCTCGTTGACCTGACAGCTCAGGCACCAACTTGCCGTAAAGTCGACAAAGACCGGACGGCCTTGGGATTGATAGCGGCTCACGGCTTCCGCGGTCCACGGTTCCCACGCACCCTGCACCGCAGTCGCAGTTGAGGCTGGAACGGTGGCGGCCAGCTTTGCGGGCGTGAAAACGCTGACCGCAATCACACCAAGCAAGATGACGCCCGCAACGGCGGTGGCCCACCGGGTAGCGGGCCAGCGACCCAGAAACCAACCGGCAATCGCGACGAGCAACAGGCATGTCAGCAGTGCGGCGAGGATTGCCGCGCCGTACGCTTGCGCGAGCACCCAGGCCAGCCAGATCACCGTGGCGAAGATGGGCACTGCCGTGGCCTGCTTCAGCAGATCCATCCACACGCCGGGGCGCGGAAGAAAGCGCGTCCAGGCCGGCTGCAAAGTCAGTGCCACGTAAGGAGCAGCAAGACCGAGAGCCAACGCCGTGAACACGGCGAAGGTGACGGCCGGCGATTGCTGCAGTGCGTAGCCGATGGCCGCACCCATCAACGGCGCGGTGCATGGCGTGGCAACAACAACAGCGAGAACGCCCGTGAAAAAGCTGCCGGCGTAACCTGGTTTGGCGGCAAGCGATCCGCCGGCGCTGGTGAGCGTCAGACCAATTTCAAACTGGCCAGCCAACGAAAGCCCCAAAAAGAAAAGCAACGACGCCATCAGTGCAAGAAAAATCGGTGATTGGAACTGATAGCCCCACCCGAGATGCGATCCCGCCGCACGCAGCGCAAGGAGCGCCGCAACAAGCACCCAGAACGAGACCAGGATTCCGGTGGCGTAAATGAAACCATGGGCCCGCAGCACGTGCCGCTCTTCGTTGCCCGACCTCACCAGCGCCAGTCCCTTGATAAAGAGGACGGGAAAAACGCAAGGCATGAGATTCAGCAACAAGCCGCCGAGAAATGCCAGGCCCGATGCCTTCAGCAACTCAGACAGCGATAAAACCGGAGCGCGCGAGGCGATGGGATCGCCTGATGGCTGGTTCGATGGCTGGGCCGCAACCGGCGCAGTTGCGGCCGTCGTTGCAATCGAATTGGCTGCCCTGCCTGGGACGACACCCGGTACCGCCACCAGATCGAATGCGCGGCCACCGGAGAGTTCCAAAACGCCGCGAAGTTGACCCGGAATCGTGGTGAGATTCGCGTCCTTTTTCAGATCGAGAATTAAGCCGTTGCCCGTGGGCGTGAGCGGTTGGGGCGCCGGATTATCGAGGACATTCTGATCGGCCGGAAAAAACTCTGCGGCCGTCTCGCGCTGACCGGTCGTAACGGCGAGGCGAAAGCCAGCTCCCGCGGGTTGAAAGACGGCCTTGAAGCCCGACGGAGGTGATTTGGGAATTTGCGCTGCGAACCGCTTGATAAGCGCCGCATCCGAGCCGGACAGAATAGGGTTCGTCAGGACGATCGGAGACGTTTCGGATCAGATCGAGTTCCGCTTTGCCGGGAATGCAAACCTCACGGCAAACGAGCCAATCGACCTTGGCGTGCAGATCGGTTGGACCCGACTTTGCCATCCTGCCAACTTCAAACGAGAACGGAAAAACCACCTCGTTCTCATAACCGAAATCCATCAGCGGGCCGAGCGGCAGTCGCTTGGGAGCAGGAAACTGAAGCGGACTGGTGCTGATTCCCTCCGGAAGTGTCCATTTGACATGCGGTGGTTCGCCGGAGTCGCCCGCATTCTTCCAGTAAATATGCCAGCCCGGCTCAAGCTTGAAATAGAGGCCTGCGGGATTCGGCTTTGTCCCTTTGACGAGAGAGTTCTCGGGCACCAGCAGTTCGACGTGCAAATGGGTGGCATCGGCTGCTGCATGCGGATTTTTCGGCTCGTCGGATGCCATGCGGCTGACAGCTGCAGCCGGCACGGCGACAGCAATCAAAGACACGAGCGCGAGATGAAGCCATGACAGACGCATTTGAGGTAAAAGGATCCTGTTGTTGGACGATCCGCGGCAGCCGTTAGTCGCGGAAAGTTGCATTTCGGTCGCGCATGGTCTCGCGGTTGGCAATGTCAGTGGGCAGACGCGAACCGCGCATGCTCCCGGAAGATACAGTCGTTCTGCACACACTTCACTCCTGCGGCACGGGCACGCGCGACCGCTTCGTCATGAATCACATCGTCCTGTAGCCACAAGTAAGGAATCCCGAGGCTAATCACATCGTTCACAATTGCGGGCACATGCTCCGATGCACGGAAGACATCGACCAAATCGATCCCCGCGCCGGTCTGCTCGTGCGCTGCCGCCTGCGCGGACTCAAGATCCGGATAGCACGTTAGCCCAAGAACTTCTTTCAATGCAGGATTCACGGGCAGCACGCGAAAGCCATTCGAAGCAAGATAGCTGCCGATGTGATTGCTGGCCCGCCACGATTTGTCGCTCATGCCCACAACGGCGACGGTCTTCGCGGTGCGAAGCATTTCGTCAATCACGGCAGGATTGTTACTCATAGCAACCCTTCTTCACAAAGAATGCGCAATTCACACCTTCTCTTTGCCAACGCCTCGCTGCCAGCCGTGATCGCCGCGCTTGCTGTTCCCTGTTCCCTAATCCCTGTTCCCTGCCCTACACATCCAAATCATCTTCAGGCCCGGCGGAGACTTCTGTTCCCCGACGCTTGGCCAACAGATAGCCGCGCAGGAAGGGCTCAAGATATCCATTGAGCACTTTGTCCACGTCACCGACTTCGACCTTGGTCCGATGATCTTTGGCAATGCGATACGGCTGCAAGACATAGGAGCGGATCTGCGAACCGAAGTTGATTTCGAGTTTCGAGTCTTCGAGCTTCTTGCTCACGGCGCGCTTCTTTTCAAGCTCATATTCATAGAGCCGCGAGCGGAGCATTTTCATCGCCTTTTCGCGGTTCTTGTGTTGCGAGCGCTCGTTCTGGCATTGCACCACAATCCCGGTGGGCAAATGTGTCATGCGCACCGCGGAGTCAGTGGTGTTCACGTGCTGCCCGCCCTTGCCGCCGGAGCGATACGTGTCGATGCGCAGGTCTTCCAGTTTCAGATCCACATGAATGGTTTCGTCGATCTCCGGTGAGACATACACCGACGCAAACGAAGTATGACGCCGTTTCGCCGAGTCGAAAGGTGAGATGCGCACCAGCCGGTGCACGCCGCTTTCGCCGGCGAGCAAGCCGAATGCGTATTCGCCCGTGATAGTGAAGGTGGCGGATTTGATGCCCGCTTCTTCCCCGTCCTGGTAGTCGTTCATTTCCGTTTTGAAGCCCTGCTGCTCCGCCCAGCGCAGGTACATNNGCATCTCCGCCCAGTCCTGGCTTTCTGTCCCACCTGCGCCGGGATGCACGGTAACAATTGCATTCAGCGGATCGGCCTCACCCGAAAGCATGGTGCGGGCTTCGAGTTCTTCCGCAAATGTTGCCAGCGCCTTGACGTCGCGTTCGAGGTCGGCGAGCACATCTTCGCCTTCGCGCGCCAGCTCAAAATAGGCTTCGATGTCGCTGGTGCGGCGGACCAATTCCTCGTCGTCAGCTACCAGCGCTTCAAGGCGCTTGCGATCGCGCATCAGGGGCTGGTTCGCGCCAGAATTGGACCACATTGCCGGATCGGCAAGTTTTGTTTCTATTTCGGAGAGTTCCCTGCGAATGCGAGCAGGGTCAAAGATACNNTTGCTCTTATGACCTGACTTTGGATTGAAGTTTGAGCAGCAGACTGGCACGGAATGCCCAGACCACAATGCCTACTGCCAGTATGGCACATACCCACGCAAAAACGTCGCCGTGGGCAGTGTAGAACGTGATGTCGTCGCGGAAACCATATTCTGCGGGCAAGGCGTCCGTTTGGTGACGGGGAATGCTCTGGCGCACACGGCCGTAGGGATCGATGGCCGCCGTGACGCCGTTGTTGGTATCGCGCAGGAGCCATCGCCGATTCTCAATGGCCCTCATCCGAGCCATGTTCAGGTGCTGCCATGNNATCGCCGTACCATCCATCGTCGCTGATGTTCACCAGTACCTCGGCGCCAAGCCGCGCGAACTGCCGCACCTCGTCGGCGAAGACCGCCTCATAGCAGATGAAAACGCCATAGCGATGGCCGTTGAGATGGAAGACTTCGCGTCGCCTGCTGCGCGTGAACTCCGATACTCGTCCAGTAAGTTTGTGCGCGAAGAACAGTAGGTCTTTGAAAGGGATGTACTCACCGAATGGGACTAGATGAATCTTGTCGTATCGGCCAACGCGCGCGCCGTCTGCGCCAACGATAAGTGCGGAGTTGTAATCCCTCCAGGTCTGATCTAGCGGAGAAGCATCCATCCCGACGGAACCAACAACAATTGGCGCTTGCGCGGCGCGCGCCACGGTAGCAATTCCCTGCTGAAATCGCGGATCCTGCTCAGCGAACGGCGCGGGAGACTCGGGCCACACAACTAGATCGGGATGCGTGGGATACGGCGGGCACACAATTTCCCCGTTCGGCGCGCCGGTTTGCGGGATTCCCGCAATGTAGGTCTTGCACTGTTCACCACCCAACCGCGTGAACTCGGAGATGTGGCGATCCCATTCCTGCCCGGGCCACGCATCCTCAGAACCGACATCAAGATTGGGTTGGATCAGTACGGCAGTAGCAGTAGGCGCGGGCTTGGGAGGTTGAAAGATTCTGCCCCACGTCGCGCCATTCAACAGAAGAAATACCGCCGTCGCCAGATTCATCACATAAGCGCGGAAGCAACGCAGCAGCAGGGCCGCGACCAGCGCATTGAAAGCCACCAGCACGAAGCTGATCCCGTAGACTCCCGTCCATGGCGCGAGTCGGCTTACGAGCGCGTTGTCGACCTGCGAATAGCCGAGTTGATCCCATGGCACGCTGGTGATGCGGGCCGCAGCAAGTTCGAGGGCGGTCCACAGAATCGGCGCAGCCGCCAGCGCTAGACGTGTGCTGCCCGTGGCGCGGCGCACCAGCATCACGCTCAACCCGAACAGGCCAAAATAGAGGCCCAATACAAGGCTGAATCCGATCAGCAACAACGTGGGGGCCATCGGTGGCATGTCGCCGTAGCGCATCATAGTGTCGCGAATCCAATAGCAGTTGCCGCAGTACCACAAGAATCCGCAAAGGTAGGACAACAGGAATGCGCGGCGTAAAGGACGCGGACGCTCAATCTGTGCGGGGTACAGAATGGCCCACAGAAGCGGGACAAGGCCGAACCAGGCAAAAACGCTTCGCCAGGGAGGCATCGGCCCCGCCAAAGGGAAGGGCAATTCGAGCAGGCCGGCAGAGAGGCCGGCCGCCGCCCATAATCTCCACGAACCAAGATGCATGCTTGGGCGAGTTTACTGCATTGCACTCAGGCGCGTTCAATCGCGAACGGCCACTTTGCGCCCATCCCACATCAGTCCCCGGCTGCCGACGATAAATCTCCGGTTTGTTTGTAGAAATGCGGCAAACACCCGCTACAATCGATGGCATGCAGATCGCGATTATTGGCATGCGGCTTCTCGAAGTTATGTTCTTCGTCGGATTGCTGGGGTCAGCGGTAGTCGTGTTGATCAGCTTTGTCGAAGATGGGAAGGAACTGTTCGGGGACGAGTAACCATCGCACCGTGACTGTTGGCACGTGCTTATAGTTATTCAGGACAGGTTCGCCATTTTTATTGACTAAGTATTAATTCAGAAATACACTCAGCCGAGGGCGGCGGGATTTTCGCTCCTTCAAGACTCTGAACGACCGGCAGTTGTGTCGGTACCTGCTGATGGCATCTAATCGAACGACCGTAGCCCCACCTTCGGACCGCGTCCGGCTCATCGTGGCATCCTCCGTGATGCTCACGTTCATTTCCTTCTGGCGCGCTGCCGCCATCGTTCTCAACGATCTTGGATCGTCGGCGTTTTACGCGGGCGGCATTGCCGAACAAGCCGTCGGAGCGGCTGCTCCCTGGTTCATTCTCGGCATCATGCTGTTCAGCTTCGCCGTGCGCGCGGTCTATGTCGAGAGCTGTTCGATGTTCACGCGCGGCGGCGTCTATCGCGTCGTAAAAGAGGCTCTCGGCGGTACGTTCGCCAAGCTAAGCGTTTCGGCCTTGATGTTCGATTACATCCTGACGGGACCGATCTCCGGAGTTTCGGCCGGCCAATATATTACCGGGATGATGAACGAGTTAATGGTGGTTGCAGCGCAAAGTCACTGGCTGCCGCCTGCGCTCATGGACACGCACGGCAACCCCTTCCAGTTTGCGATGAATTCAACATCGGCCGTATTTGCGGCCGCTGTCACCATTTATTACTGGTGGCAGAACATCAAGGGCATCGAAGAATCAAGCGACAAGGCTTTGCGGGTTATACAAATCACCACTGTGATGGTGGTCATTCTGCTGATATGGGGAAGCTATTCGGTACTTATGCGGGGCGCCCATCTTCCACCCGCGCCCATCTCAGGGAATCTTAAATTTAGCGACGATGCGCTAGGATTCCTCAAAGGAACTCGGTACGTCCCAATCCTGGGAATGTTCGGAATCCTAATGGCATTTGGGCACTCGATTCTTGCCATGTCCGGCGAAGAGAGCCTGGCCCAGGTCAATCGCGAGATAGAGCATCCGAAGCTGAAGAATCTCAAGCGCGCGGCAATTGTCATTGCGATCTATAGCCTGATCTTTACCGGCGGCGCAACGCTTTTGGCCTCCATGCTTATTCCGGCATTTGAGCGGACCCACATCTACCAGGACAACCTGATCGCGGGCCTCGCAATGTACATGGTCGGACCCGCGTTTTGGCGCATTGCGTTTCGCATTTTTGTTGTATTCGTGGGCTTTCTTATTCTTTCCGGCGCCATTAATACGTCGCTGATCGGTTCGACGGGAGTATTGATGCGCGTGGCGGAAGATGGAGTTCTGACAGACTGGTTCCGCAAACCGCATCCGAGATTTGGAACAAGCCATCGGATTGTGAACCTGGTATTCGGACTCCAGATGTTCACGATTATTGTGAGCCGCGGCAATGTCATCACGCTGGGTGAGGCATATGCCTTCGGCGTGATCTGGTCATTTACCTTCAACAGCCTTGCCATGCTCGTCCTGCGCTGGAAGTATCATGGCGAACGCGGATGGAAGGTTCCGCCAAATATAAAAATCGGGAAGACGGAAGTTCCCGTCGGACTTTTTTGCGTCTTCCTTGTCTTGCTTTCAACGGCTATCACGAATCTCTTTACAAAGTCGGTCGCCACGGTCAGCGGGTTACTGTTTGCGGCAGCATTCTTTATTATTTTCACCGTCTCCGAGCGGCAGAATCTGCGCAAGCACGCGCTAACTGCCCGCCAGATGAGAGATCATTTTCAACTGGAGCACCAGGACAATATCAGCAGAGAATCGATAGCCATTCGTCCCGGCGCAATCATGGTTACAATGCACGATGCGGTGAATCCTGTCGCGCTGAAGTGGGTGCTATCGCGGACGAAAACAGAAGATCGCGATGTTGTCGTGCTGAGCGTTCGCATGATGGGCGCCGGGGGGCCCGAATATCTAAGTGCCGAGCAACAGAGCTTCAGCGAACATGAGCAGATGCTCTTCACCAAGGCAGTTTCAGTGGCTGAAAGCTTTGGCAAGAAGGTTTCCCTGCTGGTGGTACCTGCGGGAGACATCTTCGCCGCGTTGGCACAAGGCGCGAACTCGCTCGAAGTTGACTCCGTTGTTTCAGGGATTTCCAGCTCCATGAGTCCAGAAGATCAGGCGTTTCATCTTGGACAAGCCTGGGAAGGACTGCCCGAGCCGAAGCGTCAGTTCAATTTCTTTGTCATCGGTTCGAGTGGTGAGACCAGCGTGTTTTATATCGGGCCTCACGCTCCGACTCTCAGTCCCGACGATGTGCAATTGGTGCATAGGTTGTGGCTGAATATGAAGCGCGACCCTTCGGTGCAGGATTTGCACCACAGCGACATCATCACTTACGCATTGACTCGGCTGGCCGGCCAATATGCTCGCGAAAAGGCGGAGATATTGCGCGAACTGCGCAATTATCGTGCTGCAGAGGCGCCGAGTCTGCGTATGGGCAACCAGGAACTACCGGGGCCACCTCCGCCCTCTGCTCAAACCAGTCAAAAGTCGCAAACCGTAAAATATACTCGCGAGCTTTAGATTTTTCCTCTCAAGAGATCTTGAGATCTTTCTCAAGAGAGAAGATATAGAGCGCGAAACATCAATGTACTTCTATTTTTTCGCCATAGGCAGGCAATTCCGATCCATAAGTAACTTTAGTTATATATGTCGAAGTGTATGGCGCTTTCGGCTCTGGAGCCTCTTCCAAAGTATCTTTTCGTACTGCGCTTTAGTTACATGAAAGTATTTGGTTTGGTTACCTATAGCTTTCCGGCACCTTCAGAGCTCGCAGGAGATTGTGCTTTTTTGTTTGTAAATCGGACCGGATTTGCGTATTGTGATTCAGAACACAAATTGCTAATCGCGAACACTTGGTGATGTACATGCCACGTTCAGTGGGCCACTTATGAGCGCGTATAGGAGGAGCTATGGGAGTTTCAGAGATTTTAACGCAAATCGATCGCGAGATTGCCGAATTGCAACAGGCGCGCTCGCTGCTCAATGGCGTCTCGAACGGGAAGCATGGAGTTGCTCGGGCCGGTAAGAAAGTTGCAAGAAAAAAGCGCAACCTTACGCCGGAAGGACGCAAGCGCATCGCCGAGGCCGTGAAGAGACGCTGGGCCGAACAGAAGAAAAGAGCTGCAGCTGGGAAGTAGCATTAGTCCGGGATTACACAAAGGCTGGCTCGTGCCAGCCTTTGTGTTTTGGGGACGTGCGACGCAATTAGTTACTCGATCATTTCCCCAGGCTCACATTGAATGACTCGAATGCCGTCATGAATCAGCGAAGCCAGTTCCTTCGGTGTTCCTGTCAATGGCGGGAATGTCCCAAAGTGTATCGGTAGAACCATCTTTGGCTGCAGCAACTCGACGGCGAGTGCGGCTTCCTTTGGCCCCATGGTGTAAAAGCCGCCAATCGGAAGCATCGCGATTTCCGGATGATAAAGTTGCGCGATCAACTTCATGTCTCCGAAGACGTTTGTATCGCCGGAGTGATACAGGACCGGACCTCCATCGATCGCGAGGACGAAACCTGTGGCAACTCCAACATAGTGCGTTCCCTGCTCATCTTGCGCAGCGGCAGAATGTGTCGCCTCGACCATGGTTGCTGCCACATCCTTGAGTTGTACGGTTCCGCCCAGATTCATACCCAATGTATTGGACACCCCTTTGCCGGCGATATAGGCGGATAGCTCGTAGATGGCTACGACCGTCGATCCATGCTTGGTGGCGACGGGAACCGCGTCCGAGATATGGTCGCTATGCCCGTGGGTCAGCAGAACATAATCGATCTTCTCCGGAAGAACATAGTCCTTCGGATACTTCGGGTTTTGTGCGATGAAAGGATCAATCAGGATATTGGTGCCCTTTGCGGTTTGGATCAAGACAGTTGAGTGGCCCAGCCAGGTAATGCGAGTTCCCTTGAACAAACTCATAAATTCTCCCTCTTCTTGACGCCTCTCAAGATGCGCACTGTGCATGTGCTGTTATCGGACCAAATCGATTCGGCTTTTCGTAAGTTCCTCTTTCCGAGACGACACTTTTTCCCGGCAAGTTTGATGCGAAACGACGACTGGTTTATTCATTACTCAGATCCCAACATCTTCGCAAAATAACACCACACCATCGGGCCTGGAAAACCCTGGGCCCCAGCAATTGACTCTGAAAACCCAGAATCCATACCCCGTGAAAAATCGCCGTTGACGCTTCCGAGAAGCCAGCGTACTCTGCAAAAAGGCGAACAACTGGCGAATATATCTCCTCTCTTCCCCCCTCCTCTACACCAGGCAGATTTCACGATTGGCCCGTTCCGCAGGCGACGCATCGCTCGACTCGACGGGATGCCTCACCGAGTATCGCCCGCTTGCGACGCGCTCCATTTTGACTAAGGTAAATTCGAAGCGAAAACTGCCTTTTACCTACGCCATCAATCCCTATCGCGGCCGCTAATTTGCCCGCCGGTACTGCTATGCCCGCTACGCTCACGAGTTCCTCGAGCTACCCCCCGAAGAGTTCGAACACAGAATTTACTTTAAGGAGAATGTGGCCTGGCTTCTTGCACAGGAGCTGAAGAAATTGAAGCCGGGAACCAAAATTGCCTTAGGCACCTCGACCGATCCCTTCCAACCGCTCGAACGGAAGCAGCTCATTACGCGCTCGCTGCTTGATGTTTTCGCGCACACCAGCGGTTTCGGACTAGGCATCCTGACCAAATCGACGCTGATCCTTCGGGACGTCGACCTTCTCAAGGAGATTGCGCGTCGGCACAAACTGACCGTTCCTGTGACGGTGACGATGATCGATCGAGAAACTGGCGCGCACCCTTGAGCCGCGCGCCCCTCGGCCCGATCTTCGCATGCGCACGGTGGCGCGATTACGGCGCGCCGGACTCCGCACTGGCGTAATGTGTTCCCCGCTCATGCGGGGGATTACCGACAGCCCCCAGCTCGATCCGGGCCGTAGCGAAAGCAGCAGCAGCAGATGCGAGTTTCTTCTTTGCGGGAGCGCTCTTCCTTAAGCCTTGCTCGCTACCGACTTTTCTCAGTTTCGTCGGTCAACATTTCCCGAACCAACTAGAAGCGTATAAACGGCGGTACTCGAACAGCGCCTTCGTCTCTCCCGAGTACAGGAAACGGATAGAGGAACTGGTAAATTTGATCCGCGTCGAAAACAAGCTGGGACGACGCCGCGCCGAGAAGCAACCGAGCCCCAATTCAATCGGGAATAGCCGGTCGATAGAACTGCAACCCTGGCTTCCCTTCTAGAGCCTGTTATTAACTTTCCCACGGTTGGCGCTGGGCGCCAATTTTTCTCAGTTCGAGAAGCGAGGAGTGACGCATACCGGGTGTCTGCTAGCGACGAGCGACGAAGAAATGGGAAAATTGGCCCCGGCCCTTCGGGTTGCGGCGAAAAATGCGCCATACTTTGTTGTCATCCTCGACGGTGGATCCGCCACAGCCTTCGGATTCCGCCTCGTCTGGCCCAATTTTCGCTCGCAACGCCGACCGCGCGAAAGTTAATAACAGGCTCTGGGTTCTAGCGAGTAATGATGACTTCGTAGACGCCGTCCTTGGCAAGGAACTGCCGGAATCCAGACCAGCGGGAGAAGAGGGACTGAATGCTGCGATTGGTGAAGGCGCGCTGAATTGGAAAGGGCTGCGCCAGTTGCATTTCCACTTCGTCAGTCTGCGTGACGTGAAAGCGGCAATATGCCGTTTCTTCTTCTTTGGAACGGGCATGAAAGAATGCCAGGACCTGCCCGCCAGGATTCATCGCCAAATACAGGTGAGTGACGACAGGAGCGATCAACGCCTCGGGAAGGTAATCTAGCGCGGTCCAAAGGAGAACTACATCGAAGGTCCGTCCCGTGAACTGGAGTGTGTGGTCGAGATACCCTTCAACATTCCAAATCGGATTCTCGTCCTCGTCCTTACCGACCTGCCAGTTCCCAGTGAGCGCCTCGTTCACGGGGTCGCAAAGAAAGATGCTGTGCCCAAGGTTGGTGAGGTAGTTGATATTCGTCGGGGAAGTGGCGCCTGCGTCGATGACGCGGAGCCCTGGCTCGGTCTGAAGGCGCTTGCGCAGTGCGGCCCATCCTTCGGAGTGCCTGGGATACTTCGGACCGGAGGGACCGGAGGCAGAGGGATTGATATCGGGTTTCTTGTCGAACAGACGCCTAATCACTCGAAGTCCCTCGCCGGGGCAATGGAGACTGCATGGACCCAATTGCAAATTGAATCTTGGACGAATCAGGACAATTTCGTGCGACCCAACATGCTGGGGCGCCTCCCCGAAGCAAGCGGTCGCCAGGAAGATCCGATGGAAACGGACGGCTTCGGGCTAGATGCCGCCCGCAGCGCTTGATCCTGTCGAGCCCTCCGGGGCTTTCGCACCCTGCGTAAGATCGACCTTGCCGCGGAAAACAGCATTCTCTTCCACTGCCAGCCTTAACGCTCGCACATCTCCTTCCACGACGCTTCCCGCTCGCAGCTCGACGCGTCCGCTGGCCACGATATTGCCCTGCAGCCGGCCCAGAATGAGGACCTCTCTCGCGGTAAGATCGGCGGCAACGTTCGCGGTGGGTCCAATGGTCAGGCGCCCTTCCGAAAGAAGAATTGTCCCTTCCAATTGCCCGTCAACGACTAAATCCTCGCTACCCTTTAGCTCGCCCCGAATCACGACAGTTTTCCCGATTCGAGCGAGACCGTTCTCCGTTGCCATGTGTAATTCCTTCCGAGGCATGTATTCGAGTATCTTCAGGTTATCAAGACAGTGTGTGTCTACAATACGCCGCGCTGCCGGCTAATCTATCATGATGATTTGAAAATTCCTGAAAATCCCAAGGCCCTGCCCGAACTATACGCAAGAAACCCCGCTACATTCAATTCAAGAAACCCGGAAGTAACCGAAGCGTCTAATACTTTATGGATCTGCACAAGACGGGTTGGACTTGGAATGAACGCTAGCCTGCCAGGCCTACGCAGCATTCTCACTTTGCTGGTGCTGGGATCCATGGCCGCCGGATCCGCGCCTCCAAAAGAGGATGTTGCGGATAGAGAGTTGCTGAAGCGTGCTCTTGCCATTGAATTGGCCAGCATTCAGGACACACAGCATCCGATCCGCTACAGGCTCCGCAAATCCAGCCCCCGTCTTTCAACGACTAAGGAGATCTTTGAAACAAGCGACGGCGCCGTTGCCCGCCTGGTTGCGATCAACGACCACCCGTTGAGCACGGCGGATGAGCAGAAGGAACAGGCTCGACTTAGCGGCCTCCTGACCGACCCCAGCCGCCAGCGCCACCGCAAGCAATCGGAAGAAGAGGACACAGGCCGCGTCTTGAAGGTGATGCGAGCGCTGCCTTCCGCATTTATCTACCAATATGCAGGAGACGTGGAAGGTCCTACCGGAAGGGTTCAAAAATTCGCTTTTCACCCAAATCCGAGTTTCGATCCGCCGGATCTCGAGACGGAGGCACTGACCGCGATGACTGGCGAAATCTGGGTCGATGCGGCGCAAGGTCGCGTCGCGAAGCTCGAAGGCCATCTGCAACAGGACGTCGACTTCGGCTGGGGCATCCTGGGCAGGCTGAATAAGGGTGGATGGATCGTCATCGAACAGGCCGATATAGGCAATCACCAGTGGCGCATTGTGCACTTTCAAATGGTGATGAGCGGTCGCCTTGTCTTTAAGACCAGGAGCTTCGACACCGTGGAAGATGAAACGCAGTTTGTTCCTGTGCCTGTGGGATTGGGATACGGCCAGGCCATCCAAATGCTGCGGAGTGATTTCGGCAAAGCCGAGCCGGCGATGAAATAGATTGACTGCCCTTATGAAAGAAATAGGCCCCGATTTTGGGGGCCTTTTCTGTTGGTGATCGGTTCAGCCTTACTAGACCTTGACGAAAACGATGACCAGGGTGAACAGCGTGAGTGACTCGATGAGCGCTAGGCCGAGCACAAGGAAGGTAAAGATTCCAGCGCGCGCGCCAGGGTTGCGGGCGAGCGCTTCGACGGCAGAGCCGACGGCTTTGCCTTGACCGAGACCGCACAGACCGGCTGCGATCCCCATGCCGATGCCTGCACCGATCGGAGCAAAGCTGGCTGCGCCTGTTCCGCCGTCCGCAAACACCGGAACCGCGAAACAGAGGATCGCCAGCGCAATAAACACGTACTGAAGTTTCTGCATAGTTCTCCAGCTTCCCTTTGGATTGACTGCCAGTGGGTGGTTGAGGCTCACCGAGCTGGCCCCCTCACGCTTGCAGCCTTCCGTTGCTCCGAAGCGGAAGCGCTCTCCGGCGGATTTTTTCCTCGTCCTGGACGAGGGTCGTGGCAGGCACTCTAGTGCTCGTGCGAAACCGCCAGCGACAGATAAATCATGGTCAACAGCATAAAGACGAATGCCTGAATCACCGAAACCGCGACGTGCAGGCCCAGAAAAATCGCCGGTACCGCGATCGGAACCAGCGAAAAGAAAACCAGCGTCACCAGGTCGCTGGCAAACATGTTCGCGTAAAGACGGACGGTGAGCGACAGTATTCGGGCAAGATGCGAGATGACCTCGATAATAAAAAGCAGCGGGGCCATCCACCAGATCGGTCCAGCAAATTGCTTCAGGTAACCGATGGGTCCATTTACGCGGATACCATAGAAGTTGTAATAAAGGAACGTCAGAAGCGCCAGCCCTAGCGGCACAGAAACCTGCGTCGTCGGAGCGGGAATGCCCGGAATCGCGCCCAGCAGATTGTTCAGCAGAACGAATAGAAAAATGCAGGTAACGAACGACTGAAACGGCACATACCCGTGCCCGATAATCTGCTCCGCCTGGCCGCCGATGGCCTCATGAACCATCTCGGCAACTTGCTGTGCTGGGTTCGGACTCTCCACCGATAAACTGGCCCGCACAACAACGAAGAACAGAATCAGGCAGCCGGCGACCAGCAGCTCAAGCGCGAATGCGTCTGTAATCGCCGTTGCCGGAGTGGAATGAATGCCCACAGCATTCTGCAACGAGGCGACTGGGCCCCCGAGTACGTTATTCAACAGGTGGGTAATTCCGAGCGATGCCTGCATGAATTGTGAGTTCTTTCTGCTTCCGCTAGAGATTTCTTGAAACTATGTGTTCGTGGTACCGGGCTCTCAGTTCCGCAACAAACGAATCGCTTCCCAGCCTACGGACATCACAGCCAACGCTAGGCCGAAGAGAAGAGCGACAACCGATCCCTGGAAACATTTCAGGCTACCATAAATGACCCCGGCGAAGATTGCGAGGCGCATCACAAAGAAAATCACCACCGCTGCGGCGCTTGTCGGAGTCCGCTGCCTGTCCATCCGAGCATTGAAGACACGAACGAGGTGCCGCCATTCAAGAATGCTGGCTGCCGAGATCGCCGCACCAGTAAGCAGCATCGCGCCGTTGCGCCAGTTCGATCCGATGGCCACCGCGGCCGACGCAAGCAAACCGAACACCGCTGTGATCCAAAGCGCCCGCTTCAGCATCGATTGCAATGCTTCGTCGGTCAGCTCAACAATCGGATGGGTTTCTTGTGTCGTCATTTCGATGCGCCGGAATCGCTTCCTCTCTTGCTCGACCCAGCCGCTTTGCCCGCACTCTTCTCGGCGTCCATCGCCAACCGGATCACATAATACAGGCCCGCAATGCAACCAAAGATCACGCCCACAATCGTCATCCACGACTGATGCAATTTCGCGTCGGCCCAGGCTCCCGCGAGCCATCCGATGATCATCGCCGATGGAAGAACAAAAGCGATCTGCAGAAGCTTTTCGGCTTGTACAAGACTTTGAAACCCGCCGGCAGCTCTGCCTGGCGTTTTGTTCTCGGGAACTGGATTTTGGAACGGCATCGAGGCTACTCACCAGCATACAGCGTCATCGGATGAGCAGGTATACTTCCCTTTTGAGCGGTTGCTGTCGGAGTGGAAGGATCTTCAGTGTTCGATTCGGAATTCGAGCGCGGCCTTTTCGAACTGCGCAAGTCAAAATTAGTCGAAATTGAGAAACTGGGACAGTCGGCCTATCCCAATCAATTCCCTGCCTCGCATACCATTCCCGCGGTTCGCGCGAAGTGGGGAAATGCGACAAGCGAAGAGCTCGAGGCAAATCGAGTCATAATCGCGGTTGCCGGACGCCTCATGGCCGTTCGCGCCCAGGGTAAGGCAGGATTTGCCACGTTGCAGCAGGGCGGCGAGCGTCTCCAGATCTATGTCCGTCTCGATGCTGTCGGTGAGCAGGGCTTCGCACTTTATAAGCTCCTCGACCTCGGCGACCACATTGGAGTGTCGGGCTATCTCTTCCGCACCCGCACCGGCGAGCTGAGCGTGCACGTGGAGACGGTCGAGTTCCTCTCCAAGACGTTGCTCTCCATGCCCGAGAAGTGGCACGGCCTGGAAGACGTCGAAATCCGCTATCGGCAGCGCTATCTCGACCTCATCGCCAATCCCGAGGTCCGCAAGGTTTTCGTCACGCGCGCGCGCATCATCGCCTCGCTGCGCCGCCAGCTTGAGGCCCGCGGCTTCATCGAAGTGGAAACCCCCATGATGCAGCCGCTCTACGGCGGCGCTACGGCCCGCCCCTTCGTCACCCATCACAACACGCTCGACATGGATCTCTACCTCCGCATCGCGCCGGAGCTTTACCTGAAGCGGCTGATCGTGGGCGGCTTGGAACGCGTGTATGAAATCAACCGCAACTTCCGCAACGAGGGCCTCTCCACTCATCACAATCCCGAATTCACCATGCTGGAGTTCTACCAGGCCTATACCGACTACCGCGGCCTGATGGACTTTTCCGCCGAGCTCTTGGAGCAGGCAGCGCGCGATGCCACCGGCTCCGCCGAAGTCGAGTACGAGGGCTACAAGCTCGACTTCAGCCGCATCGAGCGATACACCATGCGCGAAGCCATCATCCGCTTCTGGGAGGGCCAGGGCTGCCCCACCATGGACCAGGTATCGAGTCCCGAGTGGCTCCTCAGCCACTCCGGCAAATCCAACCCCGGCGAGGCGCTCGCCGATATCTTCGAGCGACGCGTGGAAGAGAAGCTGATCCAGCCGGCCATGATCTACGATTACCCAGTGGAGACCTCGCCGCTTTCCAAGAACAAACCCGAGGACCCGGCCTTTGTCGATCGCTTCGAGATCTACGCCGCCGGCATGGAGATCGGCAACGCCTACACCGAGCTCAACGATCCTCAGGAACAGCGCCGCCGCTTCGAGATGCAGCTCGCCATGCGCGAGCGCGGCGACGAAGAAGCGCACCAGATGGACGAAGACTACGTCCGTGCGCTGTCCTACGGCATGCCGCCCACCGGCGGCGAGGGAATCGGCATCGACCGCCTCACCATGATCCTGACCGGCTCGCGGTCCATCCGCGACGTGATCCTGTTTCCGCTCTTGCGGCCGGAAGGCCCCATCGGCCTGGCGAAACAGTTGCGCGAGCTCGACGAGCTGTGAACTCGCGTTTCGAGCTGTTCATCGCCGGCCGCTATCTGCGGGCCCGCCGCAAGGAGGCGGTGGTCTCGGTGATCACCGTGATCTCCATACTCGGAGTGGCCGCCGGGGTGATGGCGCTGGTGATCGCGCTGGGCGTGAACAACGGCTTTCGCAGCACGCTCCAGCGCAATCTGCTGGGAGCCATGGCGCACATCGGAGTGCAGCCACGGCCGCCCGCAGACAGGATCGACAACTGGCGGGAACTGTCCGACCGGCTGCGCAAGCTGCCCCATGTGACGGCGGTGTCACCGGCGATCTATAGCGGGTTCGGCATCACCGGGCCGCTCCAGTCCACCGGCGCCCTGCTCAAGGGCATCGATGTGGACCGGGAGCTGTCCATCAGCGATGCGCTCCGTCATTTGACGGCAGGCTCGCTCGACCGGCTGCGCGATCCCAAAGCTAATCCACCGGGGATCATCCTGGGGTCCCGGCTAGCGGAGGACACTGGCCTCAAGGTCGGCGGGGTGATTAAACTCACCAGCCCTCAGAGCGGCA
Source organism: Acidobacteriaceae bacterium (assembly GCA_003140785.1). Classification (GTDB taxonomy): domain Bacteria; phylum Acidobacteriota; class Terriglobia; order Terriglobales; family Acidobacteriaceae; genus Telmatobacter. The sequence continues at coordinate 535 of PLKY01000293.1, read as the reverse complement.
CGCTCACGCCGTTCGGCCCTCTTCCTTCGTTCCCCACGGTCAAGATCGTGGGGATCTTCGAATCCGGCTTTTACGAAGTGGATGACAAATGGGCCTTCACGTCGATCCAGGCCGAGCAAAAGATGCTCTCGATTCCCGATTCGGTGAACCGGATCGAGCTAAACGTAGACAATCTGAATCTCACCCAGCAGTACGCCAAGGAGGTGGAAGCCATCACGGGGCCGGAGACCACCACCACCACCTGGCAGGAACAGAATCAGCAACTGATGAGCGCGCTGAACATGGAGCGCGTGGTCACCTTCATCACGATCGGGCTGATCGAGATCGTGGCCGCCCTCAACATCTTCATCACNNCACAGCCAGATCCGCCGGATCTTCATGATGCAGGGCGTGCTGATCGGCATCGTCGGCAGCGCAATTGGTCTGATCGTCGGCTACACGCTCTGCTACTTCGCCAACAAGTACCAGTGGATTCGTCTCCCCGAGGCGGTATACGCGCTGCCCTTCGTGCCCTTCGAGCCCCGTTGGGTGGATG
>PLKY01000246.1 GCA_003140785.1 Acidobacteriaceae bacterium | reverse complement strand
CTTCACGAATTATCCAGACTAGTGCAGCTTAGCCCGACCCTCTATCCAATCATGGGCCTCTCTACTTATAATCTTTCCATTCTATGATGCTTCCACGTCGTCGCTTTCTTGGATCATCGCTCTGTGTTCTCGGCGGTGCATTGCTTGACGCTCTTGCGACTCCCCTTTGGAATTGGAAAGAACAGTTGATTGTTGAGGCTGCGCCATCAACCTCATCCTCCTCGCGAGTCCAGTTTATCGATGTGGCGCAAGCGGCAGGGCTAACAGTTCCCAACGTCTGGGGAGGGGTAGACCATAAGCGGGTTATCATCGAGACCAAGGGCAGCGGAATCGCATTCTTTGACTACGACAACGACGGCTGGCTCGACATATATATAACCAACGGAAGCAGGCTTGATGCCCATTGGCCGTCAGGAAAAGAACCGACCACCCACCTGTTTAAGAATAACCGAGACGGCACATTCACGGACGTGACGGACAAATCTGGCCTTGGACGCTCGGGCTGGCAAACCGGTGTTTGCGTGGGCGATTACGATAACGACGGCTGGGATGACCTTTTCTGCACCTTCTGGGGACGCAATATATTGTTTCACAACAATGGAAACGGAACGTTCACGGATGTTACGCGCAAGACCGGACTTTTTCAGGATAAGGGCCGTTGGGGTACAGGATGCACATTTCTTGACTATGATCGGGATGGATATCTCGATCTCTTCGTGTGTAACTTCGTCAAGCTAGATCCCGATATTCCGATTTCAATTGATAGTATGTCTTTCTGTCAGTGGAAGGGTGTACCAACCATGTGCGGTCCGCGTGGTCTGCCGGGAGACACAAACATCCTTTACCATAACAACGGCGATGGTACTTTTACGGACGTTTCCGAAAAGGCAGGAATTCTCAAACCGGGCCCGCGTTATTCAATTACTTCGGTATCTTACGATTTCGACAATGACGGATGGCCGGATATCTATATCGCGGTCGATTCAGAACCGAGTATCATGTTCCAGAACAACCACGATGGCACTTTCACTGATATTGCTGTCATAGCTGGGTGCGCCTACAACAATGACGGCCATGAACAAGCAGGCATGGGCGTCGGCGTAGCTGACTACGACTGCGACGGGTATCTGGATATCTTCAAGACCAATTTCGCAGACGACACTTCCGATCTCTACCACAACAATGGCGATGGCACATTCAGCGACCTTTCCTTCAATTCCGGAGTTGGTATCAACAACAACTATGTTGCGTGGGGTTGCGGATTTATCGATTACGACAACGACGGCTGGGCCGATATCATTCAGATCAACGGACACGTCTATCCGGAAATCGATAACTATAACTTTGGAGAAACCTTCCGTAATCCACGGCTAGTCTATAAGAACCTGGGTAATGGCCACTTCAAGGACGTATCGGCAGAAATGGGTCCAGGGATCAACGCGCGTTTCTCAAGCCGCGGGGCCGCGTTTGGAGACTACGACAACGACGGCGGAATGGACGTCTTAATCCTGAATATGAACGACATCCCATCTTTGCTTCATAACGTTGGCGGAAATAAGCAAAACTGGATCAAAATCAAGCTTGTTGGGACCAAGTGCAATCGAACCGCGATTGGAGCACGTGTCCGCGTCGTAACGGGGAAGCACTCACAAATCGATGAGGTGCACAGTGGTACGAGCGTGATGTCCCAAAGCGATCTTCGCCTTCATTTTGGGCTCGGTACTGCTAGTTCCGCCGATCTTATCGAAGTTAAATGGCCTACAACACAAAAGATTGAGCGTTTCGCTCAAGTGAAAGCAAACCAGATTGTCACCATTCGCGAAGATCAGGGCATCGTGGCGACCTTCAAAAGGCCGTCCTGACTTCCATTCAATCAATCGGTAGTTGATTATGGAATATTTTCAGGGATGACTCGAATCAGCATCTCATTACTGCCTTATTGATGATCCATGCGAACCGACCTATCCGGAACCTCCACTACAAATTGCTTAACCTCACGCCTCTCGCGATCAATTGCGTCGGCATGCTGCTTCTCAATTTCTTCGTGAAGCTGAAACTCCCGTTGCGCCTTAGCTTGTTCACCCAGGCGGTCATAGGCTAAACCGAGCCGATAGTGAGCTTCGCTCGATTGCGGATCTGCCTCGATGGCCTTCGCATACAGTTCAGCCGCCTCCGCAAAAGCCTTGTGTTGAGATTTGAGATTTCCGAGCTGAACATATGCCTCGCCGAATTTGGAATCGATCATCACAGCCTTAGTAAGCATCGACTCGATCTTTCGCGTTGTCTCTTCGTCAATCTCTTGTCCACTTTGTTTCCAGATCGCCATTGCAAGATAATAATTAGCGCGCGAGTTATCGGGTTTCCTCTGTGCAAACCGCGTCAGCTTTTCTTCGACACAAGGGAGTGGTTTCGGCGTCGCAATTTCAACCTTTCCCATGAAGAGGTACGGCTCAGAATCGTCAGGTATTAGATCGGAAGCCTCGCATAATCGCAGGGCTGCTTCATCATAAAGCGCACCTGCGAATAGGGCAGCACCAAGCGCCGTAAGCAATCGAGCCGAACGCGGATAAACTTTGACTCCTTGCTCAAATACCTCTTTGGCTTGCCACACCGCCCGATGAATCAGCAGTTCGGATCCCCACTCAAAATAGTCTTGTTCGCTCGGGTCCATCGTGACAGCTCGCTCAAATTCATGCACTGCCGCGAGAGGATCTCCGGATTTCTCATCAATCTCTCCCGCCAGGCGATGCACTGCTGCGCTCCCTCCGGTTTCGAGGAGTCTCTGAACGTGCTCGCGGGCCCGCGATAGATCACCGAGTGCGTCACACGCTTCTGCAAGGTCGATTTCGTTGTCGGCGTTTCTCGGATCGATCTGAAACGCTTTCTTCAGAAACAAAGCCGACTCGTCGTATTTTCCAGCGTGCAGGTAGAACTCTCCCAGGTGGTGATTCGCATCGAAGCTAGCCGGTGCACCGGCCAGAGCCGCACGCAATGCAGCTTCTTGCGCCTTGTTGACGTCCTTCGTTGCATTCATGCCTTTATGAGCAGCATCGCTCTCTTTCAGCGTTAGTGCCTCGCGGTTTAAAGCTTCGCTTGTCCGCAAACTCGCATCTGATCCGTGTCCTCCGGCCGCCGTCCAATCCGTGACTCCTGCAACAGTAAAACTCGGGCTGTCTGCAAATTCCATCGGGGAGACACCAGGATTTGAGGAAGAATCTGCACGAATCGCCAAAGTACTGGAATTCGCCAGGACAAGGTCAACGCGCGGTTGCTCTCCTGACTCATGCACAATGACAATGGAAACATTGCTACGCAAGTTTGCTTTCTCGGCAACCAATGAAAACGTCCCGGCTCCGAGGCCTGAAAACACAAAATCACCTTTAAGGTCTGAGTCTAATTCGAACGGCTTCAGGCTTCCGGTATCCTCAAGCCGAACGGATGCACTTGGAACCGGCCTTCCAGTGGAATCCAACACACGCCCGCGGATCGTCGCATCCTTTGGAGACTGCGAGCAAGCAACTGAAGCGCAAACTGAAATTGCCAACAATCCCAAAAGTCCGATGAGCGTTAGTTTCCGCGCACAGCACTTTGCAACTCGGCTTGCCTGCCAACACAGGCGCGTTTCAAGCGACGCGATGACCAACCGAAAATATCCGACAGATCCTCTCGATTTCTGTTTCATCGTTCTGCTTCACTGGGTAAGTTGCAGTCCACCACTCTCGCGCAATTTCTGCGCAGATCACATTGTACGACTGACCGAAGGCTCGGCGGAGAACCGCGCAATTCAACCAATCGAAATCGAATTCATTCAGACATGAGTCATTTTCCGCATCGAGAATACCACTTGACATGTCTTTATACCGAATGCTACATAGGGTAGGTCGCACTCGGAGCCGACGCCCAATGCTCGAATTGCAGGGATTGTTTCGAAGCTATCGCGGAATCCCTGCGGTTCAGGATGTCAGCTTCAGGGTGTCTTCTGGGGAGATCGTCGGCTTTCTAGGTCCAAACGGCGCCGGCAAATCTACCACTGTCAAAATGATCACCGGGATATTACGCCCCAATGACGGCCACGTGCTCTTCCAAGGCCAGGACATCCGCAAGGACATGGTCGTCTTCCGCAGCGCCATTGGTTACGTGCCTGAAGAAGCCCATCTCTATAACTATCTTTCGGCGTTGGAATATCTTCAGTTGGTGGGCCGGCTCCGCGGACTCGACGAAGCGCTCATTGAATCCAAAGCAGTGGGTCTGCTGAGGCTCCTCGATCTTGAATCCTGGCAGCATTCGCCGATCTCGTCTTACTCCAAAGGCATGCGGCAGCGAGTGCTGATTGCCGCCGCTCTGCTTCACGACCCCAAGCTACTCATTTTCGACGAGCCTCTCTCCGGACTCGACGTGGTTTCTGCAAGACTCTTCAAAGATTTGCTGGAATTGCTCGCCGCGCAAGGCAAAGCCATTCTCTACATCTCCCACGTTCTCGAAGTTGTCGAGCAAATATGCAGCCGCGTTATCGTCATTGCGAATGGCAAGATTCTCGCAGATGCTCCTCCTACCGAGTTGGCAAAACTTATGCATCTTCCCAACCTCGAGAGCGCGTTTACCCAACTTGTGCGCCAGCAAAACACCCGAGCCGTTGCTCGGCAGATTGTGGAGGTCATGCAGGCCACTCATGGCTGAATCCTTTCAGCGTCTCTTCTCCCGCGCAGAGCCGCAGGTACTCTCCATGAACGTCCAGGCAGCGCTTGGGCCAGCGCGTCCACCAATGCGCAGCCAGTTTTCGCTCCTAACCCGCCATTTTCTTGAGCGATTCTTCAACCACGAGACGGCTTCACCCGATGGAGACGCGAAGACGCGCCTCGTTCAAATCGCCTTCGCCACCAGTCTGCCGCCGTTCATCGTCGCCATCTATCTCTGGCCTGTCTATCATCCAATCGCCGGCTGGCCGCCCGGTCAACCTTCCACCGGTGCCCCGCCCACTTATTGGCTCCAGGTCAATCATCACCTTTTCTTCATCGTCTATTCATTCGTCGTCATGGGGATTGCAACGGTGTTTGAATGGGATTTGTTCTTCCCCGATCTCCTCGATTTGTTCGTCCTCGGCCCCCTCCCCATTCATTCACGACGAGCCTTCGCCGCTCGTGTCACTGCCATCGGCATTCTAATCGGCGGATTTCTTCTGGATACCAATCTCTTCTCTTCCCTCGTTCTTCCCATGGCCATGGATCCTCCCGATCTCCTTCGATTCCTCGCTGGCCACGTTCTGGCGGTTGGCGCAAGCGGATTCTTCGCTGCTGCTTCGATTCTCGCCTTGCAGGGACTGTGTATTTGCATCTTTGGCGAGCGTCTTTTCCGCAAGGTCGCATTGCTTCTGCAGGGCATGGCAATTACTTTGCTGGTCATGCTCCTACTTCTGTTTCCCGTTATTTCGGGCGTGGTCCCGGCCATGCTTCAGTCAGAAAGCCTCACTGCGCGCTGCTTTCCTCCGTTTTGGTTTCTCGGCATCTACCAACGCCTGATTGAAGGCCCGAAAGCCCCGCCGATTTATGCTACGTTAGCGCGAACTGGAAACTGCGCCATCCTTCTCGTTTCGTTTTTGGCCATCCTCACCTATCCCCTCGCCTACCTTCGCAAGATGAGCCAACTCGTTGAAGGTCCGGGTTCGCGACGCGCCGTGAATCCGCTTTCTCGACCGATCGATCGGGTCCTCCACGCGACAGTGATTCGCCGCCCGCTGCGTCGGGCAATCTTTCACTTCATCAGCCAAACGCTGCTGCGCGTTCCACGCTATCGCATCTATCTTGTTCTCTATGGCGGCATCGGCTTGTCAGTCGTCGCTGCGAGCATCCTGCGCTTCACCGTAAACCATCAACAGATCCGCGCAGAAGTCTCCGCCGACGGAATCAGAGTCGCAGTCGGTATCGTCGTCTTCTGGATGGCCGCGGGACTTCGCATGGCATTTATCTCATCTGGCAATGAACGCGGCAGGTGGATCTTCCGCATTGTCCATGGCAACCCACCCGATGTTCTCACTTTGACGGAGCAATTATCTTCAGCCAGGGTCTGGGTCCTTCTTTGGACAGCCCTCGTCGCAACTGGCGCGTGCTCCATATTCCGAGCCATCGCTCCCGCCGAACTTCGCACGGGCCAGGCCATCGTGGCTCAGGTACTCGTTGCCGCGAGCATGTGCCTGCTTCTCACGGACGCGTTCTTCCTCAACGTGACTTCGCTGCCATTCACAAGCGACCAAGCCCGGGAACAGCCGAACCTCGCAATGACAATGCTGAAATTCTTTACGTTTTTCCCTCTGGTAGCTGCCCTTCCGCTTCAAGTCGAACCCTGGATAGAGAGCAGCCCCTGGCACTTCGCCATCCTGTTCGTCACGGTTGCAGTGGCACACCTGGCTCTGCAGCGTCGCCACCAAAGCATCATTCGCGAATATTGTAACCAGCTACCACTCGAGGAGGATGAAGAGGATTTCCCGATGAAGTTGGGCCTGCGCTATTGATCCGCGCTCTTCATGATGGATACTCCGACTCGAGAGATCCCACCTCATATCCAGCCGACTCGCTCTGAACGTGCTTTTTGCACTCTGTTCCGGGACGCGTTCGAGCATCGACGCACCATGGGGATCAATCCATCTTCCACTTTTCAAAGGACACGAACGCGCATTTCGTGCCGTCACCGCGGCGCTCCCGGAAACGCACACCCGGCATGAAATGAGCAAACCTTCATCGCGCACAGGTGAGAATTGCGCTTGGAATTGACCGCAACGGAAGAACCCTGTCAACGCCGCCAAGCTTGATCGCCTCTTTGGGCATCCCAAAGACGACGCACGTGGCTTCGTCCTGCGCAAGGGTAGCGGCGCCAGCTTGCTTCATCTCGGCCATTCCACGAACGCCATCGTCGCCCATTCCCGTAAGGATCACGCCGACCGCATTTGGTCCGGCATACCGCGCGGCGGAGCGAAACAGCACGTCCACCGATGGGCGATGCCGGCACACCAGGGGCCCGTCCTTGACCTCCACAAAATAGCGAGCGCCACTTCTCTTAAGCAGCAGGTGATGATTGCCGGGCGCGATCAGTGCACGCCCTCGAATCACGGTGTCATCGCTCTCGGCTTCTTTCACAGTGATCGCGCAGAGACTGTCAAGACGATTCGCGAAGGCATGCGTGAAAAGCTCGGGCATATGCTGCACAATCACAATCCCCGGAGTATCCGCCGGGAACGATTCGAGCAGTGACTTGAGCGCTTCGGTGCCGCCGGTCGAGGCGCCAATCACCACCACTTTCTCTGTTGTCTCGGCCATCGCATGGGTAGCAGCCGGCAGAATTGCATCGGCTGTCAGCTTGGGCTCAACCTTCCGGGACGGCCGCAGAAGTTGCGGCCTCGCGCATCCTGCAGCTCTCACTGCCTGGCAGATTTCAATCTGCGCGTCCTCGAGAAACTGCTTGGTCCCCAGGCGCGGCTTGGTGATGATATCAACGGCCCCGTATTCGAGAGCGCGCAATGTGCTTTGCGCACTCATCGCTTGCGGACGGACTGAGCACCCATCCGCACTCCTTGTCACGCCGCAACTTCGGCGAATTGCTTGTTGGGGTCCGCGGCGCGGACCGCGCTCAGCTCATCGGCCGCGAAAACGCGATCGATATCCAGGATCATGATGAATTGCGCATCCCGTTTCCCCATGCCCTTGATAAAGTCGGTCCGAATATGCGTTCCAATGCGCGGCGCCGGTTGAATCTGATCCGGTTCGAGGTCAATCACTTCTTCAACCGAATCGGCCAGTGCGCCAATCACCGTCGCTTCATCGTCCAGCATGACCTCGACCACAACGATGCACGTGTTTCGCGTACTTTCCGTCTTCGACATCTCAAAGCAAAGTCGAAGATCCACAACCGGCACCACACTGCCGCGCAGATTGATGACCCCAGCCATAAAGTCCGGTGTCCTTGGAATTGCGGTGATCGTGGTCAGGTTCAGCACCTCTCTCACCTTGGCCACATCGGTTGCAAAAATCTCATTCCCGAGCTTGAAAGTCAGGTACTGCCGCGTCTCCGTGATTTCACTAACACTCATCATGCAACTCCTTTCTCTTTCGTGAAGACGTCGGTGCGTGCCATCCTCAAACAGCACGCACCTCGCCGATCAGTACCGTTCGAACTCCCCATCCAAATCGTCGTGCTTGTCGCTGAACTTCAGACTCACTCCTGCCTTCGCGCCAAGCCGTGTTCCTGCGATTTGGCCGTGACTAGTCGCCTTCTGAGTCTTCGCAGGCGCACTTTGCAGCTTCCGCACGGGTGCAGCCGCGGAGCCCTTCCTTGCCGGCGGTCCCGATTCCTCACCCGTTTTGATGAATGCCAGGGCGCCGACCAACTGCTCGGACTGGCCCGTCAACTCTTCTGTCGTTGAAGCCATCTCTTCCGATGCCGAAGCCTTCTGCTGGATCACCTGCTGCAGTTGCTGCAATGCCTTGTTGATCTGCTCTGCCCCCGTATCCTGCTCCTTGCTCGCGGCAGAGATCTCCTGCACCAGCTCCGCCGTCCACATAGCGCGCAGACACGTTCAACGGTCCGATGACGGCGTCGAGGAGATTATTTACGCCTCGGACAATGTCGGCGTAGGCTCCGGTTGCGCTGTTCCGTGTCCGTTCGTTTTGTGACCATTCGTGGCGCCATGCAACTTTTGGCGATCGTTGATGACTGCGCTTGGCATGAAATCCGCCCTTTCTCCGCTCGAAGCTCGCGTGGAGTTTGAACTCAAGCTGGTTGAATCGTTCATCGGATTGCGTTGGCTGTCACACCAGCGCCCGTATTGCACGGCTACGTTCGAGGCATCGCGCTTTTCCGCTGTATGCCTTTTCCTGCAACCGCCGCAGGATGCCCGCGCGCGATTCCCGTCCTGGCGCCGACTGCCTCCTGTGCCAGACGCTCCGGATCCAGAATCAATGCGACCGAACCGTTGCCAAGAATGGTCGCCCCTGAGATCACCTGAACATTCCGGTAGAAACGGCTCAGGCTCTTGATCACTGTCTGGCAGTCCCCCAGCACCTCGTCGACGACGAAGCCATAGCGTCCCCCATCGGTTTCGACGACCATGATCTGTTCCAGCTCCGGCGGCTGGCCGAGAATGCTGAAATATTCACGGAGGCGGATGTACGGGATGATCTCTTCGCGAACCAGGACCACATGGTTCCCGTTGGCCTGTTCAATATCCTGACGGGACAGTTCAATACATTCGAGGGTATTGGCGAGAGGCAGAACAAAGCTTGATGGCCCCACACGGACCAGAAGGCCGTCGATAATCGCCAAAGTGAGCGGCAGACGAAGCGTAACGCTGGTTCCTTTTCCCTGTTCGCTCGACACTTCAATCGTGCCCCGCGGCTTTCGACTCGTCTGCGCACGACGTCCATGCCGACACCGCGTCCGGAAACGTCGGTAACTTGCCGGGCTGTCGAAAATCTTGGTTCGAAGATGAGAGCGGATACCTCATTTGCGGTCAATTGCGCATCGGCGGCGATCAGGCCCTTCTCGATCGCCCGTGCGCGCACTGCCTCGGCATCGATGCCGCCTCCATCGTCGCTGACTTCGACCAGGACACTGCCGCTTGCATGCCGCGCCGACAGGTGAAGGGTTGCTGTGGCTCGCTTCCCTCGCGAACTCCGCAATTCAGGCGTTTCGATCCCATGATCCATGCTGTTGCGTATCAGGTGCAGAAGCGGATCGCCCAGTTGCTCGATCACAGTCTTGTCCAGTTCCGTCTCGGCGCCGTCGATGGTGAGCTCGACAGCCTTGCCCAGATCGCGGGCCAGGTCATGGACCAGGCGCCGAAACTTCTCGAACGTGGCGCGGATCGGCACCATGCGGATGTTCATCGAGTTCTCGCGTANNGTCAATCGCTCGATCTCCTCGGCCACTGCAGTAACTTCAGAATCATCGCGACGGGCCGCGAGTTCGCTTAACCGTGCCTGGACGGTCACCAGTTCTCCCACCAGGTCGACAAACTGGTCCAGTTTTGCTGCCGGCACGCGAAGGGTCGTAGCGCCGTTGCATTTTCCATCCGCTTGGCGCATGCCCGCGCCGACGGGTCGCTGATCCTGTGCGTCCAGGACGCGATCCACTGCAGAATCGAGCGGCTCCACCGCATCCGATAGCGGCTCGATTTTCAGCTCGCAACTGTCCTCCACGAAGATGAAAACATCGCGAATCGCGTCCACACCGACGGAACTCGATAGGACCATCTCCCAGGAGATGTAGCAGTGGTACGGGCTCAACTCTGCGAGCGGTGGAATGGCATCCATATTGGCTCGCACGGACAGACCGCCCAGTTGGCGCAGCTCTTGTATTAGGAGCAAGGGGTTAGAGCCGTTTAACAGGAAATCGGGTCCAGGAGTAAATTGCACGCGCCACTCGCAGACAGGTTTCATCTCGCCGCGAACCGGCGGCTCTACGGCCTGTACCTTCGTTTCGGGCGTCGCACCCTCGGCGATTCCGGTCACTTGCCGGACTTTGGCGAGCAGATGCTCTCGAGATGCGGCCCCCACCGGTTCGGCGCCCTCTTTCGCTTCGAGCATGCATCTGATCTGGTCCAATGCGCCGAGCGTCAGATCGATGAGTTCACCATTGATCTCAACCCGTCCATTGCGCACTGCGTCAAAAGCGGTCTCGATATTGTGAGTAAATGCAGCCAGCTCTTCGAAGCCGAACATCGCTCCCGAGCCTTTGATGGTGTGCAATCCGCGAAAGACCCGGCTCACCAACTCGCTGTCGCCGTGGTTCTCGTTCAGTTCCAGAAGCGCCGACTCCAGATCGACTAGAATTTCACGGGCCTCTTCACGAAAGCTTTGCTTGAAGAGATCGATATCGTCTGGCGTATTCAACAAGTTTCTCCTGTGGTCTGGGCCGCACTGGCAGCGAAAAGGGACTCGTCAAAACCGGCGTCGCGCAGAGTGGTCCGAATTGCCTCGGGAAGCGAATCAACGAATACCCAAATCACTCCGGCCCCGCTGGCCTCCCGTTCCGCCGCCCAAAGCAACTGGATCGCGGTCACATCGAGATATGTGGCATCTCCCAACATGGCCCGTATCTCGCCCCCCGCTTTCACCGCATCTACGAGAATCTTTTTCAGTTCCTCTGCCGAGGAGACATCGATTGAGCCTTGAAGCCGTAGGCAATTCGTCTTCTCGCCTTGCTCCAGAATGATTCCCACGTCCAACTTCCCTTCTGCGTTGACTGCCGACGGTTTACCCTCGATTGCCTGCAAATTACTCACTTCGAATCGACACCATTACGGATATCCGCAATCCTTCACAGAACATTCGAGCAATCTCCCGCCCGTTGCGGCACCGTAGAAATCAGGGGATTCCAATGCGCAGGGTTAGAAAAGCTCAATGGCCGGACGGCTGTGGTCGCCTCCCGCACTTCCTCCCGCAACCGCGACATGTGTCACCGTCTGACTGGCCATCCTGTAGCGACCGAGATGCGCGGACAGAAGCGTTTTGAAGGTCTGATCCAGCCTCCCATCCCAGTTTGGGTCCTCCGGTTTTTCAGCCAGGTGCTCCAGATGGCCACACAGCTCCACCAGTGCCTCTTGCACGTGCTCCAGTCTTTGGCGCATCACGTCTCCTGGAACTGGATATGCCCCAATGCCTTCGAGAGCCGGGTCACGCATTCCTGGTAGCTCGCATCCACGCCGGAGATCACATCGAGCAACAGCTCGCTGTTCTTCGAGAACTCGCGCTGCATCTCGCCGAGTCCTTCCACCAGCAGTTGCATCCCTCGGTCCTTCTCGTGCCTTTCCAGCGACGCCTTGGCATCCGCCATCTCCACATTCACTCTCTTCCAGGTCGAATTGATTTTTTCCGAGATATCCGACGCCGCCTGGGTCGAGCTCACCGAGAGCTTCCTCACTTCGTAGGCGACTACACCAAAGCCGCGGCCGGCGCTGCCTGCACGCGCTGCCTCGATCTCCGCATTTAGTGCTAACAGGCTGGTTTGCTGGGCTATCGAGGTGATTACTTTAATCAAGGGCGTCAGCTCGTGCACTTCGCATGCCAGGCCCTCAATCCTCGCGAAATTGGCGCGCATCTCTGCCATCTGCTCTCCCAGCTGGACCTCCAGCGCGCCAACCGTTTCTTTGTTGCGCTCTACGCGCGCATGAGTGCTCTCCGTCAATGCTTTTCCGCTTTGGATCGACCGGCCGATGTGCTCCCTTTGTTCGTTGGCGTGCCCGCTCAGAATCCCGATCTCCTCGATTGCCTTCATGACTTCGCGTTCGGATTCAGCCAGCGAGTCGCCAATCTGGTGATGCATCACGTCGATGTACGTCTTGGCTTCCCGCATCTCCGCTTGAAGATTTTTCTGCGCCGCCAGCATCCTCGAAATCTGGTCGAAGCTCAAGTGGCCAAAGGCCCACATATTCGATACGGCCCCTCGCGCCTCGTTCCAGTTCCACCACCTGACCGCCAATCCCGGAATCACCAGAAACAGCACCACGCATATCGCGAAAGACGCCTTGTAGAGCGCAAGCGCCGGCCCCATCAAGAGAGACACAGCGAGCAGGAACAACCCCAGCAAGACCAGGCGGAGTAAAGCCTCCAAGACAAGCCGGTTCCGAATGCGCCGGAGCGCTTCTCACGATGCGGGTCAGTCTCGCCCTCGTCCCACGCCTCCGATTGCACGTCGGAGCCTTCCTGAATCGCTCGTAGAGTCGCTGACCCCATCGTCTATGCTCCCGGCAACACTTTCCTGATCACGGCAATCAGGTCATTACCCGACAACGGCTTCACAAGTCAGCCCGTCGCTCCAGCCCGCTTGCCCTCTTCGCGCTTGCTGGCCTCGGTCTCCGTGGTCAGCGTCAGGATGGGAACGAATTTCAGGTCCGGCAACGCGCGGATGTTCCGGATCAATTCCATCCCTCCCATCACCGGCATATTGATATCGGTGAGCATCAGGTTGGGCTTGAGTCCCGATTGCAGCTTGTCCAATGCCGCACGGCCGTTGCCCGCAGTCTCGACCTGAAAGCCCCTCATCGTCAGGGTGGTCTTCAGGCTCATCACCATGGTCGGCGAATCGTCAACAACAAGAACTGAGAATGCCATGCAAGCTCCTCATGGCTCCATTTCCACTGCGATCTCCAGCCATTGCGATTCCCATGCCTCATGACATTCAAGGCAAACGAGTCCCGGCTGCACTCACTTCATCGGCGAATATCGAGTGAGAGTTAGGCGCGGTAAACACACGGGGCACGTCTCAACGAAGTATTCCCGGCTTTTTCAAACTTCACTAGGCGGTTTAAATGAACCGAAACCAAACCGATTCGAGACCCGTTTCCCCGCCCAGCCGCAAAGTGGTAATCTCACTTCGTGCCGTCACAGTTGCCGGCCTTCTCCAAACTTCGACAGAAGATGAATTTGTTCAGCCCGGCGAAACCTCGTCCCGGTCCCAATCATCTGATCTTCACCGCACGAATTCCCCTTCTGGTATCGCAGTTCGTTTTCGCGCCGGTAGCATGATCCTGGCACTCGCAATCGACCATGAACGTCCGAACACGTTCCGACGGACTTTCGATCGCGACCTAACGCCGTTGAGGACTAATGATGTTCTTTTCTCTGGGACAGCCTGTTGCCGATCCTGCCACGGATCCCGCATTCNNGTGCGGTGTCCGCAGTCTCACGCCCGGCGTCTCCCGCGCGATCGTTCATCCCGCGCCGCGTCTTCTCGCTCTCGTCCTCGACCAGTCCTCGACCAGCATCTTCGCTCCACAAGGGACCCCGGCCCGGTCAATCTTCGGGCTCTCGATGCTGGTCCTCGCCATCTGTTCCGTCATCTTCCTTATTGTTGCCGGTCTCCTTCTTTTCACCCTCATTCGCTATCGTCATCGCCGTGGCTACACCCAGCGGGAGCCCGCGCAGATCTATGGCAGCACCCAGATCGAGCTCTCCTGGACCGTTCTTCCCATCCTCATCGTCGTCGTCCTCTTCCTCGCNNCCGCGCGCGTCATCTTCGTCACCCAGACCGCGGCCAAACCCTCCAACGCCCTCGACGTCGTCGTCATCGGCCATCAATATTGGTGGGAATATCGCTACCCCAAGCTAGGCATCGTCACCGCGAATGAATTGCATGTGCCCGTCAGCGAGGCAA
>PLKY01000120.1 GCA_003140785.1 Acidobacteriaceae bacterium | reverse complement strand
ATGAGCTGCACGTCCCGGTGAGCGACCCAATCCGTCCTTCGCCCACGTTCCTAACTTTGCTCTCCGCCGACACCGATCACAGCTTCTGGGTGCCGAGGCTGGCCGGCAAGACCGACCTGATTCCCAACCGCACCAACAACATGTGGATCGATCCGCATGAAACCGGAGTTTACGTTGGCCAGTGCGCGCAATATTGCGGCGTCCAACACGCAAAGATGCTCCTGCGTGTCTATGCAGACTCTCCCGCTGAGTTCTCCGCCTGGATCAAAACGCAACAGCAGACTGCATTGCAAACTCCAACTGCCGCTGCCGGGCGCGCGGTCTTCGAAGCCAATGCGTGTGTCAACTGCCACACCATCTCCGGCACCTCGGCGCACGGCACATTCGGTCCCAACCTCTCGCACGTCGCCAGCCGCGACACCATCGCCTCCGGGGCCGTTCCCAACAACGCACAGAATCTCCGCGCCTTCATCGACGACCCCACGCATTTCAAACCCGGCGCCCTGATGCCCGCAATGCACCTCAACCAACACGATCTCGACGCCGTAACCCAGTACCTGCTCACGCTTCACTGACGCTCAAAGAGGCCCCATGGCGACGCAAACACAAGTCACAGTCAACCCAGCGCTCGAACGCGGCTGGCTCTATCACGTCCAGGATTGGGTCACCACGGTCGATCACAAAAAAATCGGCTTGATGTACATCGCCTATGCGCTCATCTTCCTCGTCATCGCCGGCGTCGAAGCCATTCTGATGCGCATTCAGCTTCTCGTCCCCAACAACAACTTTGTCTCCCCGGAGGTCTTCAACCGCCTCTTCACAATGCACGGCACCACGATGGTCTTCTTCGTCGGCATGCCAATCTTGTTCGGCTTCGGCAACTACCTCGTGCCCCTCATGATCGGCGCGCGCGACATGGCCTTCCCGCGCCTCAACGCCTTCAGCTTCTGGGTCTCCGCCTTTGGCGGCCTGCTGCTCTACTTCAGCTACTTCGCCGGCAGCGGCCTCTACGGCGCGGGCACTGCGCCCGACGTGGGTTGGTTCGCCTACGCGCCGCTCACCGCGCGGGTCTTCTCGCCCGGCCACTCGACCGACTATTGGACCCTCAGCATCCTCATAAGCGGCATTGGCAACATCGGCACCGCGCTCAACATCGTCGCCACAACACTCTGCATGCGCTGCCCCGGCATGAAGCTCAGCCGCATGCCGCTCTTGGTCTGGCTCTATCTCGTCGTCAGCGGCCTGGTCTTTGTCACCATCAGCCCGCTCACCGCCGCACAGATTATGCTCCTCATCGATCGCTATCTCGGCGGCCACTTTTTCGACACGCAGGCCGGCGGCTCCGCCGTTCTCTGGATGCATTTCTTCTGGATCTTCGGCCACCCCGAGGTCTACATCCTTGTCCTGCCCGCCTTCGCCTTCGCCAACGAGATCATCCCCGTCTTCTCGCGCAAAGCCGTCTTCGGTTATCCCGCCATGGTCGCGGCGTCCATAGGCATCGGCTTCATCAGCCTCAGCGTCTGGGCCCATCACATGTTCACCGTCGGCATGGGACCCGGCCCCAACGCCTTCTTCACCTTTTCAACCATGGTGATTTCGGTTCCCACCGGAATCAAAATCTTCAACTGGCTCGCAACCTTGTGGGGCGGCAACATCCACTTCACCACCGCGATGAAATTCGCCATCGGCTTTCTCTTTCAATTCCTCGTCGCCGGACTTACCGGCATCATGCTCTCCGTGTCGCCCTTCGACTGGCAGCTCGCCGGCTCCTACTTCCTTGTCGCGCATTTTCATTACGTGCTGGTCGGCGCGATTCTCTTCATGATCTTCTCGGCCTTCTATTACTGGTATCCGAAGATCACTGGCCGCATGCTCTCGGAAAAACTGGGAAGCTGGCACTTCTGGCTCTTCCTCATCGGCTTCCATCTCACCTTCGACTTCATGCACATACCCGGCATACTGGGCATGCCGCGCCGCATCTACACTTACGAAGCAGACCGCGGCTGGGCCATCTGGAACATGATCGTCTCGAGCGGCGCCTTCTTTCAGGCGGTGGCAACCCTGATTTTCGTTTGGAACCTGGTCGCTTCCTACTTCAAAGGCGAGAAGGCCGGACCCGACCCCTGGGATGCATGGACACTCGAATGGTCCACCAGCTCGCCTCCGCCCAGTTACAACTTCGCCACAATTCCCACCGTCGAAAGCCGCCGTCCGCTATGGGATCGCAAACATCCGGAAGAGCCCGACGCACACTATGAATGAAAAACCGCCCCCCGAAGACTTGAGAGGAAAGTTGGAAGGAGAACTCAAATGAGCACTGCGGTGGCAATTCCCCACCAGCCGATCGAAGAATGGAAGCTGCCCTCGCGCGGCATCGTCGGCATGGCCTGCCTCATCATCGCCGAGTCGGCCATCTTCATCATCTTCGTTGTCGCCTATCTCTTCTATATAGGGAAGAGCCTCACCGGCCCCACGCCGCGCGAGGTTCTCGAAATCCCATGGTTCGCAACCGTATGCCTGCTCTCGAGCAGCATCACCGTGCACTTTGCCGTCCAATCGCTTCGATCCGCCAAGGTGAACCTCTGCGCAGCCTGGCTCGCCGCAACTGTCCTTCTCGGCGGCATCTTCATCGCGGCCACAGCAATGGAGTGGTATGACCTCATCTACCATTACGGCCTCACTGTTCGCACTAATCTCTTCGGCACCACCTTTTATTCGCTGGTCGGTCTTCACGCATCGCACGTCATCGTCGGCCTCCTCATGCTCGGCCTGACGCTGATCTTCGCCCTCATGGGCAAAGTCAACCAGCATCACGCCGAACGACTCGAAGTCATCTCCATTTACTGGCACTTTGTCGACGCCGTATGGGTCGTCGTATTCACTGTCGTCTACATCGTTGGTCGATAGCTCCGCTCTGAGGAACGTATGGAACGCGAAAACAAAATTCACATGCCGCTGCCCACCGCGTGGCCCATGGCGCTCGCGCTGGGGGTCGCGCTCCTCGTCACCGGCATGGTCACCAGCCCCGGCGTCAGCCTTCTCGGATTGCTGCTCATGCTCCTCTCGGCCATCGGCTGGTTCCGCAACGTCCTTCCCGTCGAAGCGCACGAGTACGTCGAAGCCGAGCCAGACCCTATGCAGGTCCCCAGCTTCCGCAGCTCCATCGAATACCTGCCCGCCGGCCCAATGCATCGTAAGATGATTCCCGTCGAAACCTTCCAATTCACTACCGGCCTCCGAGGCGGCATCGCCGGCGGTATCGCCATGATCGTCCCCGCCACCATATTCAGCCTCCTCAAATACCACAGCCTCTGGTACGCCATGAATCTCATGGCTGCCGGAGGCTTCGTCAGTTGGGCCGAACAGAGCGACCAGTTCCTCGCGCAATTCCACATCGAGGGTTTCCTCGCGGCGCTCGCCATACACACCGTCTCGTCTCTGCTCGTCGGCTTGCTCTACGGAGCCATGCTGCCCATGTTTCCGCGCTGGCCCATCCTCACCGCGGGCTTCATCGCGCCCCTCTTGTGGACTGGCCTGCTCTCGTCGGTACTCGGCATTGTCAGCCCCATCCTCAACGCGCGCATTGACTGGTGGTGGTTTGTTCCATCGCAAATCGCCTTCGGCCTCGTCGCGGGATTCGTCGTCAACCTCCACGCCAAGGTGCGCACATCGCAGTTCCAGGCCCTGCCCTTTGCCGTCCGCGCGGGCATCCACGCAAACGAGCCCCTCGACGAAGCGGGAGGTCCAGAAAGCCTGAAATGACGACCCGCCTTCGCACACCCCGGGCCCTCCCCGCCGTCGGCGCAATTCTGCTCGTCTGCGCCGGCTGCACGCATGTTCCCGGAGTTCCGTCCGCATCTGCCGACGTCGCGCGCCCCGACAAGCAACTTGATTTTCACGTTCTGTACAAACAGAATTGCTCTGGATGCCACGGCGACAATGGGCGCGGCGGTGCGGCAATTCCGCTCAACAATCCCGCCTATCTCGCCATCGCCGGCGGGGACAACCTTCGCACGGTAACTGCAAAAGGAATGCGCTCAACCATGATGCCCGCGTTCGCTGCAAGTTCCGGGGGCATGCTCACCGAGCAGCAAGTCGACGCGGTCGTGCAGGGCATCCTGCGTGAGTGGAGCCGCCCATCGGATTTCTCCCACGTCGCTCTTCCGCCCTACTCCGACCCAACGCCGGGCAATCCAACCAACGGACAAATCGCCTACAGCACCGCCTGCGCGCGCTGCCACGGCACCGACGGCATCGGAGTCCATTCGTCCGCTGGTAATGCGCCGCCGCCGCAGGATTCCACGCCCAACTCCATCGTCGACACGTCCTACCTGGCGCTTGTCAACGATCAAAGTCTGCGCAGCCTCGTCGTCGCTGGACACCCCGACGCGAATGCGCCCGATTGGCGCTCCTACATCTCGGGCCGCGCCCTCACGTCACAGGAAATCACCGACATCGTTGCCTGGCTCGCCCAGCATCGCGCCCAACAGTCCATTTCCATCCCGCCTGAAAATCCTTCGAGTGTCGCCGCTCCGAGCATCCGGCCAAGGAGAACCGATGACCAACGCCAATGAACCCTCCGGCCAGCCGCAGCCGCAAATTTCGCCGACTTCCACCGCCGTTCCCGAGTTGAGAACCGCGGCCCACTCTCGCCGCGCATTCCTCTTCAAGCTTTCTCTCTATCTCAACGGTGCTGTCGGAGCTGTGCTTGCGGTTCCAATCCTGGGCTACCTTCTCGGTCCGGCCTTCAGAAAAGATGCAAGCTATAAGTTCTGGATCTCCCTTGGTCCCGTCAGCAATTTTCCCGAAGGAGAAACGCGCCTCGTCGACTACCGCAATCCCGTCACCACAGAATCCGATGGCGAAACCGGCAACGTAGCCTGTTGGGTCCGCCACATTCAGGGCAATCAGTTCCAGGTCTTCGCCATCAATTGCGCACATCTCGGCTGTCCCGTGCGCTGGTTCGAGCAGTCGAAACTCTTCATGTGTCCGTGCCACGGCGGCGCGTATTACGAAGACGGCTCGCGCGCCTCCGGCCCCCCCGAGCGCGGCCTGTTTCAGTATGAATTTTCCATCGCCGGCAACAATCTAATGATCAACGCAGGCCAGATGCCAACCCTGTCGAACTCGGCTTGCCTCAAAAAGCCGCTCGTTCAGATCGCACCTAACCCGTCCGCCAAGGACCAGGAAGAAACGTCATGGCCGGCATGAAACAGCGCGCCCTCCAGACCTACGCATGGTTCGAGCGCCGCCTCGGCCTCACCAAGCCGCTCAGCGAAGCCGCCGCGCATCCCACGCCGCCGTCCAGCGCCAGCTGGTGGTATGTCTTCGGCTCAGCCGCAACCGTGCTGTTCATGCTGCAAATCGTCACCGGCATTCTTCTTGCGCTCGTCTACACCGCATCGGCCGGCGAAGCCTGGGCAAGCCTGCAATTCCTCAATCACAGCATCTACCTCGGCTGGTTTCTCCGCGCCATTCACGGTTGGGGCTCGGACTTCATGGTCGCCATCGTCCTCATCCACATGGTGCAGGTCTTCCTCTTCGGCGCATACAAATATCCGCGCGAGCTCACCTGGATCATCGGCGTCTTCCTTCTGCTTTTCACGCTCGGTATGGCCTTCACCGGCCAGGTTCTCCGATTCGATCAGGACGCCTATTGGGGCCTCGGCATCGGCGCTTCCATCGTCAGCCGCGTCCCATGGATCGGCGGTCCGCTCGTCCACTTGATGCTCGGCGGACCCATCATCGGCGGCCAAACTCTTTCGCGCTTCTTCGTCCTCCACGTTTTCGTGATTCCCGGCGTTTTGCTCGCCATGGTTGCCGTGCATGTGTGGATGGTTCTTCATCTCGGTGTGAATGAGTGGCCCATGCCCGGCCGCATCGTCAGCAAGGCCACCTACGATCGCGAATATCACGAGCTCACTTCGAAACAAGGCGTCCCCTTCGTTCCTGACGCCGCATGGAAAGATGCCGTCTTTGCGGCTGCGATTCTTCTTTCTGTCATTGCCTGCGCGCTCTTCTTCGGTCCCTTTGGTCCCAGCGGTCAGCCCGATCCCACCATCATTCAAACCGCGCCGAAGCCCGACTTCTTCTTCCTCTGGATCTACGCGGTCCTCGCCTATCTGCCGCCCGAGCTCGAAACGCCCTTCCTCTTCATCGCACCCATCGTCGTCATCGGAGGAATGCTACTTCTTCCTCTCGTCGCCGGCGAAGGCGAAAAACACTGGTCGCGCCGCCCTGTCGCCGTACTTATGGTCGCGGTCATCGCGGTCACGCTGGGCGTCTTCACGCACCTGGCAACATTCACTCCGTGGAGCCCTCTGATGGAAGCCTGGTCCGGCGATCCAACGCCGACGGCCTATCTCAAAGGCCGCTCGCCGCTCGAACGCCAGGGCGCGCTGGTGCTCCAAGACAAGCAGTGCCGCAACTGCCACGCCCTCGGCGGCGTCGGCGGCATGCGCGGTCCTGCACTCGACGCCATCGCCGCGCGCATGACCGAAGACCAGATCATTCGTCAGGTCCTGCAAGGCGGCGGCAACATGCCCGCCTACGGCAACGCGCTTTCGCCCGCCGAAACCCGCGCCCTTGTCGCCTTCCTCATGACCTTGCGCGGCAACAATCTTTCGCCCGCCATCGACGCCTCGCGCACCCTCACGCAATCAGGAGCCATGCGCATCCCTGTTCCACAGGCTCCATCAGCGAAAACTCCTTAGTCGATGGCCGACCCCTTCCAATCCGTGCAGGACGAATGGTCTCTTCCCATCTGGTTGACTCTGGCCATCGTCCTCACGGCGGCAGTCTATCTCCGTGGCTGGCTCGCTCTCCGCAAAACGCGTCCCGCCCAGTTCAACATTGATCGCCTGCTCTCGTTTTACGCAGGACTCGCCTGCCTCTGGATCTCCATCGGCTCGCCCCTCGATGCTTTCGCCGACGTTCTGCTAAGCGCGCACATGATCGAGCACCTCATTCTCATGTCGCTCGTTCCGCCGCTTCTTCTCCTCGGCCTTCCTGTCGTTCCCTTGCTGCGCGGCCTGCCGCGCGTCGTGCGCATCTATATTGCTGGCCCGATGCTGCGCTTTCGCCCCCTCCGTAGCCTCAGTCATCAGCTCGTCCGACCACGCTTCGCATGGCTGGCCATGAACCTGACCTTCCTCGCCTGGCATGTCCCCGCAGCCTATGACTTCGCCCTCGAACACGAACTCTGGCACGACTTCGAGCACATCTGTTTCCTCGGCACATCGCTTCTCTTTTGGTGGTGCCTCATCCGCCCCTGGCCCGCTGCGCAACGCCCGCACAGCTGGAGCATCCTCCTCTACCTCATCGGAGCCGACTTCGTGAACACAGCGCTCTCGGCCTTCCTCGCCTTCTGCGGCCGCCCCGTTTATCCCTATTACTCCTCGCATCCCAACCCGCTTCAGATCCAACCCCTGCCCGATCAGGTCCTGGGCGCAGTCGTCATGTGGGTCTTCGGCTCAACGGCCTTCCTCATCCCCGCCGCCGTCATTGCCTACAATCTCCTCCAGCCCTCGCATCGCCCTACCCGAAGAGTCATTCCAGCCGCCTCCGCTCGCTCATGAAAATCCCAGAGAGTCCCCACCAAGCTGGGTGCACCAGGCCCTGGTGTTGGAACCTGGGAAGGCGCACAGCCAAACCAGCTCTCGGCCCCCGACTCTGGACCACTTCAGAAATCTCGGAAAAACAGCAACTAATCCTTTAGTTTTTCGTCTATAGTGGTTGTAGGGATGCCGCCCAACGCGCGTGTCCTAACAAAACCAGTAGGTTAGAGTGCCGCCAAAAAAATCCAATACGTTGACCGAAGCCGAGCTCAGGCTCATGAAGATCCTCTGGCGCCGCGGCGATTCTGCCGTCACCGACCTGGTTGCCGCCATGCCGGAGGGCGAAACGCTGGCCTACAATTCGGTCCTCACCACCATCCGTATCCTCGAGCAAAAAGGCTACGTCGAACACCGGCAAGAGGGCCGCGCCTTCGTCTACCGCCCCACCATCGCCGAGCAAGAGGCGAGCCGCTCCGAGGTCCGCCACGTGCTGAATCGCTTCTTCGGCAATTCGCGCGAACTGCTGCTCCTGTCCCTCCTCGACGACGAGGATCTTTCTCAGGATGAATTACAACGGCTGAAAGAAACTATCCGCAGCGCTGCCCCAGAGACACCGAGGGAGGTCTAAGACATGCCATTCAATGCGCTCAGATCCCTCTTCTCCCTGGATTCCCTGGCCCACTTCGTCGCACCTGTCGTCATCGCAAGTCTCTGGCAAGGCATCGCTGTTGCGACAGCTCTCGCTCTTTGCCTCAGGTTTACTCCGCGCATCTCCGCCGCGCAGCGGTTCGTTCTCTGGGCTGGCGCATTCGCAGCGCTGACCGGACTGCCATTCCTGCCGCTCGTCCTCGAACGCTTCGGATCAACAAGCGCTTCGGCCGCTTTCGCAAATTCGACCGCCCCGCATGCCTGGCTGCACTTCGATGCCCGCTGGTCCATCGTTCTCGCAACTGTCTGGCTCATCGCCTCCGCCGCGCGGGGCACGGATCTCGTTTTCCACGTGCTCCGACTACGCCGCCTCTGGCGCACCGCAACTCCAGTCGAAGTCCCGGCTCTTCTCCAGCGCAAACGCCTTTTTGAAATCTGCCGCACGCAGTACCTCGATCGCCCCAGCGTCATCGGCTTCTTCGCCCCGCGCGTCCTCATTCCTGATTGGCTCCTCGCACGCCTCACTCCCGGCGAACTCGATCAAATCGTCCTTCACGAGACGGAACATCTCCGCCGACGCGACGATTGGACCAATCTGCTTCAAAAACTTTGCCTGGTTCTCTTCCCTTTAAACCCAGCGCTCTGGTGGATCGACCGCCAGCTCGCGAAAGAACGAGAGATGGCCTGCGATGAAGCCGTCATCCGCATCACGCAAGCCCCGCGCGCCTATGCCGCCTGCCTTGCTAGCCTCGCCGAACGCGGTCTCGCCCATCGAACAGAAGCGCTTTCCCTCGGCGCATGGCAGCGCCGCTCCGAGCTCGTTCAGCGCGTCCACAGCATCCTGCGCCGCAACAATCTCATGCATCCCGTAGCCGCGCGGGTCCTGCTCGCCGCCATCGGCTGCAGCCTTCTCGCAGTCACAGTGGAGCTAGCCCGCTGCCCGCAGCTCGTCGCCTTCGTCGCGCCTGCGCATGCCACCGCAAACCCGAACATCGACGCCTCCGCACAGCTCGGCGACACCGTTTATCCATCCGATCCCCGAAGCGCAAAGCTTCCGCGCGGCCTCTATGCAGTACAGGCCGAAGCCGTCATGCCGGCAGCTCCTTTTACAAAGCCGCTCGCGAGCCGGGCTCCCCTATTGAGACCCTCCGCGGTTGGAAAGCCGCGCGGTCTCTCTACGGAGCCCGGCGTTCACGCCCGCACCGCGCGCGCTAGTGCTGTCAAACACACACCAGAAGCGGCCGAAGCCCCACAGCAACTCATCGTCTTCACAGCATGGGAGCAGGTCGAAACTTCCGCTCCCGCCACACAAACTGTCGCAGACTACGACACGGTTCCGGCAGCTGATGACAGCAAATCGTCGAATGCCTCCAACGAGGCCACCGCAAAATTCGACACAAGCAAGCCCGCGAAGAATCAGGCGCCGAGCCGCGTCACGGTTACGCGCCTCATCTTCCGTATCGTTCCCGCGGATTCCAATTCCTCCCAGCCCGCCGCAATACCGATGGGCTGGTTCGTGATCCAACTGTAAACATCAACCACAAATCAACGGAGAAACAAACATGTCAGCATCAACTAATTCATTAGTAGAAAAAGCCAAAAAGCTTGCGCTTCCCGCTGGAATAGCTGCCTCGCTGCTCCTCAGCGGCGCATTTCTCATCGGCCACAACCAGGTCCACGCAGCCAGTGCCGCCGGCGTGCTTGGCACCGCCTCGCCGCTCGACGACTCGAGTGTCTCCTCGCTCGTCTCGCTCGACAACGCCGTCGAAGCGGTCGCCGCGCGCGTCACGCCCGCGGTCGTCAACGTCTCTGTCACGTCGCATGGGCACGAAGAAGCCGACGATGAGAACGGCCCCGATTCCGGTGCCGGCCCGCAGAGCCTGCCGCCGGAGTTCCGCCGCTTCTTCGGCTTCGGTCCGCAGGGCCCCATGCAGGGCATGCCCCAGCAGCAGCAAATCGAACACGGCATCGGCAGCGGCGTGATCCTCTCGCCCGATGGCTACATCCTCACCAACAACCACGTCGTCGANNGTCGTTGACGGCTCCATGAAAATCAATGTCACCCTCAACGACCGCCGCGTCTTCCCTGCCAAACTCGTCGGCGTCGACAAGCTGAACGATCTCGCCGTTATCAAAATCGACGCGAAAAACCTGCCCACCATCGCCTGGGGCGACTCCGCTCAACTGCATCCCGGTCAAACGGTCCTCGCATTCGGCAGCCCGTTCGGCTACTTCCAGTTCTCCGTCACGCGCGGCATTGTCAGCGCACTCAACCGCCCCAACCCATACACCGACGACCCCCGCAAACCGGGAGCTTTCATTCAAACCGATGCCGCTATCAATCCGGGCAACTCCGGCGGCCCGCTGGTGAATGCGCATGGCGAATTAGTCGGCATCAACACGTTCATCATTACGGGCAACGGCTCATTCGCAGGAGCGGGATTCGCGATCCCCTCGCAAATCGCCCGCATCTCCGCCGAGTCCATCGTGAAAAACGGAACTGTCCATCACGGCTACCTGGGCATCAGCATGAACAACGTTACACCTGAAAATGCCAGCTTCTTCAACCTGCCCGATGCCACCGGCGCCATTGTCAGCCAGGTCACGCCCGAGTCGCCCGCCAGCCGCGCCGGACTCAAAGGCGGCGACGTGCTGCGCGAACTGAACGGCAAAAAGATCGACAATAGCAGCGCCCTCCAAGTCGCGGTCTCGGAAATGTCTCCTGGCAATACGATCGAGCTCGGCATTCTGCGCGACGGCAAGCCGGAAACCCTGAAGGTCACCGTGGGCGAATTCCACAAGGAGACAGAAGAAGCCTCGAACACGAACTCCGGCGAGCAGCATGGCAAACTCGGCCTCGCCGTGGCGAACCTCACGCCTGACCTGCGTTCGCAGCTCAGCATTCCCACGCAGGTGAAGGGCGCGGCCATTGAGAGCGTGCGTCCCGCCAGCCCAGCCGACGATGCCGGTCTTGCCCCCGGCGATGTCATTCTCGAAGTGAACCGGCATGCGGTCGAAAGCGCCGACAATTTCGTTAACCAGGTGCACGGAGTCCCGAATGGCAAGGACATCCTGCTCCTCGTCTGGTCCCACGGCGGCACAACTTACCGTGTCGTCCACCCCGACCAAAGCACCGAAAACGGCATGTAGTCTAAACGCTGGACGGGTCAGTTCACCACAACAATGGCTTTCTCAGGTCCCTGGTTTTGGGACCTGGGAAAGCCCATGCCTCTGCGTGGAGCAATTTCAGCAGACACGCCACGCGAAGCTATTGCCCGGACGGCTAGTCCCCTTGCATTTTCCACATCCTCCTGCCATCATCTATCTATGGATCGTTTCTCCTGTTGTCGCCTCTGTTGCACGCCTCGCGCGCACAGGTGACCTGGGTCTGAACGTCCGATCGTAGTTCAAGGTTTCCGAAAGCCCGCGACACAGCCTTTGCTGCCGCGGGTTTTTTGCATTTGCCGAAGGGGAAAAATGGATCAGTCTGTTCCAGTGAAAGAAACAAAGGCCCAACGCTCCGAGCGCCTCAAGCTCGCAAAGAATCCCTGGGAGGCCTTTGACGAGGTGCGCCAGTTTGCGCGCGAAGGCCGCTCCAGCGTCGTGCCCGAGTGGGCCTCTCTCTACTTCAAGTGGTGGGGCGTCTACACCCAAGGCGACGGCGTCGGCGCCACCGGCGGCAAGGGCGGCGAAGGCCTCGCCTCCGACTACTTCATGATGCGCATCGGCATCCCTAACGGCATCCTCACC
Source organism: Acidobacteriaceae bacterium (assembly GCA_003140785.1). Classification (GTDB taxonomy): domain Bacteria; phylum Acidobacteriota; class Terriglobia; order Terriglobales; family Acidobacteriaceae; genus Telmatobacter. Next base: position 4,167 of record PLKY01000120.1, on the reverse strand, counting down.
GCGCACCAGCTCCGCGTCATCGCCGACATCAGCCGCAAATATGCGCGCAATCTTGCCGACATCACGGTTCGCCAGAACATCCAGCTCCACTGGCTTACCATCGAGTCGCTTCCCGAAGTAGTCGACGCTCTCGATGCCATCGGCCTTTCGCCCAAAGGCGCCTGCGGCGACGTGGTCCGCAACGTCACCGGCTGCCCGCTCGCTGGCATTGCCGCAGACGAAGTCCTCGATGCATCCCCCATTGCCGTTGAAGTCGCACACCTGCTCACGGCGAATCCGGATTTCTACAACCTGCCCCGCAAATTCAAAATCTCCGCCACCGGCTGTCCGTCCTGGTGCACTTATCCCGAGATCAACGACATTGGCCTCACCCCCGCCACACGCGACGGCCAAGTCGGCTTCTCTCTCCGCGTCGGCGGCGGTCTCTCGAATGAACCGCACCTCGCCGTCCGCCTCAATGCTTTCCTGCTTCCGCATCAAGCCGTCGCAGCAGTTCGCGGCGTCACTGAAATCTTTCGCGAGCAACAAGGCCTACGTGAAAGCCGTGATCGTGCGCGCCTCAAATACCTCTTCATGAAAGAAGGCTGGACGCCGGACCGATTCCTCACCGAACTCCAGTCGCGCCTCAACTTCACGCTTCTTCCGGCGGGCGAAGAACAGGTACCCAGCGACGTCTTCCGCGATCACGCAGGGGTTCATCCGCAACGCAAGCCGGGCCTCAGCTATGTAGGCGCCACCGTTCTGCGCGGCCGCCTTACAGGAGAACAATTGGAAGCCGCAGCCGAACTCTCCGAACGATTCGGCAGCGGAGAACTGCGCGCCACTGTCTCGCAGAACCTGCTCTTCATCAATGTGCCCAACAGCAAAGCGACCGAGCTTGTCCGCGAACTCGGCCAGATCGGCCTGCATGTTGAGGCTACCAACTTCTGGCGCGGCACCGTCGCCTGCACTGGCACCGAATTCTGCAAGCTCGCCATCACCGAGACCAAAGGCTTCGCTCGCTGGCTCGTCGACGAGCTCGAAGAGCGCGTGCCGCAGTTTGATCAGCAGCTTCGCCTCCACGTCACAGGCTGCCCCAACAGTTGCGGTCAGCACTGGATCGCCGACATCGGCGTCGAGGGCAAGAAGATCAAGCACGAGGGCAAACTCACCGACGCCTACTACTTCTGCCTCGGAGGAGCGGTCGGTCAGTACGCGAATGTAGCACGACCAGTAGGCTATCGCTGTGCCGCACCACTGGTGCCGGAGGCAATCGAGCGCCTGCTCAAGCACTATCTTGCCGGCCGCAATCCTGACGAGAATCTTCGCGCCTGGTTTGCCCGCCACACCAACGACGAACTGCGCGCCCAACTGGCCGGCGAAGCCCTTGCCGCCGTCGAGCGCGATCTGCCCACCGGCCCCGTGCCGCACGCCGTCGCCGACTAAGGATCAACAATGACGCTGCTGCCCATCTTCCTCAAGCTCGACGGTCGCCCCGGCCTGCTGGTCGGCGCCGGCACAGTCGCGCTCGACAAGATCGGCAGCCTATTCAGGACCGGCATCCGCCTTCGCGTCGTCGCCCCCCGCGCGCATTCGGAAATCCAACAGCTCGCAGCCGAAGGAAAACTCGAGTGGATCGAACGTTCGTTCGAATCCTCCGACCTCGATGGAAACTTTGTCGTCATCGCGGCCACAGACAATCCTGAAGTCAACGCCACTGTCTATCGCGGCGCGGTCGAGCGCGGAATCCTCTGCAACTCGGTCGACGACATTCCCAATTGCGATTTCTTCTTTGGATCCGTCGTGAGCCGCGGCGATCTCCAGATCGCCATCTCCACCGCCGGGGAAAGTCCCGCATTCGCGCAGCGCCTGGGTCGCGAAATCGATGAACAGCTTCCGGCCGATTTGGGTCCATGGCTCGCGAATGTCGGCCAACTGCGCCGCGATGTCCTCGCCACACATCCCCGCGGTGAGGAACGTAAGCTTCTGTTGCACGAACTGGCGCACCGTCAAATCTGCGACTCGCCCACTTGCTCCACACGCCAGCTCGCCCGCATACCGATTGACCGGCCGAAGGGCAAAGTCTTCCTCGTCGGCGCCGGCCCCGGCGATCCCGATCTGCTCACCGTCAAAGCGCTGCGCCTCATCCACTCCGCCGATGTCATCCTCCACGACGATCTGGTTGCGCCAGCAATTCTCAACTTGGCGCCGCTCCACGCAGTGGTCGTCAACGTTGGCAAGCGATGCGGCTCAAAAAGCATCACGCAGGAAGAGATCCACGCGCTCATGATTGGCAATGCCCGCGCAGGTCGCAAAGTGGTTCGCCTCAAGAGCGGCGACCCGCTGATCTTCGGCCGAGCCGCCGAAGAAATTGCCGCTCTCGCCGATGCTGAAGTTCCCTTCGAAATTGTCCCCGGAATCACCGCCGCCTTCGCTGCCGCAGCTGCCGTAGGCTGCTCGCTCACCAGCCGCAACGCAGCCTCCAACGTCATTTTCTCGACGGGCCATCACGCGCAATCGCATAATCACGCGCCGCTGCCGCAGCTCGAAGACGCCACACGCATCGTTTACATGCCCGGCCGCGATCTGAGCCTGCTCGCTCTGGAGTGGCTCCAAGAAGGCCTGCCACCCGAGTTCCCCTGCGCGATTATTTCGCGCGCCGGTCACCCCGACCAGCAAATCCGATGTACCACCCTCGCCGCTCTCGGCGACGCCGAACCCGTCCCCGCCCCCAGCCTGCTCATCGCCGGTTGGGCTATCCGGGAATCCGCTGCCATTCAGCAATCCGCAGCGGAAGGCGCCTCAATCAGAGCCTGATCCACAACCAATTCGGAGAGACCCATGCCTGCACCCACCGCACCCCGGCGCGGAATCTCGCTCGACGTTTATGCCGTCGCGCTCGCGCTCATTCTTGCCCTGCTCGTTCGCCTCAACGTGATCCCCACCGTCAAGTGGTGAACGCGCGAGCTCTCATCTAGTCGGCGTGCGCCGGATGTGCGCCCGTTCCGATCCATCACTTATGCAAGGAGACTTCTATGGCCAGCGCTGCCAACACCACCCGCTCCATCGGTCTCGACGAACCGATTCATCTGGGCCGCCGCATCGTGGCGCTCGTCCCTGGCCTGCTGTTGCTAACTGCCGTGGGCTACGCCGGAAAACTCATTGAGCAGTCCATCGCCGTCTACACAAAGTCGCACCACATTGTCTTCCCCAACATCGAGTACGTCCTCTGGGCCATCGTGCTCGGCCTTCTGATCGCCAACACAGTCGGCGTTCCGCGCATCTTTCAAGCTGGCGTTGCCACTTACGAGTTTTGGCTTAAGGCCGGCATCGTGTTGCTCGGCTCGCGTTTTCTGCTCGGAGACATCCTCCACCTCGGCGGCATTTCGCTCCTTCTCGTCGCTGTCGCCCTCACTCTTTCGCTCACCTTCATGCACATCCTCGGGCGCAGCTTCAAACTCAAACCCAAGCTCACTTCGCTGCTCGCCGTCGGCTCTTCTATTTGCGGTGTCTCAGCCATCATTGCCGCCAAACCCGCCATTGACGCGGACGACGAAGATGCCTCCTACGCCATCGCCGCCATTCTCGCCCTCGGAGCGATCTCGCTCTTCACCTTTCCCCTCATCGGCCACTCGCTCCATCTCAGCGACAAGGCCTACGGCCTCTGGGCGGGCCTCGCAGTCGACAACACCGCGGAAGCCACTGCCGCCGGAGCACTCTACTCCGACGCCGCCGGCAAGGTCGCCGTGCTGGCCAAGACTTCGCGCAACGCCCTCATCGGCTTCGTCGTCCTTGCCTATGCGATTTACTGGGCTTCGCAAGGCCAGGCCAAGGCTATCGGCAATAAGGCGCAATTCCTCTGGCAAAAATTCCCGAAATTTGTGCTGGGATTTCTCCTCATCTCGCTGCTCGCCACGCTCAGCTTCTTCACCAAGCCGCAGCTCACTTCACTTGCGAATCTCTCCCGCTGGGCATTCCTGCTCACGTTTGCAGGCGTGGGTCTGCGCACCAGCTTTCGCGAGTTAGGCAAGCAAGGTTGGCGTCCCTTCGCCGTCGGCGCCATCGGCGAAGTTTTCATCGCGCTCGTAACCCTCGGCCTCGTTTATGGCGCCGACCGTTTTCTCCATCTTTGAAGCCCTCGCGCCCGGACACCCTCTTGCTGTTCGGGCGCATTTCCCTTCGCACATC
>PLKY01000393.1 GCA_003140785.1 Acidobacteriaceae bacterium | reverse complement strand
CTGCCCGGCAACCTCAACATGAGCTTCGTCTATGTCGAAGGCGAATCCCTATTGATGGGCATCAATGACGTTGCGGTTTCCAGCGGCTCGGCCTGCACCTCGGCCACCTTGGAACCGAGCTACGTGCTCAAGGCCCTCGGCCTCGGCGACGATGTGGCGCACAGCAGCATCCGGTTCGGTCTGGGCCGCTTTAACACCCAGGCCGAAGTCGACTACGTGGCCGCAAAGGTCATCGACATCGTGAAGAAATTGCGCGAGCTTTCACCGCTTTACGAGATGGTGAAGGAAGGCATTGACCTGACCAAGATTCAATGGGCAGCGCACTAGGAACGAGTGGTCAGTGAACAGTCGTCAGTGGTCAGTAAATGCGCCTCCGTACTAACGCAGCGCATCCAATCATTGAATAGACTGATCACTGACAACTGATCACTGATTTCAAGTACGCGCGGCTTCCCCCGCGGAGGAGAAACGGACCAATGGCATACAGCGACAAAGTCGTAGACCACTACAACAATCCGCGTAACGTGGGCACACTGGATAAGTCCTCGAGCGAAGTCGGAACAGGTCTGGTCGGCGCGCCGGAGTGTGGCGACGTCATGCGCCTCCAGATCCGCGTAAACCCTGAAACCCAGGTCATCGAAGAAGCCAAGTTCAAGACCTTCGGCTGCGGTTCGGCAATTGCCAGCTCCTCATTGGCCACTGAATGGATCAAGGGCCGCACCGTGGATGACGCAATGGCCATCAAGAACACCGACATCGTGAAGGAGCTGTCGCTTCCTCCGGTGAAGATTCACTGCTCCGTGCTGGCCGAGGACGCCATTCGCGCCGCGATCGGCGACTGGAAGAAGAAGAACGGCGTGGCCGAAGCTGCTCCGGCAGCAACTGCCACTGCGCAGTAAACAATTAGCGTTTTGTGGCACGGCTTCGGTCGTGCCTTTAAGGCGCGCCCGAATTGAATGGGCCTTGGTCCATGCAATTCGCGACAGAAACGGGAATTTCATGTCGAACATGGTGACAATCGAGACCAAGCCTTCCGGGGACATGACCGCGGCGCAGCCGCAGTTGGCCGCACCGCAGGTGCCGTCGCAAGGAGCCACACCGGCGGCGGCTGGGTCGAATGGACAAGGGCTCCAATTGACTGCCCGCGCCATCCAGCGTGTGCGCATCGCCATGGCCAAGGAAGGCGTCTCGCCCGAAGAGGGCGGCCTGCGCCTCGGCGTCACCGGCGGCGGTTGCTCCGGGCTTTCGTACGCGATCAAATTCGATACTCGCCCACGCGAGCGCGACCGCATCTATAACTTCGACGGTGTGCGCGTCTTCGTTGACCCCAAGTCGTTTCTCTATCTGCACGGCATGACGCTCGACTACGAAGAAACACTGATGCGCCAGGGCTTCAACTTCATCAACCCGAACTCCTCGCGCTCCTGCGGCTGCGGTTCATCGTTCTCGTCGTAGCGATTCGTGCAAGCAGGCAAGTCAGGTTGAGGCATGTTGAAGGTTCTTGATTCCGCAGTTCCGATTGCGTGTTGGTCGTGCGCCGTGGCTCACAATGAGTCCACGCTCTTCTGCCCCCATTGCAGCAAGATTCAGCCGCCTCCGGGCGCGGACTATTATTCCGTTTTCTCGCTCGAGCCGCGTCTGACGCTCGATCTCGGCATGTTGGAGCATCAGTTCCACAAGCTGAGCCGCAAGTTGCATCCCGACCGCTTCGCACGCGCTACTCCGGAGGAGAAGGACTGGAGTCTCGCCGACACAGCTCTGCTCAACGATGCCTATCGCACGCTGAGAGATCCGATCCGCCGCACCGAGTATCTCCTCAAACTCCACGGCGCAGAGATTGGCGAAGAGCACAGCGGCAAGGGGCGCACCGATCCATCGCGCGTACCGGCCGACCTGCTCGAAGAAGTCTTCGACCTCAACATGCAGCTCGAAGAAATGCGCGCCGCCAAGAAAATGGGCGAAGAAGATCCCGATCTGAAGCAAAGCCTGACCGAAGCTAAGAAAAAGTTCGATGGCCTGTTGGATGACGTGGACAACGATCTGCGCACACAATGGACCGCCTGGGACGACGGGGATGCGTCGGCGCGGAGCGCCGCACAGAAAACGATGCTGGCGCTGCTCGATCGCCGTCGCTATCTCGATAACCTTGTCCGGGATGTAAACGAAACTCTAGGAGCAAATTAAATCAGCATGGCGGAAGGACGCGTAGTCGGCATCGATCTTGGCACCACCAACTCTCTCGTCGCCTACATGCAAGGCGACGCGCCGGTGGTGATTCCCGGCGTCGATGGCTCCAATCTTGTCCCCTCAATTGTTGCGCTAGACCCAATTCCTGCCAGCGGAGGCCGTCCCACTGTCACCGTGGGCAACAGCGCGCGCCGCGTGCTCATCGAAACGCCCGAGCGCGTCATCTACTCCGTAAAGCGCCTCATGGGCCGCAGTCTCGACGAAGTGCGCGACGAGTTGAAGTTCTTTCCCTTCCGTCTTGCCGACGATGTCGAAGCTGGCGAAGTCCCCCGCGTTCAGCTCGGAGAACTCCGCTTCACGCCCCCAGAGATCTCCGCATATATCCTGCGCCAGCTCAAGCGCAATGCCGAGCGTTTCTTCGGCGAGCCGGTCACGCAGGCCGTCATCACCGTGCCCGCCTACTTCAATGACGCGCAACGCCAGGCCACGAAAGACGCAGGCCGCATGGCTGGCCTTGAAGTACTGCGCCTTGTGAATGAGCCCACAGCGGCCGCGTTGGCCTACGGCCTCGATCGCGCCAAGGAAGGCACCATCGCGGTCTACGATCTGGGCGGCGGGACTTTTGATATTTCGATTCTCAAGCTGCGCGACGGCATCTTCGAGGTGCAATCCACCAACGGCGACACGCATCTCGGGGGCGACGACATCGACAACCTTCTGCTCGCCATCGCACTCGACGAAATTCACTCCGAGCACGGTGTCGACCTGCGCACGCAGCCCGGCGCCGTCCAGGGATTGCGCAAAGATGCCATCGACGCCAAGATTAGCCTCTCGTCCGAATCCTCTGCCAAGTTTGACATCGAACTCCCAAATGGCGATCGCTATCAGCGCGAAATCCCGCGCGAAGTTTTCGAGCAGCTCATCGAGCCGGTTCTGAATCGCACTGCCGGTCCGTGCAAGCAAGCCCTGACCGACGCCGGCATTACACCTGAGCAAATTGACGAAGTCGTGCTCGTCGGCGGATCGACACGCATCCCCTCGGTGCGCCGACTGGTCGACGACATCTTTCATCTCTCGGCGCGCGGCAAAAAGCCCCACACCGAATTGAATCCTGACGAAGTCGTGGCCCTTGGCGCCGCCGTACAGGCCGACATATTAGCCGGCGCGTCGAAGACAACTGAAGAAATGTTATTGCTCGACGTCACTCCGCTCTCGCTTGGCATCGAGGCCCTCGGTGGCGTGGTGGCGCGCATCATTCCGCGCAACTCCACCATCCCCGCATCGGCCACGGAGCACTTCACCACCGGCGTCGACGGGCAGACCAATGTCGCGATTCACGTGTTGCAGGGCGAACGCGAATTGGCCGCTGACTGCCGCTCCTTGGCGCGTTTCGACCTCAAAGGCATTCCGCCCATGACCGCCGGACTGCCGCGTATTGAGGTCAAATTCCTGATCGACGCCGACGGCATCCTGCACGTTTCTGCGCGCGAACAGCGCAGCGGCAAGGCGGCCGAAATCGAGGTGAAGGCAACCTACGGATTGACCGACGAGCAGGTCGAGACCATGATACTCGATTCGTTCGATCACGCCGAGGAGGATTTCGCCAAGCGCCTGCTGATTGAAGCGCGCAACGAGGCGGAGACGATTTTGGCGAAGGTAGAACAGGCTCGCATGAGTCCCGCGTGGGGAGCGCTGCGTGGCGAAGAACAGTCCGCGATTGGCGCGGCAGGCGATCGCCTCGCAGCGGTGAAAGCAGGCGACGATCTTACCGCGATCCGCGAAGCCACGCTGGCACTTGACCGCGCAACGCACCGCCTTGCCGAATTGATGATGGATGCCGCCGTGACAACAGCGATTCGCGGCAAAACAATGACCGCCGCCGGCGAAGACCTCGGCGAAGAAGTGACCGCCCCGCATCCCATGGCCCCGGCGGAGTTCAAATAACATTGCAGTGAACCGTTGCGCTAGGAATCGAAATCTATGAGCGAAGCAAACACCAAAAACATTCCACCCGACAAACTCGTCCGCGTAACCTTCGAGCCCGAAGGCAAGGTAGTTGAGTTCGAGTTCGGCACCATGCCGTATGACCATCACGGGAAGCCGATGTCGTTTCTCGATGTCGCCGAAAACTTCGGCATCTTTCTCGACCACGCCTGCGGCGGTGTGTGCGCCTGCACCACCTGCCACATCTGGGTGAAAGACGGCGCCAACGGCATCAGTGAAGCTGACGACGATGAGCTGGATCGCATGGACATGGCCGCCGATCAGCAGTTGAATTCGCGCCTCGGTTGCCAGGCCGTCATCACCAAGCCGGGCAATTATGTCGTCGAGATTCCCAAGTGGAACCGCAACTACACCTCCGAGGGTAAGCCTCTGGCCATGGCCGAGCCGAAGTAGAATCCGGACGCAGAACATCATGAGCCACCAATCGACCATTGAACGGCAGCAACTGCTGAACGCCGCTCTTCAAAACCGCAACGTCACCAACGTCGACATCCGCAAAATCACACTCGGACCGGGCCAGAAGTCAGGACGTCACCTGCACCCGTGCCCGGTCGTCGGCTACATTGCCAGCGGCACGGGCTTTTGTCAGATCGAGGGTCAACCCGCCGAGTTACTCCCCGTCGGATCGGCGTTCTACGAACCGGCCGAGCGCGTCATTGCGGACTTTGGCAACGCCTCCGATGTCACTCCACTCACTTTCATTGCGTTCTATTTGCTGGACGGCGAGCAGGACTTGATCACGATGCTCGATTCCAAATAAGGAGCCACGATGCCGCGCGAAATTCATTGGACCGATGTCGAAGAGATCGGAATTCAATTGCAGGAAAAGTTCCCCCACCTCGATCCCCTCACCGTCCGCTTCACCGATCTTCTCCGCTACGTGACCGAGCTCGAAGGCTTCGCCGACGATCCAGCGAAGTCCAACGAGTCGCGCCTGGAAGCCATTCAGATGGCCTGGCACGAAGAGTTCGAGAATGCGAAAGGCTGATTTCAGCTACTCGCGCCGCTCGTACTCGCTCCAGCCGAATGCCGCTTCAAAGTGCATGAACTCGCGCTTCTCTCCCGGCACAAGATACACACTGATCACATCGAACCGTACTGACGGCATCGCCGTCTGCGGCAGTTGCCGTGTATAACGTCGCGCTAACCGCCGCAGGATCGCTCGCTTATGTGAATCCACTGCCGTCTCAGCCGGCGTCATGTCGCGTGCCGTGCGCGTCTTCACCTCGATGAAGCACAGCATCGCCCCCTGCCACGCAATCAGATCCACATCACCCGGTACGTCGCCGGAAGACCAGCGCCGCGCCACCACCGTGTATCCCTTACGCCGCAGATAGAAGAATGCGGCATCCTCGCCCGCAAGACCCGTCGTCAGATGCGCCGGCGCAGTTTGCGCACGCCCACGCCGCTCGGCGATGTGCTCCAATCCACCGAGCACCCGCTCCAGCAGCGCGATCCGTATCTGCGCGGTCCTAGCCATGGACACTCATTCTCCTCCCGCGCACCACTCCGCGCAAACGGCGCGCGTCACAGACCTGCGGGAACGGTCTAAGCTCCGTCGCCCACAGCAACAGCGGCAGATTCGCTGACGCGCACATGCTCCGTCTCAGCCTGGGTCAGCGCGTCCTCTAAAATGTCGAGGGCCACCATCGCCTCGCTCTCGGTGACGATCAGCGGCGGGCAAAGCCGAATTGAATTTTCGCCGCAACCCAGAACCATCAACCCGCGCTCGAATGCCAGCGTCTCCACGCGATTGCGTTGCGCCGCGGCCGGCTCGCGCGTTGCCTTGTCTTTCACAAGCTCGATGCCAATCATCAGGCCGCGTCCGCGCACATCGCCCACTGTCGGATGAGAATGCTTCCAGCCCTGCAGCCGCTCCATCATCACGGCGCCCACGCGGGCAGCGTTGGCAATCCCTTCGCGCTTCAGAATTTCGATTGTGGCCAGCGCCGAGGCAATCGACACTGGATTGCCGCCGAACGTCGAGGCATGCGATCCGGGAACCCAGTCCATAATGTCCGCGCGCGTCATACAAACGCCGAGCGGCATGCCGGAAGCAATGCCCTTCGCCATGCACACCATGTCCGGCTCCACGCCGGAGTGTTCAATCGCCCACCACTTGCCCGTGCGTCCCGCCCCGCTCTGCACTTCGTCCACCACCAGCAGAATGCCATAACGGTCGCAGACGGCCCGCAGCTCGCGCAGAAAATTCGTTGGCGCCACCACGTAGCCGCCCTCGCCCTGAATCGGTTCTACGAAGATCGCCGCCACTTCCTCTGGCGCAAGGACCGTCTTGAAAAGTTTCTCTTCGATGTAACGCGCGCAGCTCAGGCTGAATGCCTCCTGCGCCTTCGGGTCGGTTATGCCCTCACGATATGCATTCGGAAATCGAATGTGCGTTACACCCGGAACCAGCGGCGCGAAGCGACGCTTCTGCTGCGGCTTCGATGCGGTCAGCGACAGCGCTCCCATAGTGCGCCCGTGAAAGGCTCCGAAAAACGAAATGATCTGCTGGCGACCTGTGTGATAGCGCGCCAACTTCAATGCGCACTCAATCGCCTCTGCACCCGAGTTCCCATAGAAGAATTTGTGCGGTCCCGGCATCGGCGCAATCGCCGAGAGCTGCGCGGCAAGATCGGTCAGCGGCTCGTTATAAAAGTCCGTGCCCGAGATGTGGATCAGTTCGGCCGCCTGCTTCTGAATCGCAGCGACAACTTCAGGGTGGCAATGGCCGGTAGAAACCACGGCAATGCCCGCGGCAAAATCGAGGAACTCGTTCCCGTCCACATCCTCGACCCGCACACCGCGCCCACGCTTCGCCACCAGCGGATACGAACGCGTATAGCTGGGCGAGATGAAACGTGTGTCCGCTTCGACAGCAGTTTTCGCCTTTGCCCCGGGCAGGGTACATACAAGCTTCGGTCCGTATTTCGCATGCATTTCTTTCTTGGTCATCGTCGTTCTCCTCGGCAGATAGGTTGCGCCGGCGCGACTCCCGCAAATGGGTGGAGCGCAGCCATGGACCCTTTTCGTGAGGGTCGTCCAGTTCACAAGACCTGTGCAGGTCTGGAAAGAAGGCGAGGATCTTCGGCGGTCCGGAGCTAATCGCCGCCGAAGAGGCTAGGTCGCGTGCGTGTCGGCAGCACGCGCAGATGGCGGCGTGGGCAAATGCAACGGGCACGCGAACGCGACCAGTTTTTTCGAGCTGGCATCAGCGGCATCGCGCTTGAAGTTTGCCTGTGCATGGAAGTCCCGCTGGGTATGAGGATAGCACGGGCTTGAAATCTCGCGCCATGACTAGACCTGCGAACAGACATTCCGGCAAGAAGCGGGAAGCAGCCGCGCGCGCCTCAGGGCTACGATGGAATCAATCCGATGACTGCCACGCAATTCAATTCGAGCACCCGCAAAGCGAGTTCCGCTTCGAAGACAACAATCGTGCTCGCCTTCGCCAGCGTCTATTTTTTCTGGGGATCCACTTACACAGCCATTCGGATCGGCGCCCCCGACATGCCGGCCCTTCTGCTCGCAGGCACGCGCTTCCTCATTGCGGGTGCGATTCTTCTTGCGTGGTGCCGCTTGCGTGGCTTACGCCTCTTTTGGCCAACAAAGACCATGCTGCTGTTGAGCCTAATCGGCCTGTTGCTTCTCGGCGGCGGCAACGTCGGCCTCGTCTACGCGGAAGAAACTGTTCCGAGCGGTCTCGCCTCGTTGGTTCTCGCTGTCATTCCGCTTTATGTCGCGCTAATCGAAATGTTTCTGCCCGGCGGCGAGCCGCTGCCCGCACGCGGATGGCTGGGTATGGCGCTCGGCTTCCTCGGACTCGCTGTACTGCTCTGGCCTTCGCTCCGTATCGGGATCGCCGGCAACTCCGCAGTGCTGTGGGCGCTCGCAGCTCTGCTTGCCGGTGCGCTGTCCTGGACCATTGGCAGCATCCTGTCGCGTCGCGCGCATTTGCCGGTCAATAGCTTTGTTGCCGCTGCATGGCAGATGCTCGCCGCGGGCATCTTCAACACCGCGGCGGGAACAGTGCTCGGTCAATGGACTCATTTTCATCTCACTGGCTCCGCGGTTGGCTCGCTTGCCTGGCTCATCACGGGTGGCTCGCTGCTAGGCTACACAGGCTTCATCTACCTCATCGGACATGTCCCCGTGGCAAAGGTGTCTTCCTACGCATATGTCAATCCCGTTGTCGCGGTTCTTCTTGGAATTGTCCTGCTGCACGAGCGTCCGGCCCGCGCCGAGTTCGCAGGCATGGCCGGCATCGTCGTGGCTGTCTTCCTTCTTACGACTGCACAGGTAAAAGCCAGACCGCAGCTAGCCGACAAATTGGAAGAGATTCCCGCTGAATCGTAGCGGCGGATCGAGAGGGCGGTTTCTTCTCGAACGCAGTGGTCGGAACCAGCGCAGTCGGGCTCTCGCCTTCAAGCGCAACGGCGCCGCCTTCGATGAGCTTCAGTGCATCCTCGCTCGCTGCCAACGCCATCCAGCAAACAGCGCCTTTCTTTAGCAACGTGCATGCGATCTCCACGGTGTACGGAGTCTCGGGATGACCCTTCGGCGTTCCTTTGGCGCGCTCGATCCACATGTTGTGGGAGCCCAGCACGTAATCCCCGTACACCGGATCGGCCACATCGAAGCTTTGCTTGATACCCTCCGAAGCGCCTTGCGCAAATCCCGGCAGATCCTTGCTGCTCATCGTCTGCCCAAAGCATGCGAAGGGCAATTCCACAATCACAAGCACGGTTGCTGGACCGCCGTGCCGCGCCGTGAGAGCGATCTGCACGCAAGCCACGCCCTTCTTTTCATCCTCTGTCGATGCGTTCTGCTGCGCCTGTTCCTTCACACCTGAAAGCGTCGGCGCGGCATTCACCACTTCCCAGTCGGACGGCAAAGAGTAACTGAAGCCAAGATCGCTTGGGTGTGCCACGGGAGCCGCGGCTGGAACCTGCGCCGCCAGTGCAACAACGTTTAGCCATAGTACGAACGCAATCGAACTTGCTCTCATTTTCCCGCAAGTTTACCACGCAACCATTTGTCTCCGTATGTGAGCGAGGATCTTGTCTGCAAGAGCGCAACGACGCAACGCGCATCCCACACACGCGCGCATTCGCGGTTTACTCCAAACGCACGAAAGCCCGCCCTTGTTGGAGGCAGGCTTTCGTGCAGACCTCGAATGCAAGGCCATTGGTTAGAGTGAAGGTTGTTCCCCAATAGATGAGACTAACGTAGCTTTCTCTTCTCGATTAAGCAAGCGAATTCAAGCCTTTTCGCGTAACTTGCCGCAAAAGTGCCACATCGTTATACGGCTTTAGTAATGTCCAGATTTCTTAATAATGTCCGGCCTTCTAATAATTGACAAAATTTCAGAAATCGGAGAAGTCGCTCGCGCATCTTTCGACATCGAGAACCGTCCGTCTAACTTAGAAAGTACGCGGAAGCCGCCGAAATAACTCCGCACAGCGAAGACACCATCCCAAAATACCAATAGATGCGGCTGCGCGTCAGCAAGGTGACTGAAGTGATCACGAGCCCGATCTCGAGCAGAGCCTCGGCCAGATCGAAGCGATCGGCGCGCGCCTCTGCCACTTCAACCTTCTTCTCCAGCGCATCGGCTTCGTCCTTCGCTTTCTTCAGGTCTTCGGTCCACTTCGCCTGGTGGTCGGCATACGCTTTCTGAATTTTCTCCGCGGCCGCTTTGTCCGAGATGGTAACTACACTCAGCAGATCAGCGGTCAGCGCCGTATTGTTCGAGCGAATCTTGTGCGCCTGGTATTCGTTCCACTTGTCGGTGGCCTTGTTCTGATCCAGCACCGCCTCGGTGTGCGTGCGATGACCCAGCACCGTGGTGACAGCTACAAGCACCGCCAGCACGCTCATGGTGAAGGCGACCGGCCGCAGCGAAGACTCGTGCGATCCGTGTTCGGCATTCTCCTGCAATTCCTGCGCTTCGTTCGCTTCCATATGGATCTGTTTTCCTTCTCAGAGATCTTCGGGCTTCAGACCCGTTCGTTTGGCGATCTTTGCAAGCATCGCAGGACCCAGTTCCACACCGTCATGGAATGCCCACGTATATTCGTACAGAAAATCGGAATGTTAAAGTTGTTTTATGGGAGCCGCTCTTGCTGATCCGAGCTTTCTCGCGCCAGCCGATGCGCTGCAACGCCCGTAGAACCTTCCTGGCATTCGATGCGGGGAATCTACTCATGAATCACGATTCAAGTACATCGAGGTTCCGGTCCAACAGTCAACCGGAAATTCAGCCGGACTCATGCCGCCGCGAAACGGACTGACCCAGTCGTCGATTTCTCACTCTCGATGCGATCGGCAATCACGCGCAAAGCCAATGCCTCAACTTTGGATTGAGCTTCCTGCTTGCTGTCGCCGTAAGCGAGCACCCCAGGCAGAGTTTCAATCTCCGCAATCCATCGACCGTCCTCTTCGCGATCAAAAACGATTTCAAACTCCATCGCGAATGTCTCCCAAGGGAAATAATCCTTGCGCCAATTCTACGCGAACCCAGCTTACTTGCGCTTCCAGCGCGCGCCGTCCTTCGAATCCTCAATCACGATGCCCTGATCCGCGAGCTGCTTTCGAATTTGATCGGCTCGCGTAAAGTCGCGGCGCTTCTTGGCCACATCGCGCTCCGCCACCAGCGCGTTGATCTCGTCATCGCTGATCGATGCATGCGCCAGTAGTTCCGGCGCCACATCGGCCATCCGCCCAGCCTTCTCGGCCCACGCAAGGGCGCGCCGAGTCGGCTCCGCATCGCGATCCTCAATCACGTCGAAGACCGCATCGAAGCTAGCCAGCGCTTTGAGAATCGCGTCGCGATCTCCCGCGCAGAATTCTCCTCGGTCGATAGCGGTGTTCGCAGCGCGAATCAGGTCGAAGATCGGCGCCCGCGCTTTTGCGGTATTCAGGTCGTCAGACAACGCAGCCATAAAGTCTGCCTGCGCTTTCTCCGCCACTCCCTGCAAAGGAGTGCATCCCCCGGCGCCAGCGCTCTTCCCGCTCGCCACAGCCACCGTCGTCAGCCGCTGGTGAAACGTCCGCAGCCGCTCAATCGCATTCGTCGCTTCAGTCAGGCCTTCAAATGTGAAGTTCAGTTGGTGGATATAGGGCACGGAGATCAGAGCAAGCCGGATCGCCGAAGCCTTGTACCCCTTTAGCAGCAGGTCGCGCAGCGTATAGAAGTTGCCCTCGCTCTTCGACATCTTCCGCCCATCCACCAGCAGGAAGCGCACATGCATCCAATGCCGCGCAAAAGTCTTGTGGGTCACACTTTCGCTCTGCGCAATCTCATTTTCGTGATGCGGAAACATCAGGTCTTCGCCACCCGCATGCAGGTCGAAGCTTTCGCCCAGATACTCCATTGCCATCGCCGAGCACTCGATGTNNCCGGGCTTGGCCGCCTTCCACAAAGCAAAATCGCGTGCCGAATCCTTTTCGTATTCGTCCACATCCACGCGCGCACCGTCTTCAATGCCGGTCAGGTCTTTCTTGCTCAGCTTGCCGTACTCCGGAAACG
>PLKY01000019.1:5016-8405 GCA_003140785.1 Acidobacteriaceae bacterium | reverse complement strand
GACTTCTTCAGGGTCGACTAATTTACGTGGGAGCAGATAGAACTTCCGCTCCGGCTCAGCTTTGGATAATCGCTTCAGTTAGCGGCTACGAGGAAAGGCAAAAGAGGGAAATTCTCGTCGCCGCGCTCGCAGCGAGGAGAAGTTGCAGAAGGCCCAGCAGCAGCCCATCGACGCGCGCTGCGACTGGACCTGCAAGAACGCTTCAGCACGCGAGCTGAAGCAGGCTATCGCCGAGGCACTGTCGCAGCGATAGATGCTGTTCACACCTTTTCGATCCTGATTAGTTTTGCGTCGACAATGGGGAGGGATAGCTTCAGAGTGTCGAACACCGACATGCGATTCGCANNAGAGTATCGAACACCGACGTGCGATTCGCCGAACTTGCGTAACGAACCATGTAATCTCCCTTCGCCAGTCCCCCGATCTCCAGCTCGGCCCTTCTCACAACGCCTGTCGAGTCGCTCAGGCTGAATTCCATCTGCCTTTCCGCATCCATGAGGGTCGCCCAGTCGATCTCGCCTTGCGAAACCTCGAGATCGATCTTCTGCGGCACGAACCTCAGTCGCTTTCTTAAACCGTCCTGAGGATATACGCGGATCTCCGTCGCCGAAGATTCCACACGGCAGCCGCACCCGATCCACCCAAAGGAATCGTCCCGGATGACATAGGCCTTCGCAGCTTTGAGGAAGCCGAACTGCGCAATCCCCCCATCGAGCGTTCTTGGCGGAGTGAAGTCAAAGATACCCGGGGTAGAAAGGAAATGCGCAAAACACATTCCATCGGGGAGCAGGTCGACTGCCACGCTCATCACTCCGGCGAATCCTTTGATCAAGGTGTCGAGATCTCCAGCGTCCTCGAATGCACGCAGCAAGGCCCACCCATTGGTCGATTCGGTGTACCAACATGTCAGGTCGCCCTTGTTGTCATTGCCGTACTGAAACCAGACTGGCTGGTTTCCACCACGAAGGGCCCGCATCACTTGCAGGGTCCTGTGATTCTTCTCTGTATTCCCGAAGTAGCGCGTAAAGAAATAGACTTGCTCCTGAGCCGTGGTATCAACGGGATACTCCGACGAATAAGGATACGGATCCTTAAGAAAGACTTCGTTGCATTTCCTGATCTCGTCGAATAACTCGCCGCGCTCTGCCAGTAGTCCTTCTCTTCCCAAGTCCTCCATGATACTCAAGCTGTTCGCGCCGCCCATTACCCCTATGTGCCCCCATGGATCCGTTCGGAACATGTGCACACTGGTGTGGAAGGCAATCTTCAGATAGTCCAGCGCGTTTTTGCGTGTCAACAGGCCGTAAAGCTTCCCGATTCGATAGAGCGCGTGATAAATGTTTGCGACGTGGGCGTAGTTATAGGCTCGATAGGTTGCACTTGCCCGTTCCTCGTTCCAATGGCTCCATGGGCTGGAAGGATATCTCAACTTCCAATAAAGGGATGCGTGAACGTCATAGGTTTCAGGATCCTGAATGTACTTGAACAAACAATCGGCGACATAGGTCTCCAGAGTCGCCACTTCCTTCGGCGAAGGATAGTAGACGTTCTTTTCAGCCAGGAAGAGCGGCTCCGAAAAGCCGAACTCGGCGTCGCTCCCACCGACCTCCGATACTTCGTCGGAATCGAGGAAAGTGCTACCAATCCGATGATCGAAGGGAAGGAACATATGATTCCGATGGTAGGGATCGCCGGGGTTCTCGTAGAACTCTCTCTCCACGATGAATTTTCCCCTGGTTTTCAGCAGTCCGGCTATATCCTCGACGCAGTAAAAGTGCACATTGGTCCATCGGTTGCCATAGCGCAGTTTCAGGCTCTTTTGGCCTCTGCCCTTGAATGACAGCGTCAGCAATGTCTTTTCCCCTGCGCGCTTCTTTTCCTTTATCGTTATGTTGTCGGAGAGAAAATCGATCTTGTCTACATCGGATTTCGTCTTCAGTTCCACGTAAGCGTCGGTGTTCTCCTGAACCACCATGGACGGAAGAACCCGAATTCCGAGATTGCCGGCTTTGTATGTCTCCTCGCGGATCGCATCGTAACTATCCACAAAGGCAAACCGCAGTTGGCAGGACCACTTCTCCCCCGGTTGCAGGACCAGTGAGGTATGCCCGTTAATCCAGGGATTTTTGTTCCATCCGCGGAGAATCCTTGTAGCCCAAGAATGGACCGCCAGGATGTTAGGGCCATCCCAACAGTACACCCGTTCACCGAATGAGCTGTCATCGCGATAGACACACTCGATCGCTCCGCCCTCCACTGCATGGAGTAGAAGGAATGGCGCATCACCTCGCGCACGCTGCATGAGCACATACGAGCTGTGCCCGCCTGCAAAGTAGTGCGAGATCACTTTCTGTTCGAAGTATTGCCTGGCGATGCGGGGGTACTGGTCCCGGACCACCGAGAAAGAATCGGCGGGATCTCTCAGGGGAGCTTCCGTCTCGTCGGGAGGAAATGGCTGGCCGGTCTGTGGATCGACATAATACTCACCTTGGTCGTCGTTCACCATGAGCGGAAATCCCAGGTCACCCAGTTCCAACACTCGATTCGTAACGTTCTGCAATTCGACATCCCATAGGAGGGAGCTGTCCTCGCCACCGCGAAATCTCATGGCCAGACCAAAGCTCCGGATACCATCCTCGTTCGCCGAAGTCCCTGTGTATTCGACCGAGAATTTCTTGCCATCGAAATCCACCCGACGAATGTCTGCGGACCTTCCCGTAAGTTCCCGCCTCCATCTCCCCTTGAGGACAAAGCCAGAGCGTGGCGTCCAATTGCGGTGAGCCGGATTCGTATCCGTAACCTCCCACACAGCAGTCACGAGGTCCCCTGTCCAGCGAGAGTTGGAAACGTCGACGCCGGGCGTGTTGGACTCGTTCCCAATGAAATTCGTCCGCAGAGAATCGCCTTTCCGGGTGATGGAAGAGATCGAACCATATCTCCGATCGAAGGCGACAACCATCTCTCCTGCTCGAATCTCTACAAGATCTTCCGGACGCGGTCCTCGGGGAAGGTTGGACAGAAGCAGCGAGGGTTCTTTACTGGGCGTCGATTGCGGCAGCGGATGGGATGAAGGTTGGCCTGTTTGGCCTTCTGCAGCCAACTCCTCTGCAGGCGCCTGCTCCCGGGCCGAGCCCACAGCGAGAAGAGTCGTTGCGCCCGCTGCTCCTATATCTCTCAGAAGCTCTCGACGGGTGATGCGCTTGCTCATGCTTCTCTCTCCGGTTCGAAATAGGGCGCTCAGTTGGTTATGGGTGTTGCGTTGTGAATGGGTGGCGCTCGACAATGCCTTTGCCCTCGCGGACAACGATCCACTGATTCGCGTCCACGGCTGTCACTGTCTCCACGTTGCCCTGGGGCCAGCGGATCGTCAGATCCGCTTTTGTGGCTTG
>PLKY01000019.1:258-4988 GCA_003140785.1 Acidobacteriaceae bacterium | reverse complement strand
AGATTGACGACAACAATCTCCTCGGTGCCGTCGTTGTCGAGGTCGCCCACCGCGATTCCGCGCGACGAATGTTTCGCTGTGATGCCCGGGCCCCCGGTGGACGACATATCGTAGAACTGCCCATCGCCGCGATTCCAGAACAACTNNTCCATCCGTCATTGTCGAAGTCCAGGAAGGCCGTCCCCCACTTTACATACTGGGTATGCACCGCAAGACCGGCTGCGCTTGTGACGTCGTCGAAGTTACCATCCCCGAGGTTTCGATAGAGCGTATTCGTGTCGTTCGAGAAATTTGTCTTAAAGATGTCCAGGCGTCCGTCGCCGTCGTAGTCGGCCGCCGTGGCGCCCATGCCCGCCTGCTCGCGCCCGTCCTCGTTCACAGCGAGTCCGCTCGTGAGACCTGTCTCTTCAAATGTCCCATCGCGCTTGTTGTGAAAGAACAAACTCGGTGTCGAGTCGCAGGTGATATAGATATCGGGCCAGCCGTCGTTATCGAAATCGCCGGTCAGGACCGTGAAGCCGTAATACTGACGCGGCGTCTCGAAACCGGCCTCTTTGGTGACATCGATGAAGTGCCCGTGCCCATTGTTGCGATAGAGGGTCATCGTCTCTCCCTTGAGGCCTCGCGGGCCACAAGGGACAGGCATACCTTTCCAGTTGCAACCGCTCTGGGACCGCGGCGGCGGCGAATCCTGCGCTTTGAAATCGACGTAGTTAGCCACTGCGAGATCGAGATAGCCATCGCGATCGTAATCGACGAACGCGCATCCTGTGCTCCATCGCGATTCCGGCCGGTCGAGGCCACGCTCCTTCGTCTCATCGCGGAACGTGCCGTCTCCCATGTTGTGCAGGAACACGTTATGCCCCCACTGAGTGACGAAGAGAGACACGCGGCCTTCGTTGTCGGGATCGCCTGCGCACACTCCCTGCGACCATCCGAGGTGGCCGATCCCGGCTTTGGCGGTAACGTCCTCGAAGTGAAGTCCGCCCAGATTGTGATAAAGATGCGGTGTCAGAGGTGGACCCGAATTGTGCAGCCGGTCGCCCTGCAGAAGGAAGATATCCGGAAGGCCGTCGTTATCGTAATCGAATATGGCGACGCCGGTACCGGTGTTCTCGACGATGTAGGTCTGATCGAAATCTCCAGAGATCACTTCAGCCGTGAGTCCCGCTTGCGCCGCGACATCGCGGAAGTCCACAACCGGCGCTTTCACGCCCGGGGGAAGAGGGCGCACAGGCTGATCGCTCGCGTTCCCTGAAGCCATCTGAGAAAGAACCCTCGGTCCTGTCGCCAGCAGCGACCACATCGCTGCGAGTGTCGTGACAAACGCAACAAGCCTCCTCGTCGTCAACACTAATGCGCCTTCCCCGCGGCGGAGACCGAGTGCTGATTTCGAGCCTGAGCGATCAACTCAAGAGCGGCTTGGGTCACGGGATCAGCCGGCTTGAGCGCCTTCGCGGCCAGCAGTTCCTTTTCGCCGTTGTCGAGGTCGCCAGACTGGCAGTCGATGATACCCAGTTTCCTGTGAAAGTCGGCTTTCGCCGCGCAGTCGCCGCATGCGGCGATTGCTTCTTTCAACTGCCGGATTGCTTCGGGCCAATCGTGAGCAGACGCCGCTTCAATACCGTTGTTTGCCCGCATATCCGCCCGGTCCAGGATGCGCCGCTCTGTCTGGACAGCAATGTAGCGCGCCATGAACTGCTGGGACTCGGCGGGATCGCTGGACCGCAACGCGCGCGCCAGACTAAACAGCGCCTGGCTATACTTCGGATCGATCGCAATCGCCTGGCGCCAAGCCGCTAGCGCTTTCGTGGTCTCAGAATCCTGCTCAAGAGATTGGCCAAGCATATACCAGGCCCTTACGTTGCTTGGCTGTAGTTTGACGGTCTGTTCGAGCAGACTGACTGCAAGAGAGTACTTGCCCTCCTGCTTATCGATGAGGGCGAGAAAATATCGTGGCTCGGGCATCTGTGGAACCAGCTGGCAGGCGGTTTCGAACTCAGGCCGTGCTTCGGCCCTGCGGCCCAAGTCGTACAGAACTCGCCCGCGATAGAAATGGACAACACCCGATTGCGGAGCAAGTCTGACCGCCTCGCTCGTTTGTACCAGGGCCGCGGGAAAGTCTAAACTGTCAGCGAGCGCAAGCGCCAGGTCCAGATGGGCCGCAGCCAGATCGGGCGCGAGTTCCGCTACTTTTCGAAGGAGTGCGATCCCTTCGCTCAACTTGCCCATTTGCGCCTTCGCTTTTCCAACCGTTGACAATGTGGCGGGATCCTGTGGCGCCAGCGCGACGGCTTTGTCCAGTTCCTGCTCGGCGCCCGAGACTCTCCCTTGCTGGGCAAGAATCAGTCCCAGATTCAGATGGCCTTCCTTATATTTCGGATCGTCCTCAAGGGCCTGACGAAGAAGCTTCTCCGCCGAAGCGAGGTCGCCCCGCTTGGCGTGAACCATCGCCAGATTCCCGCGCGCATCTACGAGCTGTGGATCTAAGTCAAGAGCAGATTCCAGCCATTTCTGCGCGACTGGAATGTCGCCTGCCGCTAACTTCAGTTGCCCCAATTCTGCCTGGACTTTGGCCGACTTCGGATCGATGCTCACTGCCTTCAGAAGAGCGTCCTCCGCGCCCTTCGGATCGTGCATGGCCTCCAGAGCCAATGCCAGGTTATAAGCCGTCCACGCGCTTTCTGGGTTCTGTGCGAGCATCTGACGATAAATCTCCGCCGCTTCCGCCGGCTTCCCGGCTTGCAACAGATCGTTCGCCTTGATGCCCTCGGCTGTCACTTGGCTTTTCAGGAACTCGTTGTCTGTCGCCTTTCGGACTTGCTCTACGACCTGGCCCGCCTCCTGCTTTTGGCCAAGCTCGCGCAAAACTGCCGCCAGTTGGAACTGCGCCGACTTCTCCCCCGGCTTCAGCGCAACTGCTTTGCGCAGTTCAGGCAGAGCCTGTTGCTGCTTTCCCAAGTGTGCCAGTACGAATCCAAGTTGATAGTGCGCATCAAAATCATCAGGCTCCTTCGCGGCGCCGAGCTCAAGCTCTGGCTCCGCTTTCGCGTAATCGCCCAACCCTCTATAGACCATACCGAGCAGGACGTGCCCCGACGCATCGTTCGGTTTCCGACGCACGTAATCCTTCGCCGGCGCCAGCGCTTCGGTGTATGCGGTTACGTCCAAGAGCGCATTCACTTCTGCGACCAGCGAAACCGTATCGGTTGGATTTCTGCGGACCACTTCCCGGTATTCGTCCGCAGCTTCTCGATAGCGCCCCTCGTTCGCATAGATATTGCCAAGGGTAAAGTGGGCAGAAGTCATGTCGGGATGGCTCTTGAGCAACCCCGTCAAAAGGCGAATTGCGTCGGCCACTCTGGCGCCATCCACATCCGGCAACACAGCGTCCTGCCTGGCCTTTGCAGCCTTATATATGCCCGTCGCAAAACTGAGTTGAAGATCCGCATCTTCTGGCTGAAGCTGGACTGCCTGCCGCCAATATGCCAAGGCGGCTTCGTATCGTCCCCCGTTCAACAGAACCTGCGCCAAACCATCCAATGCGCAGACCAGATTCGGATCCTGTTCGAGTGCCTTGCGGAATTCGGTTTCTGCCTCGGCCGGATCGGCCAGCGCCGAGCCCAGCGCACAACGCGCCTGCAGCAATCCGGGATCGTACTGCAAGGCCAGCCGGAACTCATCGATTGCCGCAGCGGACTGCTGCTGCCTTTGCCGGACAAGCCCGAGATCGAAATGCGCCTCCGCGGACTTCGGCTCCAGCCGTAAGGCTTGCTTGAACGCCGCTACCGCACATTTCAGGTCGCCCTTTTCGGCGAACCAGGCGCCCTCCGCGTCGTAGACTCTTGCTGGCGGCGTGCCGGCCGGCGCGTGTGCAGCCGATGCCGGCGGTTTGCAGGCGTCCGGCAGCTGGGCCATGGCTCGTGCGCCGGCAAACAGCAACAGCGCACCGCAGCAAACGAACAACCGGTTCATGATGGATCTGCCGTTAATATGATTTCACCTCCGCTGCATTATCGCTCACTGCCACTGAGCGGCTCGGTCACCACCAGCACGCGATCGGGAGTCACATCGTGCAGCAACTGCCGCGTACCCGATGGCCAGCGGATCTCGATTTCTCGAATCACGCGCGAGCTGCTCAGGCCGAAATGGACGCGCGGGTCGCTTGACGCGGCATAGCCCGTGCTCGTCGTCGCCTCGTTGTAAAGCTTTCTACCGTCGTCGGTGGTTACGCGAATCTGCGCGCCAAGTCCCATCCGGTTGCTCTTGGTCCCGACGAGCTTCAGCAGGATCCAGTGATTGTGCGTCTCGGTGACATTGCGGAATACGCGCACCGGGCCACCCAGAGACGTCACCACGAGATCCATTCGGCCGTCGTTGTCCAGATCTCCATAGGCGAGCCCACGGTTAGGCGCTGGCCGAATGAAGTCCGTCCCTGCTGTAGCGCTCACATCCTCAAATTGTCCGTTGCCGAGATTCCGAAAGACGGAGTTTGGCTCCGCATAGGTGAAGTGCTTGGAGATCTGCTCGATATTGTCCATCACATCGCCGCGCGCGACCACCAGATCCTTCCAACCGTCGTTGTCGAGATCGACTATTCCGTTTGACCAGCCCGACATCGGCCTGGTGAGACTCGCCAGCCGGCTTGCTTGGCCGGCACTGACAAAGAGCCCGTTGCCCTGGTTTATATACAAAGGGAAGGTTTCGTTTTCGATGGCGGTGTGCCAGAT
>PLKY01000019.1:0-134 GCA_003140785.1 Acidobacteriaceae bacterium | reverse complement strand
TCGCCGTTGTTGCGGTAGAGAGTGTTCGGAAGTGGAGCGAAGCTATTAGGGTGGCAGTAGCCGCGGCCGTTCAGGCCCATACAGGCAGGTTCATAGCGCGGATCCCACTCGCAGTAATTCGCGACGAACAGGTC
>PLKY01000269.1:201-4963 GCA_003140785.1 Acidobacteriaceae bacterium | reverse complement strand
TCAAGCTGTCAGTATCCACGGCCTTGCACCTCAATTGATCTGCGGCACCGCTCGGGTCGATCAATTCCCGGCGCGCCCAGCGTAAGGTTGTCTGCACTGAACCTTATACATCTTGATAGTCAAGTATCTTTATAATAAAGTTAACTCGTTATGACAACGGCAAGACGGGCAGACCTAATCGCCGCGCACCTGCAATCCTGGAAGAAGATCATCCAACTCGCCATCCCGTGGATGGATGCCATCGCGGCAGCGCAAGGCGTCCATCCGACCGACCTCATCGCCGCGAGTTACCTCCATGATGTGGGGCCAGCAACTGCGGGCCGTCTGGCGGAAATCACGGGCCTGACGACCGGCGCCATGACGGCCTGCATCGACCGGCTTGAGAGGGAAGGATTTGCCAAACGCGAAGCAGATTCGAACGATCGAAGGAAGGTGATGATCAAGCCCGGGAAGCTGCCTAAACTCTCCAAGGAACTTTTGGCATTCCGGGCGAGTGCGATGTCGAAGGCCGAGGATGCCTTCTCGCAGTGCACAGATGCGGAAATTGGCCGGATGACGGAATGCATGCAAAAGCTCGCCGCCATTTTTGAAAAAGAAGGGCATGAATTCAANNGAACAATCGAGAGACCTTATTAAGGGGAAGGCATTTCACCGTTTTCGGATTTCTGCTGTTGCAATCCTAATGATCTTTTTTGGCCTGGCGGAAATAGTGACAGGCTTCACGCATAACTTTTTTGGCGTCTCTACGACTCGCGGCGCATTTTCTGCTTACGCCAATGCCGGCGTTGGCGCTCTTTACGCTGTTGCGGGCATTTTGATTTTAAGTATGAAGAAGAGGTGCGTGGCAATTGCGCTTGGGTGCGTGGCGCTCGACGTGGTCGGGCGAATCGCTCTGGTCGTTACTGGGCTTTTCCCGATTAACGCTTTCCGGCAAACCGGCGCCATTGTCGCAGGAACAACCATTGTGATTATCTTTGCGGCCTACATCGGGTCAAAATGGAAGCAATTTAGTTGAGAATTGCTGACGCAGGCGAAAGGGATTTGGAAACCTGTCGGATGGTCTGGTGAATAGATTCGTAAGAGCGGCAGCACGGAAGTTAGACAGCCTGCGAAGGCCGATTGATATCAAGTTAGGAGATTTGTCACGATAAGTCGGCCATTGTCATGGGATCTCATGGCCGTTCAGGGCGATCAAAGACGATCGGGAGATTGTTCAGATCGAATCGCGCAGGAAAGGTTCAGGGGATCGCGGACCGATGATGCAGGCTCACTGATCAGAGCGCTATATTCTCAGTTGGATCTGATCTGATTCGCCCGAACGGGGACTCGCCGCACCATCGAAGGGAGCAACGACAATGCCGAATTCAGAGAAAGATACAGCCGCAGATGAGGTCGCGGAGCGCCGGGCAACTTTCAACCTCGCACTTTCGAACAAGCGAAAATATCCGGTGCAGGAATTCAGGGCCTTTGTGCAGACGACTCGCCGCTACATCGCGATGACCAAGAACGACCCGATGATTCACAAGTGCGTAGCTCGAGCTGTGAATGGGCTGCGAGAATATCTGGCAGTTGAGAGGAAGCGAATCCCGGGGAATGTTCTTTTTGAGGCAGGCAGGTTGGAGTGCCTGCTGTTTGTCGGCTACGATCCTTCATTTGAGGGCGATGAGCCTCCGGGATTATGAGTGACGGGGTGGTCTAGCAAAGCGCGGGCGTCATGTCCACTGGACCGCTTCAAGCCAGCTAGGAGCTGGTGTACGTAGGTCACTGCTGACGCGTTTGGCGCTGCAAATCTGAAACCACGGGGCGCGGTCTTAAAGACGAAATGCTTGATGGGCGGCCAGTCTTTTGTCAAAAGCCGGTCTGCAAGTGAATCAGGTGCGCCAGTGATTCGAATTATGTCCGAAAAGGTCCCTGCTCCACTCCAGGAATTGCCTCGTGTGGCGCCATGGGCATATTGCGCAACCGTACTCCGGTCGCCGCGAAGATCGCGTTGCCCACGGCGGGCGCCAAGCCTACAATACCGGTTTCGCCCGCGCCCGCTGAAGGCAGATCTTGGCGGTCGATCAAGATCACCTCGACTTGCGGCGTGTCCTTGAACCGTGGCAGCCGATACTCTGCAAAATGCGGATTCAGAATGCGGCCATTGGCAAACAGGATCCTCTCAAAGAGCGCCCCGCCAATCGCCTGAACCGTCGCACCCATCACCTGGTTACGCAGCCCGTCCGGGTTCACAACCGCGCCGGACTCCCACGCCTGAACCACGCGCAGGATGCGAACATTCTTCGTTGCCGGATCGATCTCCACTTCAGCACAAGTTGCAACATAGCCGCCTTTGTCGGTCCCTCCGGCGATACCGAATCCGCGTCCGGGCGTTGATTTCACCCTGCCCCAGCCGGACTTATCCGCCGCCTTCTCAAACACAGCGCGCAGCCGTGAATCGGTCAGATTCTTCAATCGAAAATCGAGCGGGTCCATCTTCGCCGCGTACGCCATTGCATCCATGTGGGTCTCGCGTGCAAAGTGGTTTGCCGTGGCAGCAAGCCCGCGATACGACCCCTGGCGCAGCGGAGAATTTGTCGGGTGAAATTGAATCAGTTGATTCTCTACTGCGTACGGTGTGCCGATTGCAGCGGGTCCCGAATTGTAGTTATGGTGTTCCCAGGCCACCAGCGTTCCATCGCGTCGCGCACCGGCCTTAATCTCAATCAGTCCGGCCGGGCGGAAGTAGGCCCACGTCATCTCTTCGCGGCGCGTCCACTCCACCTTCACCGGTTTGCCCGCCGCCTTCGCCAGCCGCGCTGCTTCCAGCGCCGCCTCTCCGGTGTGCTTGCCGCCGTATCCGCTGCCCATGTCGGGTTGGATCACGCGTACCTGCGCCGGAGAAAGATGAAATGCCTGCATCAATTCGTCGCGCACGCCGAACGGCCGCTGCGTTCCAGTCCACACGGTCACCTTGTCGCCGTCCCACTCGGCAACCGCGGCGCGAGGCTCCAGAGGGGCATGTGCAATGTACTGCACCGTATACTGCTCGTCGAGCTTGAGGTCGGCGCTGGACAACGCCTGTGCCACGGAACCTGCCATGTGCTGCGGACCTTCATCTCGTCCGATCTCTGGATTGCTTTTCAGATATTCAAAGAGACCCTGATTCGATGACTGCGCGGGAACATCCCACTTCGCGTGGATTGCCGTTACTGCCCGCTGCGCGGTGTAGGCATCAGGCGCTACCGTGCCAACAAAATCCCCGTCTCGCACTACCTTCACCCCGCCTAGCTTCTCTGCTGCGCTTATGTCGATCGATTCGAGCGTCGCATTGAATCCATCCGATCGCAGCACTGCGCCAAACAGCATGCCGGGCCGCACGATGTCCGAAGGGTACTTGTGCTTCCCCGTCACAAAGTCGCGGCAACCGGCTTTGGGCACCGGCGTTCCGCTAACCTTCCATTCCGTCGCCGGTGTGAGCGCGGGGTTATCCGTGACCACTTTCACCAGGTTGTCACCATGCGTTAGTTCGCCATACGTCACCGAGCGCGAACCTTTCTTTTCGGTCACCTTGCCGTTACTGGCCATCAATTCGGTTGCGTCCACACCCCAGCGCTTCGCAGCCGCCTCCGTCAGGGATTCGCGGGCGGCTGAAGCCATCGCTCGCAGCACAGGAGCCATGGTGGGCGTTGTACGGCTCCCAAACGTACCCATATCCCACGGAACCAGATCGGTATCCCCCATGATCATCGTGATCGAGTCAAACGGCACGCACAGTTCCTCGGCCACCTGCTGCGCTAGAGAGGTGCGGATGTTCTGTCCCACTTCTACTTTTCCCGTAAACACCTTCACTTGGCCGTCGGTCGCAATGTGCAGCCACGAGCTCACATCTTTCGGCAACTCGTGGCTGCCAAAGGTCCGGCCCGACTCCTGCTCCCACGCCGGGATGTCCGCCAAGCAAATCAGCAGGCCGCCGCCGAGTACCTTCAGAAAATCGCGCCGATCGAGTTCGAAGTTTCCTCGATTTGGAAGGTCGTTTGTCGCGCCCTGCTCATAATCTGGGGCATCGACATCCTGAAGCTTCATCGGCTACCTCCATCTTCCGGCTCGCCCGCGGCACGCCTGATCGCCGCAAGAATGCGCGGATAGGTTCCGCACCGGCACACATTTCCGTTCATCGCCTCCACAATCTCATCGTGTGTGGGTTTGTGTTTGCTGTTCAGCAGTGAAGTGGCACTCATGATCATGCCCGAAGTGCAGTATCCGCATTGCAGCGCTCCCTCGTCGAGAAAGGCCTGTTGTACCCGACTTAGCTTGCCATCCACTTCGAGCCCTTCGATCGTCACGATCTTTGCAAGGGCAGCCGAACTTACCGGCACCAGGCACGACCGGATCGCCTGCCCGTCAGCCATTACCGTACAGGCGCCGCACTGACCTTCGCCGCATCCGTATTTTGTCCCGGTTAGATTCAGCCGATTGCGCAGGACCGAAAGCAGGCTCTCATCCTCAGGCGCGTTCACGTGGAGTTGAGCGCCGTTGACGTTCAGCACAAATTCGCTCATCTCTTTCTCCGCAGGCAGCCGTGCGGGGCCGCCGTTCGCGGTCCAGCATAGCGCATTGAGCCATGAGCGTGTGCTACGCCACGGGCTCGATTGACTCCGATCTTTGTCTGCGACAAATACATGAGCTGTTATCGTAAAGCATTGAGAGCCTTGGCCCACGCAATGGCCAAAGCACTCGCCGATGCCGATTACTCCTCAAAAGCGTGCAACTGGCCCTTGGC
>PLKY01000269.1:0-150 GCA_003140785.1 Acidobacteriaceae bacterium | reverse complement strand
GGAGGAGCAAATGGCCAAGAAGGGCAACAGAAGATGTGACACACTGCCTATCCTGCACCCCGATGCTGCAGGCATAGATGTAGGCGCCAGCGAGTTATACGTCGCTGTCGGCGCTGATCGAGACCCGCATTCCGTCCGCAGTTTCCCTAC
>PLKY01000042.1:258-38239 GCA_003140785.1 Acidobacteriaceae bacterium | reverse complement strand
GCCGGAACGATAGCAAACAACTTTCCCCACAGGAGGAGAAACGCCATGACCGTTGCAGAGGTAGCTGCCGTAGAGTCCATCGCGAATGCGCTGCTGGCAGAATTTGAGATCCAAGCTCTCATCACACGGAGATTTCTGGAGAGAATTCCAGAGGATCGCCTAACGTGGAAGCCGCACGAGAAATCCATGACTGCCGGACAACTTGGATATCACATCGCTTTCGTTCCCGGTGGCGTGATACGCATTGTTAAGAACAGTCCCGTGCAGACTCCGGAATTTGCGAATTTCCCACAGCCGGCAAGCCGGGAAGAAATTCTGAAGACGTTTGATGAAAGCGTCGTCGCGGTGCGGGACCTTCTTCCACAATTCGATGACGCTGCGATGCACGAGACGTGGAGGCTGGTCGCCGGCGAAAAGGTAGTTCTGGCGCAACCGCGCGCTGCGTTTATTCGTGACGTGATGCTGAGCCACTGGTATCAACACCGCGGTCAGCTCAGCGTGTACCTGCGCCTGCTGAATGTTCCGGTGCCCGCCAGCTGGGGACCGAGCGCCGACGAGCCGCCGCTCTTTATGCAAAAGGCGCAAACGGCCTAGAATTTGGGGAGGTGCTTATGTGCCCACTATGCCGCGCGACCACAGCGTTGATTGCCGGAAGCGCAACCGGGTCTAGCGGCCTGACAGCCTTGGTTGCGGGCACAATCCTGAAGAAGCGATCGAAGATTCGATTTCCCGAACAGATCAACATGAAGGAGCTTCAGAATGGCAACGACCGCGACAGAAGTAAAACAGAGGAAAGTGGTCTCGCACGATGAGTGGATTGCGGCGCGCAAGCAATTCCTGGCTAAGGAAAAGGAATTTACGCGGCTGCGCGATGACATCAGCCGGCAGCGGCGCGAACTGCCGTGGGAGCGGGTCGAGAAGCACTACGAGTTTCAAGGTCCGCAGGGCAAGTTGACGCTGGCCGACCTCTTCGACGGCCGCAGCCAGCTGGTGATCTACCACTTCATGCTCGGACCGGGATGGGCCGAAGGATGCCCGAGCTGCTCCTACATCTCCGATCACTTCGACGGGATGGCGATTCACCTGGCGAACCGCGATGTAACGCTGGTGGTGGTTTCGCATGCGCCGATCGCGGAGATCGAAGCATTCAAGAAACGGATGGGATGGCGCTTCCGTTGGGTGTCGTCGTTCGACAGCGATTTCAACTACGAATATCAGGTGTCAGCTTCACCCAAGGAAGCGGACAAAGACAAGGTGTATTACAACTACGAAATGACGGAGTTCCCGAGCCAGGAACGCCCGGGGTTGAGTGTCTTCTCCAAGGACGCGAACGGAATCTACCACACCTATTCAACGTATGCACGAGGGCTCGATATTCTCGTCGGCGCCTATAACTTTCTTGACCTGGTGCCAAAAGGGCGCGATGAGGCGGGACTTAAGCACACCATGGCGTGGGTGCGGCATCACGACAAATACAGCGAAGGATACTTCGTCGATCCGGCAGCAGGATGGGAGCATCCGAAGGTGGCTGCTGGACCGTCTTCGTGCTGCTCGGGTGAGCACAAACAGTGAATCGGTTGTTCGAACGGTCTGGTAGCTGTTCGAATCCAGTCGCTCTTGTGAAGCGGGATCTCCTGCACAGTATCGAGATCCCGCCACCAATCGCATCGACTCTTACCGATTTGCTTCCTCGACCAGTTTCTGCGCGCGGGCCAGTGCGTCCACGCGGATCTTCTTCTGGGATTCGAGATCGAGATTCCGCAGCACATCCTGGCTCAGACGCTTTGCGAAGGCGTCCATGCGTTGCGCAAAGTCCCGCTGAATTGCATCGACGGCGTCCTGCGCTTCGGGAAGCACCGCGCGAAAATGTTCGATTTCATCAGTCGCTTTTTCAGGATGGTAGCCGAGCCGATCGCCTGTCTGCATCGCGTCGATCAATTGGTCAGGTGGCGCTGAGACCGGCCAGGTTTTCTGCATTTCGTCGTAGGCGCCGCGCAATCGCGTCATGGCGCCGGCAAAGCCATCCAAATCGTCACGGCGTGCCGTGAGCCCGATGGGCCGGTGGACTTCGATGATGACTTTGGCCGCCACGCTTGAGTTTGCAATAGGGATCACTGTCGTCAGCGTATTGCCCTCAAAGCTCCAGCCGCCTTTGCCGGTGGGGTCGCCTCGCTTCACGGCAACGCCATTCACAGTGACGGTGGCTGGAGGCCAGTCGGCAGGTAAGCGGAGCTCGTAGCTACGCGCTCTCAACATGCCCGCGTAGCTGCCTTCGATTGGCCCGATTTCCACCCGCAGAGTGTCACCACTTTGCGCAGCGTTGATCGGTGTGCGCGCGAAGACGCCGCGCTGGTATTCCTCGGCGACACCTGAGTCTTCATAGACCGAGTAGCTCGTCGCTGCGCCAGGGTTCAGCGGCCATACGTTGACGATCAGCGGATCGACTGGCTTCTGACCGGTATAGAGCATTGGCGGCTGCATGGGCACAATCGCGCCCGCCTTCAGGTACACCGGTGTTTGATCGATTGAGAAACTGCGATCGACACTGGCAGGCCCCGTGAAGCGTTTTCCTGTCGGCCATTCGATCCACTCGCCCTGGGGCAGCCACACGTGTTCTGTTGCCAGGCCGGAGGTCTTGTCCGCTGCCGAGACGACGGGCGCTGCCAGCATCTGATCGCCAAACAAATACTCATTCTTGCTCGAGTAGGCTTCGTTCGCCTCGGGCCAGTCGTAGTAAAGAGGCCGGAAGAACGCGACGCCGGTGTCGTAGGTGCGCCGCCCCTCTGTGTAGATGTACGGTTGCAGCGAGTACCGAAGCTGAAACGCCGAGCGCAGAATAGAGGAGAACGGCTCGGGATACGCCCAGATGCGCCGCTCCGAATCCGGATTCTTCGTCGTGTGCGTGCGCAGGATGGGGCTGAACGCGCCAAACTGCACCCAGCGCGTGTAGAGTTCGGGATCGACAGCGCCTGGCATGTGCCCGCCAATGTCATGGCTCCAATATGCGTAGCCCACGTTGGCCGCAGTTGCGGTGAACCATGGCTGAAAGGCGAGTGAATCCCACACGGAAACGGTGTCGCCGGAGAAGCCGATCTGATAGCGATGATTGCCGAGGCCGCCCCAGCGGTGGAAGAGCAGCGGCCGCTTGCCTTCGCGCTGCTGGTCGGTGAAGTGCACGTAGTTGAGCCACCACGTTGGATTCACGCCGCGCAGCTTCGTGGTTGGCTCCTGCTGCCAATCGAGCCACCAGAAATCGATGCCCTGCTTTTCCAAAGGATGGTGCAGGAGGTCCATGTAATTGGTAGCGTATTTCCTGTCTGTGATGTCGAAAGGAACGTATTTCCTTGTGGCGGGATCAATGCCCATGGCCTTTGCCATCACTGGATAAGCGTCCTCCCACGGTTGAACGCCGGACGCTGGATGCATATTCAGGCTTGTCTTCAAGCCGTCCGCGTGCAGCCGGTCGAGGAACTGCGTCGGATCCGGGAAGAGCAGCTTGTTCCACGTGTAGCCGGTCCATCCGAGGCCGTGATTCGATTGGTCGGTTTCACCCTTCGCCTTCAACTGTTCGTTCTTGATGTGCCAATCCATGTCGATCACGAAGACGTCGAGCGGTGTGTCGTTCTCGCGAAATCCGCGAATGATCTCTTCAATCTCCTGATCGCTGTAGGCCCAGTAGCGCGACCACCACGCGCCGAATGCGAAGCGCGGAGGAAGCGGAATGCGTCCCGCGACGCGCACATAATCGCCGAGGGCTTTATGGTAGTTGTGTCCGTAGCCGAAGAAGTACAAGTCCTGCCGATCACCGGCGGGCCGCTCCATCACCCACGGCCAAGGACTGTTTTCACCTTGAAGAAAACGAAAGTCCGCCGAGTCGAATAGCGGCCGTTGCGAATCGTCTTCAACGGCCCAGCCCGAGCGGGAGATGAGACCGTTCCCGATCGGTTCCTTCGTCTTGTCGCCCAGCGCTCCATCGAGTGTGCGCGTGGTGCCTTTCAAATTCTGTAAATCGATCGTTCCCGGCCGCCAGACGACGGGCTTCCCATCGAGATTTAGTTCGAGGGTGAGATTGTTCGACGAGAATCGCCCGTCAGCTTTGGGCGCGTAGGTCAACGTGAGCGCGTCCGTTTTGAGGGTGAGCTTGCCGTCGGCGAATTCATGCGAATACTTCGGAACCGGCAAGCGACGATTGATGAACACGAAGGAAGCGTGGTCTTCAAACTTGCCGTCAGCGGCCCACTCCATGCGAATGAGTTCGGGCGTCAGCACAGTGAATCGCGCATTGGCCTGAATGACTACGGCTCTCGGATCCGCGACTGGGTTGTTAATGGCTTCTTCGTGCGATGGTTGAGCGCCTGCCGTGCTGGGGGCTTCTGAAGCAAAGTAAAGTGCTGCTTCGATATTTGTGGACGCCAACGGCAGTTGCTCCTGCGCCATGATCCCCATTGTCCAACCTACTGCGATTGCGATTGCGGCAAAGTGATGCAAAGAAATGTGCACAGCTTCCCCCTGGTTTGAACTCAAGTGGAAGCGTACCACCGGTCGGTCGGACAGGACAGAGGCGAGCGAGTTGGTTTTCTTGAGCGTGGGCCGCAGTCACACGACGAATGAAGCAAGCTCTTCAGTGCGGCAGCTGTCCAACGGTCGATTTCTCGATTTTCCACTTGATGGTGGAGAATTGAGGAGGTCGTGTAGGGCCATTTTCATGATGAGGAAATTGCTTTTCATCACGCTGTTGTTTGGAGCCTCTTTTCCCGCTTCGGCCGCATCGGCATTTACGACGCGGCTAGAAGATCCAAAAGCTGTTTATCTGAGCGCACAGGAATTCGGCGCCCGCGCCGATGGAAAGGCCGACGATAGCGGCCCGATTCAAGCGGCAATAGACAAAGCAGGGAGCTCGGCACGCGAAGGCATCGTGTTTGTGCCGTCCGGGCGTTATCGGCTCACACGCACCATCTTTGTTTGGCCAGGTGTCCGCGTCATCGGCTATGGTGCGACTCGACCTGTCTTTTGCCTCGCCGATCACACTCCCGGTTTTCAAACCGGTGTAGCAGACATGGTGATCTTCGCGGGCCTCACTCCTGGCGAGACTCCGCGAGCGGGCACGCGCATCGCTTTTCCGCCGCCCGGAAGTGTGCCCCCGAATGATTCGGTTGCGGACGCAAATCCCAACACGTTTTATTCGGCGATGAGCAACATCGACTTCGAGATCGGCGACGGCAATCCAGCTGCGATCGCCATCCGTTTCCATGTTGCGCAACACTCTTATCTCAGTCACATGGATTTTCACATCGGCTCCGGACTTGGCGCGCTCGCGCAGGTTGGCAACGAGGCAGAAGATCTGCACTTCTACGGCGGCCGCTACGGCATTCTCACCGAGAAGACTTCGCCGGCGTGGCAATTCACGCTCATTGACTCAACGTTTGAAGGGCAGCGCGACGCGGCAATCCGCGAACATGAAGTTGGACTCACGCTTATTCGTGATACGTTTCGCGATGTTCCGACTGCTATCGATATTGATCCTGGATATTCAGACGAGTTATGGGCTAAGGACTGCGTTTTCGAGAAAGTTTCCGGGCAGGCAGTGATCATCAGCAACGAGAAAAGCCCTCTCACTGAAGTTGGATTCGAGAAAGATGTATTTCAGGATGTGCCGACGTTGGCGCTTCTTCGCGACAGCGGAAAGAAGGTACAGGGCAACGCCGGCCTCTATGAGGTGAATGAATTCAACTATGGCCTCATCGTGCCCGGCGAGGGAAAAATGGGCGCTGTTGGAATGCGCTATGACGCGACGCCTCTGAAGGTTTTGGCTTCATCATTGACGCCGGCGATCCACGCTTTGCCTCCGACAGAAGAGTGGGCAAATGTACACAGTCTCGGCGTGAAGGGCGATGGCGTCACGGACGATACGGCTGCAATTCGGAGGGCCATCGAAGGGCATCGTGTGCTGTATTTTCCGAGCGGCCATTACGTGGTGAGCGACGCGATTACGCTCAAGCCCGATACCGTGTTGATCGGGCTGCATCCGACCCTGACGCAATTCGATCTGCTCGATTCCACGCCGGGCTACCAGGGTGTCGGCGAGCCGAAGGCCCTGCTTTTTGCACCTGCGGGAGGCGCCAACATCGTCAGCGGCATCGGCATTTTTGCGGGTGGCATCAATCCGCGGGCGGTTGCCCTGCTTTGGAAAGCGGGCGCCGGCTCTCTTGTGGACGATGTGCGCTTTCTTGGCGGGCATGGGAGCGGAACGGATCCCTACAACAATAACCATACGGCCGATTCTGACCTACGCAAGCGATGGGACGGGCAGTATCCGAGCCTGTGGGTGACCGATGGAGGCGGAGGCACATTTGCCGACATTTGGACGCCGAATACTTTTGCGCAGGCCGGCTTTGTTGTTTCGAACACGAAGACGCCGGGTCATGTGTATGAGCTCTCGACGGAGCACCACGTGCGCAACGAGATCAAGTTCGATCACGCGGAGAATTGGGATGTGAATGCTCCGCAGACAGAAGAGGAAGCGGGTGAGAGTCCAGAATCCTTGTCTCTGGAATTTGACTGGTCAAGGAACATCACGATCGCCAACTATCACGGCTATCGTGTGACTCGCTCACGTGCGCCTTTCCCGGCTGCGGTGCGCCTTTACAACTCAAGTGATATTCATTTTCGAAACATGCACGTGAATGCCGAGAGTGGATATGGCATCTGTGACGAAAACGGCTGCGGCACTTTTCTACGCGTGAGCAAATTCCCATACGAAAACGCAATTGAAGACGTGACGCATCATCTTGTGGTACGCGAGCGGGAGTTTGCTGTGCTCGATGTTCCATCGAAGCCTGCCCAGCCTGCGTCCAGCGACGCTTCGGCTGTTCTCGCGCCCGGTGCGAAGGTGGAAAAGCTCGAAGACGGATTCTTTTCGATCTCTGGAGCTGCAGTCAACGCGGCGGGCAAGCTCTATTTTGTCGATCACCATCAGCAGCGTATTTATGGTTGGTCGGCGGCCGAGGGGTTGACGATCGAGCGCGACAATGCGCTTGACCCGGTGAATCTGGCGTTCGACAGGGCCGGAGACTTGCTGGTCGTTTCGTCGGCTGGACCGGAGAATACTGTCTATTCGTTTCGACCTGGATCGCCGGACGCTCAGATCACTGTGCTCGCACCGCGAGTGGCGACCGCACACCCAGGTGCGGCGGTACTCTTCCCGGTGAACTACTGGAACAACGGGGAATTCAAAGATCAACTGGACCCGGCCACGATGAAGTACAAGACGCTCGCCGAGATGTTCGCAGAAGACGTGACGGCACCGAAGCTAAAAGAATATGTTTCGCCGGATGACAGTGTCGTTTTGCCTGCGGGCCGGGTCTTTCAGCAGGGACCGGCGACGGATACTTCGGGCTGGCGCTTCTCGGATAACCTCGATGCGTACGGCTTCATTCGCGCGATGCCCGGCCAGAGGGTCTACGTCAGTAGCGCATCGGAGGACCGGACCTACAGCGCGATGGTCAACGCCGACGGGACGCTGAAAGATCTGAAGCTGTTCGCCGAGCGCGGCGGTGAGTGCGTCGCCGTCGACCGAGCAGGGAATGTCTACGTCGCGAATGGTCAGGTGTTTGTATTCGACCCGGCCGGCAAGCAGATCGCCGAGATCGATGTGCCGGAGCGGCCGATCGATCTCGTTTTTGGCGGGTCCGACGGCCGTACGCTTTTCATCCTCTCGCACCACGCGCTCTTCTCCGTTCGCGTGGGTCTGCCGCGGAGGAATTCAAAGTGATTGAGGCTGAGCGCTTCGCACACTGCGGGAATGCACCAATTCGCTGCAAAAGGCACGGCACAAACTGAGAAAAGCTGGCGTTGGCCAGCCGAGAAGATCATTCTGATAGAAGCGATCCGGTTTCCGGTGCCGTCCAGGCTCGCTCGGTCTGGAATCGGATTCGCCAGGGTATGGTCGTTCAATTCGGATACCCCAGCTCGGGCAGATTTCGTCCAATGAGGACCTTGGCCATGAATTCCAATGCGGTTGCAGCAATCGCCACGCCGGGAAAGATCGCGCCTCAAATCGAGAGTAGCGGATCTACAGGATCGACACCGCGAATTCACTTGTTCGGCTTCGCGGTCATCGCGTTCACTTCGCTGGCGCTCGCGCTCGCCACGGCGAGCGAATGCCAATCCGTTTTGCACCTGCCGTCTCTCTATTACGGGCTTGTTTTGTGGGCCTGGTGGGGTTTCATCGCGGGGGCGCTTTGGACGACAGGGTTTCGCAAGCCGCTGATTCTCGGCTTTTCGCCGGTTGCGATTGCCGTCCACATGGCTATCGGAGCTCTCCTGGGCGCAGTGCATCTTCTCCTGCTGGGCGGTCTTGGATTCATCAACGCCGATTGGCGCGCGCACGCAACGGCGCGTGCTGTCTGGACGAGCCTGATGAACATCAATCGCTTCGGCATTGAGATTCTTGTCTACGGATTCGTTCTCGGGATGATCGGCATCGTCCAGTTCCAAATGCGCGCGCAACGGGAGGCGATGAAATCCATCGAACTGCAGAAGCAGCTTTCCGAGGCGCAATTGCGGGCGCTCCAGATGCAGCTGGAACCTCATTTCCTCTTCAACACGCTGAATGCAATCACCACGCTCGTTGAGCTTGGAAGGCAGCAACAGGCAGCCGAAATGCTTGGTCATCTGAACGCGATTTTGAAGAGCACGCTGAAGCGAACGACTCCGGAAAAGGTTCCGCTCTCGCAAGAATTGGAGGTGGTGGAGAATTATCTCGCCATCGAACAAGTGCGATTTGCGGATCGTCTGCGCATTGAGATCAAAGTGGAACCGGCCGCTCTCGACAGTCTGGTGCCGTGTTTCCTGCTGCAGCCCATCGTCGAAAACGCGATTCGGCACGGCATTGCGCACTGCGAAAGTGATGGGCTGGTGGAGGCGACGGCGCGGCGCGATGGAAATCTATTGCGCCTCGAAGTGCGGGACACCGGTGCGGGCCGCAATGGTCATGCCAAGCCGGGCAACGGTATTGGATTGAAGAACACCCGCGAAAGGCTAGCGCACTTTTACCAGGATGGTTATGTCATGAAAGCGCAACCATCGGGCAGCGGCTTCGAGGTTGCCATCGCGATTCCCTATGAGCGGAGCTGATGAAGCTGAGTGCTCTGATTGCCGATGATGAACCCCTGGCCAGAGAGCGACTGAGATTGCTTTTGGCAAACGACGAAGATGTGGACATCGCGGGGGAATGCCGGAATGGCAGAGAGGTCATTGAAGCGCTCAAGCAAAAGCGCCACGACGTGCTCTTTCTCGATATTGAGATGCCGGGCAGCAGCGGGTTTGAGGTGGTGGAGCAGGTTGGCGCAGCGCACATGCCGATTACCGTGTTCGTCACCGCGCACAATCACTATGCAGTGAAGGCCTTTGAGGTTCACGCGCTCGACTACCTCACCAAGCCTGTCGAGCCAGAGCGGCTGCGTGCTGCCCTTGTCCGCGTGAAAGAGCGGATTGCCGCGCACGCCGCGCTGATGACCCAGGAACAGTTGAAGTCCATGCTGGCGGCGCTTGGAACCGGAGCGGCGGAGCGCAAGGAGTATCCGAAGCGGTTGGTTGTTCCCAATGCGGCCAAGGACTCGTTTGTGAACGTGGACGAAATCGAATGGATCGAGGCTGCGGACTACTACTCCTGCATCCACGTTGGGCCGAAGAGCCTGATGTTACGCGAGACGATCAAGCAGCTCGCAGAGACTCTGGATCCGCGGAAATTCATTCGCGTCCATCGCTCCGCAATCGTGAACATCGACCATGTACGGGAGATTCTGCGGGAGGGCCGCAGCGAGGGCTGGGTTCTGCTTTCGAATGGCCGCAAGCAGAAGATGAGCAAAGCCGGTTGGCAAGCGCTGTTGGATGCAACAAAAACCCCGCGAGCCTGAGAAGCGGGGTTTGATGATGTCGAAGTTTCTTACCCTGGAGCGATGCGCGAAAATTAGTACTACAGGTTAGATGTCCAGGTTTTTCACGTCGAGTGCATTGTCCTCGATAAACTTGCGGCGCTTTTCGACGTCCTCGCCCATGAGCGTAGTGAAGATCTCGTTGGTTTCGACGATGTCTTCCAGCTTCACCTGCAGCAGTGTGCGCCGCTCGGGGTCCATGGTGGTCTCCCAGAGTTGGGTGTCACTCATCTCTCCCAGGCCCTTGTAGCGCTGCACGGAGTAGTCCTTCTTACCCTGCTCGACGATGTGGGCATAGAGTTCGCGGGCGGTCTGCTTCTCGACGGGCTCACGAAGCACGCGTGCGCTGCGACGCGCGGACTTTACCTCCGCTTTGACTTCAGCGGGGGTCTCACCTTCTTCAAATTCGGTAGCTTCCAACTCTTCCGCGGCAGACTCGCTCGCCGCCTTTGCGGCGTACTCGACCAGAAAAGGCGGTTCAAGATACTCCTTGATCTGGCTGTATTTGGCCATCATCTGCCGGAATTCAGGGCTCGAAGCCAGAGTCCAGTCGATGCGGCGCTCAGCGCTCTGTGAGTCAACAAGACTGATCGACCATGTGTGATGTTCTTCGTCTTCCACAGGCTTGGCCAGGGATTTGAAACCAAATTCGGCCGTGACTTCCTTTAGTTGCGCGTGTAGCTCGACCAGTTTTTCGGGGACGGTGCTCCCCGACTTCGAGGTGAAATCGGAGCGATGCGTGAGCTCGGCGCGGGCCAGGAACTCGGTCAACTTTTCGTTTCGGATGCGCTTATCGACCTTTTCGACAAAATCGAGATACTCCTTGAGCGTGCCCATGAAGCGAATCAACTCGGGGCCGTCGATGCGGCTGGCCGCTTCGCCGTGGCGCACGACCAAGCCTTCCGCGGCTCGATTGACCATCACCTTGTCGAACTCGCGTTCATCCTTGATGTACTGCTCGAAGCGGCCCTTCTTGATCTTGAAAAGCGGCGGCTGCGCAATGTAGATATTGTCGCGCTTGATGAGTTCCGTCATGTGGCGGAAGAAAAAAGTCAGCAGCAGGGTGCGAATGTGCGAGCCGTCGACGTCGGCGTCGGTCATGAGGATGATCTTGCCGTAGCGAATCTTGGTGGCGTCGAAGTCGTCCTTCCCGATGCCGCAGCCGAGCGCCGTGATCATGGCACGAATTTCTTCGTGGCCCAGCATTTTGTCGTAACGTGCCTTCTCGACGTTGAGGATCTTGCCTTTCAGAGGCAGAATGGCCTGGAAGCGGCGATCGCGACCTTGCTTGGCAGTGCCGCCGGCGCTTTCACCTTCGACCAGATAGAGCTCGCAGCGGCTTGGATCGCGTTCGCTGCAATCGGCAAGTTTTCCGGGCAGGCCACCGCCATCCAGCGCACCCTTGCGGCGGGTGAGGTCGCGTGCTTTGCGCGCAGCTTCGCGGGCACGCGCTGCCTCAATGGCCTTGTTGATGATCTTTCTGGCGACGGGCGGGTTTTGCTCAAGGAATCCACCGAGGCGCTCGTTGACGAAGGCCTGCACCGTTCCTGCGATGTCGGAGTTGAGCTTGCCCTTGGTTTGCCCTTCGAATTGGGGCTGCGAGAGCTTGACGCTGACGACGGCAACCAATCCTTCGCGGACATCGTCGCCACTCAGGTTCTCTTTCAAGTCCTTGAAGAGGCCGAGCGATTGTCCAATCGCGTTGATGGTGCGAGTGAGCGCAGTCCGAAAGCCAGAGAGGTGCGAGCCGCCATCAACCGTATTGATGTTGTTGGCAAAGCTGAAGACGGTCTCGGAGTAGCTGTCGTTGTACTGCAGCGCGATTTCGATTTCGACGGCGTCGCGCGTGGCCTCCATCATGATCGGCTTTTCGTGCAGAACCGTTTTGCCGCGGTTGAGGTGCTTCACGAATTCCGCGATGCCGCCCGCGTATTTGAACTCGGTGCGCTTGGAGTCGCCCGTCTTGGGGTCGGCAGTCCGCTCGTCGGTCAGCGTTATCTCGAGACCTTTGTTGAGGAACGCGAGCTCGCGGAGCCGCTGGGCCAGCGTGTCGTAGTTGTACTCGGTGGCCGCGAAGATGCTCTTATCCGGCAGAAAATGAACCTTTGTTCCACGCTTCTTACTGGTACCGGCCTTGCGCAACTCGCTGGTTGGGAGACCGCAACTGAAATCCATCTCCCAGGTGTGGTTGTCGCGCCAGATCTCGACGTTGAACTCCTGGCTAAGAGCGTTAACGCAACTCACGCCAACGCCGTGCAGGCCGCCCGAAACTTTGTAGGTGGACGAATCGAATTTTCCGCCGGCGTGAAGCTTCGTAAGCACTACTTGTACGGCCGGCATCATTTGGCCGTTGCCGACCGGCATCAAGTCGACAGGGATGCCGCGCCCATCGTCGATGACCGTGATGGAATTGTCGACGTGAATGATGACATCGATCTTTTTGGCATAGCCCGCGAGAGCTTCATCGACAGAGTTGTCGACTACTTCATACACGAGGTGGTGCAGGCCCATTTCACCGGTCGAGCCAATGTACATGGCCGGACGAAGCCGAACGGCTTCGAGGCCTTCAAGAATCTTGATGTTTTCGCCGGTGTAGTTGCCATTGTCGGGGATGTTGTCAGCTGCAAGAGTCGCCATAGAAGTCCATTCGCGAGATTTTCGCTTCGTGGTCCACGAAGGTGCTGGTTGCCGATCGCCATTGGCGGGGAGTCGAGAGAGGATTAAGCGCTTGAAATACGTGGGCTTTGAGCGAATTCCACTGAGTCCATTTTATCATGCGGCGGCGAGAAAAAATGGCATTACAGCACGGCCCGAAGATGGGTACCGAAGGGCAGATTACTGGGGTGCTATGTTACGTTAGTACCATTGGCGATGACTACTTATGGAACTTACTGAAATAGATGGACTTGCTGCAGAATCAGCGCTAGTATCTTTAGTGTTAGAAAGCGAATTCTTCGTATCAAGAAATTCGCTTAAGGGGTAACTAGATATGAAACTCGCCGCCAGGATTTTCGCATTGTCCGTTATCGTCGCCGGTGCCGCCGCGGCTTCATTTTCTTCCTCGAGATCGAACGTCACTGTTAGCCATCTTTCCGCGACATCCAGTTTG
This sequence comes from Acidobacteriaceae bacterium, assembly GCA_003140785.1. Classification (GTDB taxonomy): domain Bacteria; phylum Acidobacteriota; class Terriglobia; order Terriglobales; family Acidobacteriaceae; genus Telmatobacter. The sequence goes on along the minus strand of PLKY01000042.1, from coordinate 25,195 downwards.
CCATCCCCCGGATGTGGACCAGGAATGGGCTGTTCCGCAAGTGAAAAATAGCAGTGAGGTAGCACCAAAGTGCTACCCTTTCGGTGCAGGTTTCTATTTGAATTGAAAGGCCATAGGCGCTATTCTGGGGAAACCCTCAGGATGAAAGGGAAGTTCGTCTATGCCTTTGAACACTGCGATGTCGCTGATGAGCGGGGCCGAATTCCTGCTATGGGCCATGCTCGGCTTCATCTTCTGGACAAAAGGGCTCCATCGCCGCTTTCCCGCAATGCATACATATCTTGTTCTGCGGGTCGGGTCGATGCCGATCCTGTTAAGTCTCCTGTTCATCCAGGCGCAGCCATGGGTCCGTCAAGATATCTTTTTCCCAGCTTATTTCTATGCCTATTGGGCGGTCTACATTGCGAGCGCCGTCGCGCTGTTTTTCATCTGCCTCGAGGTTTTTCGCTCCGCGCTGTCTTCTTTCGCAGGCTTGATGAAACTGGGAACCGTGGTTTTTCGCTGGGCCACACTGGCATCTGTAATCGTCAGCATCGCCACCGTGCCTTTTTCGCATCGCGGTGTGTTGATCATTCCTGACATCGCTTATGCATTGATGCGTTCGGTCAGCATTCTCGAGTTGAGCCTTTTGGCCTTCCTTTGCCTGAGCATGAATGCACTGCATCTCTCCGTGCGTGATATAGCTTTCGGGATTGCCGTCGGCTTTGGGTTGATGTCGGCCAATGACTTTATCCTGGCTTCCTTTTGGTCGCGCAACACCTCGCTTACCTCTCCACTTCAGTTCCTCAATGAGTCGCTGATTCTACTCACGCTGGGCGTCTGGGTTGTCTACAGCGCGCTGCCGGAACCGGCACGTAAGCCCGTGGTTATGGCGGCGAATTCGACGATATACCGTTGGAACGAGATTGCCGCTGCTCTTGGCCACGGAACTAAGGTCGCCGTGCAGCAGCCCGCCAACAGCTTCTTCCTCACCGATGTGGAGAAGGTGGTGGACAAGGTACTGACGCGCACAAATCTGCACGGCAGCGAATCGAAGTCATAGCCGCACGAGTTGAAATTGGTTCGATCAAGAGAGGGCCGGTCTCCATTGACCGGCCCTCTCTTTGCTCTGAATGAGTTTGAGACGCAACAAAGGCCACGGCAGGACCGTGGCCTTTCGCGTTGTCGGAATCTTTTGGAACTTATTCGGTCGCGATGGGCTCAATCGAAGCAAAGCGCCCGCGGTTGCCGTGATCAGAAAACTTGACGCGGCCCGTGACCTTGGCGAAGAGGGTATCGTCGGATCCCTTGCCCACGTTGGCGCCCGGCTTGATGCGTGTGCCGCGCTGCCGCATGATGATCGTACCGCCAGTGATCAGTTCGCCTGCGAATGACTTCACGCCCAGTCGCTGTGCGTTGGAATCGCGTCCGTTTGTGGAACTGCCTCCACCCTTTTTGTGTGCCATTGCCGAATCCCCTTCTGAATCTGTGATGCGCGCTCGTTTGCTGAGGTGCTACTTGGCTGCGGTGTAGGTGACGCCGTCAGCCTCAATCGCCTTGATGCGCACCTCGGTAAAGTCTTGCCGATGCCCTTGCATCTTCTTGTACTGTTTCTTACGCTTCAGGTGAAAGACCAGGATCTTGTCCGCGCGGCCTTCGCGCACAACTTCGGCGGTAACCTTGGCCGCCGCCGGCTTGATCACAGCTCCCGGTTCGCCGGAAATTGCGAGAACGTCGCTGAATTCGACCGTTTTGTTATCCGACGGGACGCTCTCGATCTTGACCACGTCGCCGGGAGCGACCCGGTATTGCTTTCCACCAGTGCGAATGACCGCGTACATAAACCCTCCAAAGCGGCACACGCCTCTGCGGGTGCGCTCAAGTAATCCAAAGTAGCTCGGGCGGAAACTTCCCCGCCTCCGGAGATCACTCAAGCCCCAAAAAGCGAGGCGAGCGCCAAACTCCGTGGCGGCAGGCAGGAATCGCCAAACTAAGGTAGTTTACCTGCTTTGGGAGGTAAGGTCAATGCCGCCGGAGGGCTTGGACCGGACTTCGGCATGTCCGATTAGCAGGGAAAGTCTGCTAAAAGCTCGCTCGCGGCTCCCTATGCCCGCCCCAGCTAACATCCGCGATCTGAACCATGGTTCGCGGCCCAAGCCGATCCAGCGACAAAGGACCAATTCGCCAGACCGCCCGGGATTCTCATAGAATGCCATCGCAACGGAGGAACCTGTTCCGATGATCAACCGGCGCGAGTTTTTGAAAGCAGGGATGGCAACAGTGCCCCTGGTGTATCGACGAGATCCGCTTGACCTCGTTGCTGCGGAGAACGCAGGCCAGGTGCCTTCAGGGACTTTGGTCGAGCATGATCCCGGCATTCCCTGGCAAAGGAAGCTTCGCCGGATCGGTCAAACGAATTTCACCGAACACGACCCGGCGGTTTTTGACATCGAAGGCTGGGCGGACTACTGGGCCAGCGCGAAGGTGGGCGCCGTGTTCATCAGCGTCACCGGCATTCTCGCCTTTTATCCGAGCCAGGTGCCATTTCATCGGCACGGCAAGTATTTGAATGGTCGAGATTTTCTGGGAGAGCTTTACACAGCTGCGAAAAAGCGCGGTCTACGCACCATCGCACGCTACAGCCCGGATCTGAACTGGGGCGACGCACTCGCTGCGCATCCGGATTGGTTCATGCGTGACCAACAAGGCCAGCCGCAACCGACTCAGGACGATCCTTATCTATTCCAAACCTGTATGTTCTCGACTTACATGACGGATTACTTTCCAGCAGTGATGCGCGAGGTCATCAGCCGGTATGATGTCGACGCGCACTATTCCAATGGCTGGCCGTCCTTCAGCCTTCCGGTTTGTTATTGCAATATCTGCCGCCAATTGCCTCCCCCAAAAACACCGGCTTACTGGGATAAGTTCAATGAGCGAGTTACTTACTTATGGAAGCTCTATAACTCGATCGCGCAAGAGAAGAAAGCGGAGAGCTTTTACTTTTTGAATATGGGGGGCGGAATTCACTCGACTCCCAACTTAGCGGAGTTGGGCGAGACGTGTCATTGGTTCCAGGCAGACAATCAAGGCCGCGGCGGACAGGATGAGCCGATCTGGGGCGCGGCGCAGCAAGGACGCGTCTGCAATGCCGTGCTCGACGGGAAAATGGCAACCAATGTGACAGCCGGATGGTCAACCGGTCCAATTCGCTGGCGTGAAGTTACGAAGACGCCTGCCGAGACGCAAACATGGTTCGATCAATCGCTGGCGAGTGGCATGGTCCCCTACTATCACATCGTTGGTGGGGAGACGGGATTGGGTGAGGACCTGCGCTGGAAGAAGATTGGCCGGGACTACTTCAATTGGGCAGCGAGGCACGATGAGCATTTCGTGAACAAGTCCACAATCGCCAACATTGGCGTCGTCATCGGACAGCGCACGCAGCTTTTCTACAAAGCGCCTCACGGCGTCTCGATGCAGCAAAACATGGACGCAATGTACTACGCGCTGCTCGAGGGGAGATTCCTGTTCGACTTTATACATGAAGATCGACTGCAGTTAGAGCGACTGAGGAAATACTCAGCACTTATACTGCCGAACATTGCGCTCTTGAGCGATGAGCAGTGTGGTCAATTACACGAGTATGTCGAACAGGGCGGTTCGTTACTGGCCACGTTCGAAACCAGCATGTATACGAATGCGAACGAGCGGCGGGAGGATTTTGGATTGGCTGACGTCTTCGGAATTCATCTCGCGGGCGAGATGATCGGCCGCAGAGGAAATAGCAATCCTTATCTTGCCCGCATCGAACGGCAGCACCCGATGCTGAATGGTTTCGCCGATACGCACTGGTTGCCGGGCGCCGAATATCGCCTGCCGCTTGCACCCGTCGAGAATCCAATTCTGACGGTGATTCCTGGATATGTAGCGTATCCGCCGGAGATGTCGTATCCCTCAACGCCACGCATGACCGAGCCGGCCGTCGTTGTGAGCGTACGAGGCAAAAGCCGCCTCGCATACTTTCCCGGAGATATCGAAGCGACGATGTGGCTCTCCGGTCATACTGACTTGAGCCTGCTTCTGCAGAACACGATTCGTTGGGTCGCAGGCGACACTGTGCCTGTCACCATTGAGGGCAAGGGCTTGATTGAGGCCTTCGCGTGGGAGACGGAGCCGGGCTTCGCCGTTCATGTGCTGAATTACACCAACCCCAACGCGCATCGCGGGTGGGTGCGCGAGTTCTATCAAATTGGAGAGCAAAAGGTCCAGTTCCGCTTGCCAGCTGAAAGACGCGTCACGCGGGTCGAGTTGCTTCGTGCTGAAAGAGACATTCCGTTTTACGCAGCGGGTGACTCGGTCGAATTCACCATACCCTCGGTTGACAGTTACGAAGTGGCGGCGCTGCACTCAGCATAAGACACGCTCGTTGACAAGTCTTTCTTTGCCGCAGAGGATGGCCAGCATATAAGATGATGCGACGAGTGCGATAAGTCGGCGGCCAATACCTCTCATGGTTGCGAGTCTGCCGGTTCTGTGGCTGGGACTCCGAGCGCAAAATCCGCATCTTCTGAGCTTCTGCTCATCACAGGGTGCTGATGCATCCCGCCTGCCGAAACTCGCTGCGCGACGTGCTGCGCCACCGAGGCATAAATCTGGCTCAGGGGTGTATTTCCTTTACCGCTCTTCAGAGCTTCAAGCAGATAGTAAGTGAAGTAGCCATGTTGGAATTCGCCGCTCTCCAGCGACTCCTCATCTGCCTGGCTCGCCGTCATGACAATGCGGCCCGTGCCCTGGCTCATGCGCGCCAGCATCTCTTGAGACGGAGGCTTGTCAGGCAGGGGGGCATCCGGCGACCCTGTCTGTACCTTGAGGGAGCCGCCGCTATAACACGTATCCAAGATAACTGCCGTACGAAGAGCCTTCATGCGTGTTGCGACCGAGTCAGCAAGCTCCACCATTGGATAGGCCGTTGCATACATCGCGTCCTCATCGAAGCTGCCGGAGTTGTATATCTCGGTGTCGTAGGTTACGAGGTAATTTGCACCTCCTGCTGAATCCAACGTACGCGGAGTACCATGAGTTGCCAAATAAATCACCACAAGATCATTCGGCCTCGCGCGCCGCGCAATCCAATTCAGACCCTCTTTGATATTGCGTGTCGTCGCCTGCTCGTCGGTCAGCACATGGACGTTGGCTCCCGGAAAGCGGCCAATAGCAGGATCCTTCAGTTCCGCTGCAAACGCATTCGCATCCGCGGTTGTGTACTTCAGGCGGGGAATTCGCCCATCCACAAAACGGCTGATGCCTATCACCAATGCCCATTTTTGCCTTACAGGGCCGGGCTTTGACGGCGTAGGCTGGGCTGCTTGTGGGGCGTTCGCTTCCACGGTGAAGCCGCGCGCCGAAGGCGTGGATAGAATGAGCGGGTTTAGCTCCTGCTGCAGCGCTTCTGAACCCACGAAGCGAGCCTTGTCCATCGCGTAGTGCGCCAGGGAATCGTGGCCGAGCCGCTGCTCCAACAGGCTGCGGTAATACCATGCGTCGCCAAGTTCGCCGCACTCAGATACCGCATGCTTGAGCAGTTGTAGTGCATCTTCAAAAGCGCCGTGGTCGCTTTGCGGAGAGATGCGTTCCAGTGCCTGAACCACGAGATCCCTGCCGGCGCCGCAGCGGGAGTCCTGCGCCACGGCCTGCGTACCGCACAACATTGTCGCGGCGAGCATTGCTCCTGACGCGAAGTGATATCGACTCATTTTGCCGCCACGGCTTTACGGGCCGCGCGCGCTTTCATCGCTGTAACCACTTGCGCGCTGACTCCGTTACTCGTCAATTGTTGCTGGCCGCTTGCACTTAGATCAAAGTTAGAAGCCTTTGCGCTACGGACGGACTGAATCACGGTGTCATCTTCCATTCCAGACTTCACCATCGCAATTACTTGCGCATTGGTCAGACCCTTCGCAGTGGTCGCCTTGCTACTCACGTTGACCTTCGCGGCCGGAGTCGACTCCGCGACGACCTTTGGATGTCCTTGCTCTTCCAGTTCCCTGTAATGAGCAATTGCAGTCTCGATGCGTTTCTGCGGTTCGAGGAAGTACTTTTCCGCGGGCTTGGCATCGATCGCCTTCCCGTAGTTAATCGCGGCTTCATCGAGAAACTTCATTGCGGACTTCTCGTCCTCGGCCGCATAGGCCAGTGCTTCGTAGGCCACGCCAATGTCATAGAGTCGATATGCGTCGTCGGTCGGCTTGGGCATCGGAGATGCAGTTTCGTAGGTCTCCAGGGCGCGTTGCCAAAGGCCGGCCTCGGCTTGCTTGTTGCCCTCGTCGAGAGCCTTCTTGCCTTTCGCCAGATACACTTCGACGGTTTCGTTGGTGTTCACAAGATGCTGGGCGACTTGATGCACGGCTTCGGTCAACAGCTTCGAACGCAGCTCCGGTTCGGTAGGTGGATTCAGATCCTCGCTGCTGGCGCCGCCCGTAATCCGATGCCACGTGCTCGACATCGTTCCCAGCATGCCATGGGAGGCGTCGTTGCCCGCGCTATCGAACTCCTCATCGTATTTTGCGGTGATGTTGTTCGAAGCCAGAGTCTGGTTTCCTGTTCGCGCCTGGAACGCCACACTCAGGGAGCCGGTGACGCGCATGTAGGGCAGTGTCTTGGACCCATTCTTGCCGGCCGCGAGATTGGGTCTTTGAGTTACCGTAGGTTGCGGATGCGAGTAATCGGTAATCTGGCAAGAAATGACGATCGATGGGTTCATCTCATCCGCGCGAAAATGAGGGTCGTCTTTCATCAGCTCGGTTTCCAGCTGCGCGCCTAAATCGCGGGATAAGTCGACTTGATTTTCGCGGCCGGATACCTTCACCCTGAAGGTGCCCCCGTTCAGACGTACCAGAGCCGGAAGCTTCCGTTGCAGATACACTTTCGTCTTCGGCGTTCCAAAACCTGGGCTCTCTGGAAGCCCTGGAAGACCCAGCCCGGATGAAACCAGGGACATCGCAACTGTAGCTATCGCAATCAATCGTATGAACCGATTCATCTGTCCCCCTGGCCCGAACACCGTTCAACCTGGCCCGCATTTATGCGCTTACGCGACTAACTAAAAAGTCGTTCTTTCAGAAAGCATCTCGGGCGCCGGTGCGACCGGAGCACTTAAAGTAACTCACCAATGGGATCCGATCCACGCATATCCAAACAGGGAAGCGATGCGCAGAGCTACATAGTCGCACGCGGATGAATCAGTTGCCAAGAGGGTCATGCAACCGATGAGTGATCCGATCCCAATCCCATTCCGATTCGGTAATTATGAATCAGCGAGAATCGGCTGCAAAGCCAAGCGGCGCAGTGCCTTCAAAAATGGCGGATGGTTTCACCAGGGGCACTCGCTGGCGGCGGTGGGACCTCCGGATTGCGGTCAATGGAGCGCTCCACTCGGCTTTCCAGCGAGCGGCTCACCAAGTCGCGCGAACCCAACCCTATAGCCAGCGAAAGCGTCAGCACAATTCCACCAAACAGAATGCCGAATGCCAGCTCAACCACCACGCCTCCGACCTCGAGGTGATCGAGGACCATGGCCGCGGTGAGCACGAGGACAAGCCATTTGACTCCGAGCGATAGAAAGCGCGCGTACTGCAGTTGCGCATTCACGGCCCCGATCAGAACAGAACGTGCCAGGAAGCGCGCAATCAGCGTGCCGGCGATCAATAGAAGGATGGCTCCCACTGCATGGGTGAGATAGGGCAGGAGCGAGATGGGGAGCGAAGCAGCCGTCGCATAAGAAGCGTCGAACGCCGAGACGCCGATGATGAGTCCGAGCAGCACGCACGCCCAGAATGAACCGCGGGCTACGATTGCCGTGGGAGAGTTTGCGGGCGTCCAATCGCCGCTCCCTCGATAGTGCGTTAACCGATCGTCAAACCGGACCCAGGCCAGTCCTCGCCGAAGTACCGCGGAGATCACCATGCCGATCACCGTGAAGACCGCCAGTGAGAGAAAGAATGCAAGAATGCCGGGCAGAACAGCGATCAACAGCGAAAGCACACGATAGAGCGACTGATGAAGAGCATCCGACATGTGATGCAGGATGGTCGCATTGTCAGTGTAAAAAGGCTGCCCGGATTCAGGTGTCTGGGTCTGAATCATCACGGCAAGAAAGTTGACCATCGGATTCACTCCTTGAAGTCTCGGTTGTGCCTGGTCCCGAATCGTACAAGCTCGACTTTTTGGCAAAGACTGGTCAGGGATTAAACCGGTCTGGCCAGCGCCAACGTGCGACGAGGTAGGCTTTCTCTGCTTCAAACGCGGCAGCGTGCGCTTCGATGTGGCGCTCAGGGTTATCGCCGGCGGCAATGACATTGATATGGCTCGCGACCCAGGCGAGATAAAGAGGAATGAGGGCCCCGAGCAAATGCCCGCGATTCAAAGTGCGAAGCCGGTATGCGATTAGAAAATCGAAAACAATGCGCGCCCATAGATTCTCAGGCATGCGAAAGGCTGGGCCGTCGATCAAAGACAGACGCTTCAATCCGAGGAGCGTATTGGGCGGCAGCACCAGGCCCCAGATCTCCCGGAGATTGGTATAAGCGAGTCGAAATCCCTGCAACATGGTTGCAACCTCGGCGGGACCATCGGATGCCGGCGGCNNCGGCAGGTCGCGCGGGCCGGCATCGATTTCCTCGATTTTCATTCCGGCCACCATGGCTTCGCTGACCACCCAGAGCGGTGCTTCGCTTTGGTTGAGCGCGATGAAACGCTGCGCAGCCGCGCCGAGCCGCTCAGCCATGCGTGGCGACAGTCCGAGATCGATTGCCAAAGGAAAACGCACACGCGTTGCGAAAAGAGCGCGGCTCAATGGGTAAAGGATTGAGGAGTTGACGAGACCCGCGCGAGGCTGCAGATCATAACAGGGAACCGCGAGATCTGCAGAAGCCACAGTGACTGCATTGGCCAGGCTGCCAAGGCCGGGGGCTGGCAAGGAGCCGGCTTCAGGGCCCAACATCAGAATGGCACGTGCATTGGTTTTCTGCGCGAGTTGGTGCGCGGAAACGAAATCTCCGGCGGTTAAGGTCCAGGAAGGCTCGGCTGCAGGAAGATCCACGAATTGAACATTCGGGTTTGAATCGGGAGTAGGTCCTTCCGGCGAGGCGATGACCAGATCCTCGGCCGGAAAGGAAGCTGTTAAATTGGCGAGAATGGTCTCAAGTTGCGCCGGCTGGGAGGCGGGAAGCAATACTAGCAAACTGCCATTCGGCCTCTCTGCGGCGGAGCTTGCTTCGATCATGGGGTTTGTTGTCGCCATTTTCGAGTTCTGTCGATTCCTCGCAGTTTTACAGAGCTAGGATGCCGGCAAATGGGATACGAAGCCACTTGGGACGATTGTTGAGCTCATACATCAATTCGTAGAGCGCCTTTTCGAGCACATAGGCGTTGAGCAGAGTTTCAGCTTGCTCCTTGGGAGGCAGTAGATCCGGTTTTGTTGCAATGGATTCACTGTAAGATCGTAGAAACTCGCCCGTGATTGATTGTTCCCAGCAACGTGCCCATCCTCCGAATCGATCGGCGTCGGCGCCCGATGTGTGTTCCGGACTATCGCTCAAGTATCGATCAAGTCCCGAAAATGCGGCGTAGGAAAACGATCGAATCATTCCGGCCACATCTTTCAAAGGCGATTGCTTTCGGCGACGTTCCGCTAGCGTGCGCGCGGGCTCGCCTTCAAAATCGAGAATAACGAAATCACCGGATCCCATGACGCCGTCTTTCGAAGGTTCTTCAGTACGCAAGGTCTGCCCAAGATGATAGTCGCCGTGGATGCGTATGCGTTGCCCCGCAGCTTTGATGTTCGTGAGGTCGCGCGTGCGCGCAAACAGGTCGCGACGTCTCGAAAAGAGCTGAACGGCACGATCGGCGGTGGGATCGTCCAATGTCGAGAATTTCGACTTGAGGGTTTCCAGCGTTTGGATCAGTTGGGTTTCGATTCGGCGTACGTCCTGGTCGATGTCCGCCGAGGTAAAAGGCTCCGCGCAAAATGCAAGGTCCTGTGTCGGGGTGCTGAGAGCCAGGTGCAGTTCCGCCGTGCGGCGACCAAGAAGCGCAGCAGCCTCTAAAGCTTCCCGTGCGTGTTCGCGGGCCCCTTGCACGGGGTTCTGGACATTGAGTAAACCGGGCCTGGAAGTCTCCGGTGGCGAAGGAAGGTGCTCGACCGATTTCAAAAAAAAGGCAAGCTGATTGAGCATCCACGCCCACCCATCGCCCTGGTTGGCCACAAAGCCTTGAAGCATTGCGGCCGTTGTGGCTTCCCCGGAAAACGGCGTAATTGTGATTTCGCCCATGAAGGGCGCGGTGCGCGGGAAACGCGCAACCTCGGTGAGGAAGCGTCCAATTTCAACATCGGGATTCTCGCCGGGCTGCAGGCGACGAAACAATTTCAGAATCAGCTTTTGACCATAAAGAATGGACGTATTCGACTGCTCCGCGAATCCAACGCGCGAAGTCAAATGCTGAATTGGATGTGCCTCGCTGAAAAGAGATGAGGCGTGTGCATCGAGACGGCCCGCGCTCGGAACGGGATTCCCTGCGGAAGGCGATTCGCGCGGATGCATACGCTGAGCGGCCGAAGGCGCAGGCGCAGTGGAACGCGGTGGTGCGGCTGCTTCACCCGGCTGCGCGCTGATCGGCACGGGCGCGACGAGTACGCCGATCGCGCTCGAGTGGGCATCGATGCTGGATTGCGACTGATCTGGAAGTGCAGCACTCTGCGTCACAGGATTAACAGCGGAAAAGTCAGCGAAGGCCGTTATACGGGTGGTCGACATCGCGAGAGTCGCGTTCTGTTCAATCAGCGTGAGCAAGGTTTGGCGCAGATCCTCACGAATCGTCGCATCGTGCAGCACCGCAGGACCGGCTAGAAAATTCAATGTCGCGATGACGCTCTGGGGATGGTTGGATGCAACATCATCTCCGTCGGCGCCCATGCTGAACGCCAATGGAAGTTGATAGAGGTCGCTCGGGCCCGTGCCATAGTTAATATCAAAGAAGAACAATGCAGGAGCGACTGTGCCTCGCGCGGGCAAGTCCACAGCGGAGTGACTTGCTGCATGAGCAATGGCAACCCGGAGCTCGACCCAATCCAAAAGGCTCACGGAATGGATCGTTCGCGTCTTGGCTCCAAACCATCGTTGGCGCGGCAGCCACTCCACAAGCGCGGTTTCAAGCAGTTTCATGCCGTGACCGGCGAGCCATCCTGACCAGCCCTTTGTAAAAAGATCGAACGCTTCGATTTCGTCGTGCACGATTGGCTCCGCCAACTCAATCGATGGCTCGGGCAGAATCTCCGGTATTTGGCTCGCGGGCTGGAGCTCGAGCCAGAGAAAAGAATAGGGAGCCAGCGTAAGCGAATACGGAGTTTCATCGATGGGCGGAAAGGGAACGTAGCCGAGCATCTCCACCGGCTCCATGCCCGCGAATGGAGCCAGGTCGAGCGAGACGGGCTGCGCAAAACGGCTGAGGTTGGCAACGCACAGAACTGACTCATGCGAGCCGTCCGGGCGCTCCAAGTCGCGAAGATACGCGAGTACTTTCCGGTTTGCTGGATTTAAGAACGTGAGACTGCCGCGGCCGAACACCTGAAAAAGTTTGCGCAATGCGATCATGTTCCGCGTCCAGTGCAACAGACTGGACTGATCGCTGAGTTGCGCTTCGACGTTCACCACCTGGTAGCCGTAAATCGGGTCCATGATGACCGGGAAATAGAGTCGCGCAGGATCGCATCGCGAAAAACCAGCGTTGCGGTCTGAGGTCCATTGCATTGGCGTCCTGACACCATTGCGGTCGCCGAGATAGATGTTGTCGCCCATGCCGATTTCATCGCCGTAGTAGAGGATGGGCGTTCCCGGAAAACTGAGCAGCAGGGAATTCAGCAGCTCAATGCGGCGGCGATTGTTGTCGACCAGCGGCGCCAGTCTGCGGCGGATTCCCACGTTGACGCGCATGCGCGGGTCGGCGGAATAGGCGAAATACATGTAATCGCGCTCATCGTCGGTTACCATCTCGAGCGTGAGTTCATCGTGATTGCGAAGAAACAGGCCCCACTGGCAACCATCCGGGATAGGAGGCGTCTGCGCCATGATATCGGTAATCGGCAAACGATCTTCCTGCCGAAGCGCCATGTAAATGCGCGGCATCAGTGGGAAGTGAAACGCCATATGGCACTCATCGCCTTCACCGAAATAGGGGCGCACGTCGGCGGGCCATTGATTGGCCTCCGCAAGAATGAGACGGTTCGCGTAATCGGCGTCGATCGCAGCGCGGATCTTCTTGATGGCTGCGTGCGTCTCCGGCAGGTTTTCGCAGGAGGTACCGTCCCGTTCGCATAAATATGGAATGGCGTCCATGCGCAGCGCGTCCACGCCCATATCCAGCCAGAAGCGCATCGCCTTCACGACTTCTTCAAGCACCAACGGATTATCGAAGTTAAGGTCGGGCTGGTGCGAGAAAAAGCGGTGCCAATAGAAGGCCTTTGCGGTCTCATCCCATGTCCAGTTGGACTTTTCGGTATCGGTAAAGATGATGCGCGCGTCTTTGTAGAGCTGATCGCTCTCCGACCAGACATACATGTTGCGCTGCGGCGAGCCGGCAGGCGCAACGCGCGCCGCTTTGAACCATGGATGTTGATCGCTGGTGTGATTGATGACCAGTTCGATCATTACCTGCATATTGCGCTGATGCGCCGCATCGAGAAAGGCCCTGAAGTCGCTGAGGGTGCCATAAGTCGGATTGACGTCCACATAGTTGGCAATGTCGTAGCCATCATCGCGCAACGGAGAGGGGAAAAACGGAAGAAGCCAGATGCAGGTGACGCCGAGTTCCTGTAGATAGTCCAGATGCGAGAGCAGCCCTGGAAAGTCGCCGATGCCATCGCCGTTCGAGTCGGCAAATGCGCGCACGTGCAGTTCGTAGATGATCGCGTCCTTGAACCACAGCGGATCAATGGCGCTTGCCAGCTTCTTCACGCTTCAGTTCTCCAAGCAGGTTGGATGCGCGCTGTCTCGTCTTGCATCTGCGGTCGGGACGACGGTCCGGTTACGTTCAGCTTGCCTTTGACGATAAGGCTGCCGGTCTCAATTCGAAAGGGTTTTCGGGGTGGCCGCATCGGTTGTGTCATAGGAGAAGCCGCGGAACTGAATTCTTAAGTCTAGAGGAAGTACTCGAAATCCGTTTCCACCTTCAATCTGCGGTGGATCTTCAGAATATGCCCCGACCTTTGCGAAGGGTTCAACTCCACATAGTTGCGCGGTCCTTGCCATAGGTAACGCTCGCCGCTCAACAAGTCTTCGGCCTCGAACGCGCGGTCCTGAGGAATCTCCAATTCATCCAGCGGTAACGAAACAAATCCGGCGTGGGTATAGCGCGGATCGAGATTGACCACCGTCAGCAGCAGGTTCGCGCGGTCGTCCGATTCTTTGCTGTAACAGAGAAGCTGGTCATTGTCAGTAAAGTGAAATTTCAGCGACCAGTCGTTCTGCAATGCCGGGTTGTTGTTTCGAATCTCGTTGACCCGCGCGATGAGAGGCCGCAAACTGTCGGGCCGATCCAGATCCCAATGTCGAATCTCGTACTTCTCCGAGTTGAGATACTCCTCGCTGCCGTGACGCACAGGCAGATTCTCGAGCAATTCAAACGCCGGGCCGTAGATTCCGTAGTTCGCGCCCAACGTCGCTGCCAGCAGCAGGCGGATGACGAACGCCGGTCGGCCGCCCATTTGCAGAAACTCGGTAAGAATGTCCGGTGTGTTGGTCCATTGATTGGGGCGGAAGAACTCACGCACCGGCGTCTGCGTGAGTTCGGTCAAGTAGGCCGCGATCTCCTGCTTCCCGTTCCGCCATGGGAAATACGTATAGGACTGGCCGAAACCCAGCTTGGCAAGCCTGTACATAATCTTCGGGCGCGTGAATGCCTCCGCCAGAAAAAACACCTCGGGATACTCGCGCTTGATCTCCGCGATGAGCCACTCCCAGAAGGGAAATGCCTTCGTATGCGGGTTGTCGACACGGAAGATCATGACACCCTGGCCGATCCAATAGAGGAAGACGCTCTTCAGCTCTTCCCACATCGCGCCCCAGTCCTCGCTCTCAAAATCGAAAGGATAGATATCCTGATATTTCTTTGGCGGGTTCTCGGCGTATTGAATGGTGCCGTCGGGGCGTTTGTGGAACCATGCTTCATGTTCGTGTACGTACGGATGATCCGGTGCCACCTGGAATGCGATGTCGAGCGCGACAGAGAGATTGAGTTTCTTGGCCTTCGCCACGAAGCGCTTGAAATCCTCCAGCGTGCCGAGATCGCTGAGGACGGATTTGTGCCCGCCTTCGGCTGAACCAATGGCCCACGGGCTGCCGGAATCGCCCAGCTCCGCTTCAGGCGCGTTGTTGCGGCCTTTGCGAAAGGTGCGGCCGATAGGGTGAATCGGCGGAAGATAGACGACGTTGAATCCCATCTCCGCCGCGTAGGACAACCGCGTCTCGCAATCGGCGAATGTGCCGTGCTTGCCGGGCAGTTCCGCTGTCGAACGGGGAAAGAATTCGTACCATGAGCTGAATCGCGCGCGCACCGGGTCGACCGCGATGATGAGTTCTTTGTCCGATTCCGCAGCGAATCGCTTGTCGGGATAACGAAGTGCCAGCTCGTACAGCTTGGGATCGGTTGCGGGCGTGCGCAGCGCTGCCGGCGTCTTTTCTGAACGCAGAACCTTCGCGCGTTCGCTCATCCAGGCATGGTCCGCGCCTGTGGCCCGCGTTGCTGCCGCATCCACCAGGTCAGCGCCGATCAGGTAATCGACGAGCGTGTCGCTCTCGGCGGCGATGCGTTTCAGCAAATCGCGGCGCCACGTCTCAAAATGATCTACCCATCCCTGCACTTTGAATCCATAGCGGCCCAGCTCGCCTACCCGGAACGCGGCAAACCACCGGTCATTCACGAGGGGCTGCATCGGAATTTCGGTCCACTCGTTCGATCCTTCGCGACGCGCCAGCAGCGACGCGGCAATGGCGTCGTGGCCGTCAGTGAAAATGTCCGCCTCCACGCGAACCTGGTCGCCCACCGTGCGTTTTGCGGGGAAGCGCCCTCCATCCACCTGGGGCGTGATGCCCTCGATGACGACCCGCCTGCGTCCGTTCAATTCGATCAGCTTCATTGGTCTTTCGCAATTCCTATCTAAATCATCATTAGCGTTGAGTAAGGGCACGGCAAGATTCAGTGTGCTTTTCAAATCCTCGTTCGTTCGTCAATGCGCGGTTTTCCGATGATCGATTAATTGCCGATAGAGATCGATTGTTTGGTAGGCGATCGCCGTCCAACTGAACGTCTCTTCCACCCGCCGCCGTCCGGCCTCGCCGAATTGCCGGCATTCTTCCGGATCAGCCATGAGTTGATTGATTCGAGCCGCGAGATCCTTTGCGAACCTTTCAGGATCGCGCGGGAAACTTGTCACTGGGTCCTGGTCGAAGTGCACCAGATACCCGGTTTCTCCATCCACCACAACTTCTTTGATGCCGCCTGTTGCACTCGCAACTACGGGTGCCCGGCAGGCCATCGCTTCGAGATTAATGATGCCGAATGGTTCATACACCGAAGGGCAGCAAAAGACGCGCGCATGGCTGTAAAGCTGGATCGTTTCCTGCCTTGTCACCATCTTTTCAATCCATACGATGCGGGGATGATTCTTTCGGGCGTCTTCGACTTTAGCGCGCAGCTCGGCTGCAATTTCCGGCGTATCCGGCGCACCTGCGCACAAGACTACCTGGGTCTCCGGCGGCATGTGGCGAATCGCGTCGACCAGGTGCGTCACCCCTTTCTGGCGTGTGATGCGGCCGACGAACAAGACGTACGGTACGGCAGGGTTCACCCCGTAATCCGTCAACGCCCTGGTCTCTTCGGTTTTCTGGTATTCTGCGAGATCAATTCCGTTGTAGATGACATGAATCCGGCCCGGCTCAACCTCGGGATAAGCGCGCAGAATATCGTCCTTGGTGCCTGAGGAGACAGCGATAATGGCATCGGCATCCAGAATCGCTGTGCGTTCCATCCACGAACTCATCGCATAGCCGCTGCCCAGTTGTTCGGCCTTCCACGCACGCAATGGTTCGAGCGAATGCGTGGTCAGGACAAACGGCACCCCATAAAGTTTCTTGGCGAGATAACCCGCCATCGAAACGTACCAGGTGTGAGTGTGGACGACATCGATTCCTTCGAGTGCCTTGATCTGCGTTAGGTTAAGGCTGAAGGCCTCGAGTGCGCCTTTGAACTTTCCTTCGGTTCCGTTCGAAATTTCTGCCCATGGCTCGGCTCCGCGCACGTGCAGCCGGCCCGCATCGCTGCGCTGCGGGCCCCAGCAATGCACTTCGACCTCAATCTCCTTGGCCAATTCACGGCTCAGATAATCAACGTGGACGCCGGCGCCGCCATAGACCTGGGGAGGGTATTCGCGCGTAAACAAGCCGACTCGCAAAGGATTCCTCTCGTGCGATCCAAAACCCCGTCAAGTATAGCCGCTGCGCTTGCCGTCTTCCCATTGCTGGTGTCAGACCTACTGTGTCTCTTGCACGGACGCTGCGGGAGTCCTCATCTCAATGCTGCCGGAGACCCCGGCTACTCGCCGGTAGGAATCCAGGCGAGCTTCATGATCCCAGGTGTCGGTTACAACGATCACTTCATTGGCTCCCGTTGCCGCAATGAGCCGATCCAGGCCTGTTTGCACTGTGGTCTCGGAACCTACGATCGCTGCGCGCAGCTTGGTCTCCACGGCGACGCGCTCCCATTCGGTCCACAGGCCGGCCATCGACTCCACCGGAGGCAACAGCTCGACAGGCTGGTTCCGGATCAGCCGTAGAAAGCGCTGCTGTGGCGTCGTGAAGAGTCTCCGCGCCGCGGCATCGGACTCCGCCGCAATCACCTGAACCCCCACAATCAGCCACGGCTGTTGGAGCGTCTCACTAGGGCGAAACTGCGTCCGATACAGCAGGGTCGCCTCTTCAAGCAGATCGGGAGCAAAGTGCGCGGCGAAGGCAAACGGTAAGCCCAGCGCTGCTGCGAGCCGGGCGCTGAAATCGCTCGATCCAAGCAGCGTGATTGGCACATTGGTGCCTTTGCCGGGAATTGCCTTGACCGCTTGGCCGGGCTTCTCCGGTCCCAGGTAAGTCCGCAATTCTTCGAGCAGCTCAGGGAAGTCGTCGCCGGTCTGCCGCAGATCGCGGCGCAGCGCACGCATGGTGAGAAAATCTCCACCCGGCGCGCGGCCCAGCCCCAGATCGATTCGGCCGGGATGCATCGCTTCCAACGTGCCGAACTGCTCGGCCACCACAAGCGGTGCGTGATTCGGCAACATCACGCCGCCGCTGCCCACGCGAATCGTCTCAGTGGCCGCGGCTACGTGCTCAATCAGCAGCGCAGTGGCGGAGCAGGCGAGGCCCTCGATCGAGTGATGCTCGGCGAGCCAGAAGCGCCGGTAGCCCCACTTTTCCACGTGCTGCGCCAAGTCCACGGATCGTGCAATCGCCGTCCCCGCGGACTCTCCTGTGTGCATTCCAACAAGGTCTAACACCGAAACAGGCAAGCTCATGCTCTGTTAGATGAGTCGACTCCCGCCCCGATTCAGGAGGCATGGGCCGAGCTTCCTCCATTGATGTTGCAATGCAACTTCGATCGCGTTCTATGCTTTGGTATCGGGAATCCAGACTTGCATCGCCGAGGGCTCTCGATTGGCCCACGCGTAGTAGGGAATGAGGCGCAACGTGGTTGGTGTCTCTGCTGCCTTCGACGGCTCGCCCGCAACATAGAGACCGCCTTCACCCGCGGATCGGCTCAAGCTGGCCGGATGCTCGAGCACGATCACGCCCTCCAGCAAATCCGGTTCAAAGCGAGAGGCTGTAGGGCCCTCGGGCTTCACCGTATAGCCCGCCAGATTCGCCGCCTCTTCCCGAGTGGATTGATCCAGCTTTTCCATGCAGAAGACGATAGGGCCGCGTTGGAAAGCGATCCTGCCGCGATCTTCAACCACTGCCGGATTCGCTCTCAATTGTTGCGTGTTCATGTCAAAACTTAGTTCGATCGTGTCATTGGCCGACCAGCGGCGACGAATGGGAAGGTAGGCTCCAGGGCGGGCGCCACTTACAGGCTCTCCATTCACTTTCACGGTGTTCCGCGCGGACCAGCCCGGAATTCGCACGAACACCGCGAACTCCGCCGGAGTCGCCGGACTCACCGTCAGTTTCACGGAGCCCGACCACGGATACCTCGTCTGCTGAAGAATCTTGAGTCCGTTGCCATCGTGCAGACGCCAGTTCATTACTGAATTGTCATAGAGGTGAACGTATACGCCTTCCGAACTGGTGCTGTAGAAGTACCCTGGCAAGGCTGCAAACGTGCGCTCGATATTGGGAGGACAGCAGGTCGTGTCGTACCACGGGTTGCGAATCCTGCCCTCCGGATCTTCATGGTCACGCCAGTCTCCGGAGGGATCGAACGCAAGAGGATTCCGGTAGCAATATGTCTTGCCATCCAGCGACATTCCGGAATTGATTCCGTTGTAGAGCGAACGTTCGATCACATCGGTGAACTTTGCATCAGCCGACGCGGCAAGCATGCGCCAGTTCCACATCATGTTGCCAATCGCGGCGCAGCTTTCTCCGTACGCGGTGGCATTCGGCAACTCGTACGCATCGCCAAAGGCTTCGCCCGCCTCGCGAGCGCCCACACCGCCTGTCACGTATAGCTGATGGGCGGTCAGATCGTCCCAGAGCGTGTTCAGCGTCTTCCAATACTGCGGGTCGCCCGTCTCAAGGTAATAGTCCGTCGCCCCGCAGCACGCATACATGGCGCGCACCGCATGACCTTCGAGCTTGGTCCTTGAAGTGAAGGGAATTCCGCAAAACATGTAGGTGATTTGTTCGCGACGCAGTGGAATCCTCTCATCGCCGTGCAGGATGTAGCCCGCCAGGTCGACATACTCGCGTTTGCCGGTGGTGCGGTAAAGCTCGATCAGCGACATCTCGATTTCCGGATGCCCGGCGACGATGCCTTTCCGATTCGTGCCCGGCCCATAGTTCGGCAGCAGAAAGTTGTCGACAAAACGGATCCCAGCATCGAGCAGAGTGCGATCACCCGTCGCCCGGTAGTAGGCGATTGCGCCTTGCAGCAGGTGACCGATGCAGTAGAGTTCGTGGCCGGTCGTTTGTACGTCGTATTGCATGCGCCGAGGCGCTTTGTCGCCGACGAAATAAGTATTCAGATACCCACTCGGCTCCTGCGCAGCCACCACATCGCGAATCATTGCTTCCGTCGTTCTGCGCAACTCTGGCTGGTCGCCCGATTGAAGGGCTAACCCGACAGCTTCCGTCCATTTGTAAATGTCGGAATCCGAGTACACGGGGCCTTTTTGCGGAGCGGTGGACATGCCTTCCAATCGCAGGAAATTATCCATGCGCCCGTGCTCGACCAACTCGTCGTGCATGCTTGGAATGCTGGCGCCGAGGTTCGCCTTGCGCCGCTTCGACCAGAAGCCGTCCTGGATCTCAACCGCGCGGACTGGGACCGTTTTGAGCTTGGCGTAGGGCGAGCGGGACAAGTCAAGGACGCCCGCGTCCTTCCAGGAATCCGGCTCGGCTTGGGAATCCGGTCTTGTGGCGCCTTTTGAGTCGTCGGCAAACAGCGAAAGCAAGGCTCCATCCCTGCTTCGAACGCTTGCGAAGGCTGGCGAAACCAGGGATGCGGCGGTGGTGGCGATAAATGCGCGGCGAGTCAACCGGTTCTTCACGGGGACACTCCTTGATCGGTCAACAATCGTTCTAGTCCCAGTGGCCGCCAGCCGTCAAGAAAACGCTTACCCGGTCTCCTCCAAGCGCGCCGCCGCCGAATACAAGGAGACCAAAGGGATTCTTGTATTCGTGGGATGACCGTCGCCGCGGATGCGGGCGCGTTGTCAGTTGCATTTGTAGGTCTTGAAGTATTTCTTTGCTGCGGCCGCACTTGTCTCTAAGTCGACGGCCCAGGGACTGCTTACGCAGTGAGAGCGTACCGCAGCGCACGCCGCGCCTTGTGCAACTGGGATTTCGAGTTGCCCAGGGTGCAGTCTTGCATGGAAGCAATTTCGCTATGTTCAAAACCATGGACATCGTGAAGGAGGAAGACATCTCGATAACCGGGCGCCAAAGTAGCAACGGCGCGATCGATGGCTACGCGGTCGACAACCCCAGTTTGCCTCCGGTCACATGTGCCGAAATTGCGCCCGACGTGTTCCTCGGGGATAGCTGTCATCAGGTGATCGAGTGAGACAACGGGCAGCACTCGCTTGCGCAGGTGCATCAACGCGATATTTACGGTCATCCGGTGCAGCCAGGTGGTGAAAGCGGAGTCGCCGCGAAAAGTTGCAAGCTTGCGATGCAGTTGAATAAAGGCTTCCTGTGTGAGGTCTTCGGCCAGCGAGGAATCGTGCACCATGCGCATGCAAATTGAAAAAACACGCTTCTTGTGCCGCAAGTAAAGTTCAGAGAAAGCATCGTGGTCGCCGGCCTGGGCTCGGGTCAGAATATCGCCGGCGCTGTGTTTGGCTGGAGTTGCGCGGCGTCCGCACTCCAAGTCCTGAATACAAGCTGAATCGAGCAACGCATTGGGAAAGGTTGTAGTCGCCATACGCCTCCAAGACGCACCGGGGCATGATCCTGCGCGGACGCGGACTTGCTGCTTGGATCTGCTTTGCTCAAGAGGGTCGAGTGAAGCAGTCGAGTGGAAATGCTTAAGGCAGGAAGACGGTCGCGCTGTCTTGTCATCGGCCTTATGCAGGCATGCAATAGAGTTTTGCCACAGCGATCGACAGTTCCGAAGGTCTGCCGTGCAGTGTCTTCTTAGCTTCCTATTTGCGATAAGAAGCGGCTGAGCCGAATTGCTCAGATGCCGATTACTTAAGTCTGGACTTCGGAAATTGCCGGGTCGGGCGAGTTTGGAAGATTCCGGTTGGAGGGATGTGCCCGGTGCACAGGGCTGCCTCAGCTCATAGGCGCGAGCGGAGAATTAAACGGGTTTCCGCAGATCGCTGCACAGCAGTCGATAGGCTTCGTTGATTGCGGTCATTTTCAGGGTGGCGATCTGACGCTCTTCCTCGGCCTTGCATTCGAGCCTGTCGGGATGCCACCGGTTGACCATTCGCCGGTACGCGGCCTTAATCTCTCCACGCGTGCTCGTCGTAGACACGCCGAGGATTCGGCATGCGCGGTCATGCGTCACAGGAAGGCTTGTTTCTTGGTTATCGTCACATCCCTCCGGCCAGTCTGCAGATTCCTGGGGAGTAACGCCGTACGTCTGCGCGGGAAACCATTCACGGTGCATCGGCGCCCCGTCGGCGTTGTGAGACGAACGGAATTGCTCCGCAGTCCGTAGAGCTTCCTCTACGTAGAACTGGGATCCAAGATTAGCGAACTGGCGGAACAAGCGGCTCTGTTGCTCGCGATCTGGCTTTCCCCGCTGTCTTTGCCGGGCGTTCTCAACCGCTTTAGGGATGCCGAAAGTCCAGCTTTCCACAAAAAAGAGAGTGTCTGGCTCTGCATCATCTCCTAGAAATTGGTGAAAGTCGGGGAGGAGCTGGCCGCCATTCTCCTGACGAATCGGATCGACCGATGGGATGGCATCGCATGTCGCTTGGGCCGTTGAGAAAGATCCGTGTTCCGCCTGGAATTCGGTTTCCATCCCTTACCCCTCTCCAGGAATTGGCTGCACCCTTCGCGTCTACTCTGCTGAGTCCGAGCGCTGCCATTACCGGTTCAATCCTTTTATCGGCTACGGAAGGGATTTCTCTATCGATTCCGGAAGAATGTTGTAAGTTCAAGAGTTTGCTACGGAGATGCCTTCGACGCGAGGTCTTTCCCAGGCGACAGTCCTCGGCTACAGCAGGCGCGTCCAACGTTTCTTGAGGTGGTTTCCGGGCGTGCGCAGGCCGAACATATTGCTTCTTTAGTTCCCAATGCAAGGCAGGTAGTGAACGAATTACGGTCCAAGAACCAAAGGGCAAGCTCGTCGAACTGAGAACCGCCACCGTCGTCGTTTCCTGGAATCGGGAACCTGATCACCCATCCCGGCTGGACGCGGCGCACAGAGAAATATGCCGAACACACCAAGGGGCATCTTCGTCGCTTGCGTGCGGGTACCCATCACGTTTACATCCTGGAGATGAACTGAGACAGTCACCGACTCAAGCAAAGCCCGAAAAGGAATCTGTCCGCCGACCGTCGAGACTCTCCCCTCGAAAGCGCGTCGGGCGAGAAGGGCCATTTCCGCTATGCTTCAGCGAGCCAATGTGATCAGACAACCGTCTGGGCCACTCTTAAGATCATGTGTAGAAAAGAAGTGGGACAGTCGTTACAAGGGCGGGTCCGCTTCGTCATGCGAGTGAGGTTACAACATGGAAACAATCGTGATTGTTCTGCTGGTGCTTTTTTTGCTCGGAGGCGGGGGCTGGGGATATTCGCGGTGGCGGCGCTAACGCGGATACCGAATCAACACGCACACGCGCTTTTTGATACTGTTTGCGGGTTGCCTGGAGGAAGATCGGCTCCGAACTCGATACGGTAATTCGCCACTCATCGTTCAAAGAAGGGCCGCTTGATGAAAAAGAAAAGCCAGATCGAGATCGAAAGAAGGATTGTCTCCCGCGTAAAAAGGGAGATGGATAAGCCGCGACTGACCGAGTCGGTCCGGAACGGTTTCAGAGCTCAGGCCGCGCTGATCGTGGAGAAGCCTGCTGTCCGTTCTGCGCGAACGTGAGCCCTGGTCCTCTCAGCACCCGCCACACCCAACTCGAATTTGCTCAATTCCGCCCCTGCAGGGCGCTCCTGGCAGGCTTCGATCGAGTTCGTGCAGCGGCAGAAGCAGGCGGTCTCGGGCGGTTAGCCTCGGGTAATCGATCAAGCAGGACCGCGTTCAACAACGACTTGTGAACCTTGATGCGTCCCTTGTATTCGATAAACCCGAGTCTGCGAAACCGATTCATGAAGAAGCTCACGCGGGAGCGGGTCGTCCCTACCATCTCCGCCAGGGTCTCCTGAGAGATCGGCGGAATAAAGGTTTCCGGTTCGCCAGGCTTGCCCAGTTCCGCCATCAGCAGGAGTATCCTTGCCAGGCGCTTTTCACTGGAGTTGAAAATCTGATCCACCAGATCGGCTTGAATGCGCATGCTGCGTTCCAGAATGACCCTCAAAAAAAGGTCTTGGAAGCTATGCTCCACATGCATCACCCGGATCATCTCTTCCCGGCTGATCTTGAGAGTGGTGCAAGCGGTGATGGCAGTTGCAGTCGCCAAACGCAACCCAACCACTGTCGCGAGCGCCTCTTCGCCCGCAAAGTCGCCCTGGGAGAGAAGCGCGATGGTAGCTTCCTTCCCAGCGGACGAAACCACAGTGACCCTTGCGCGGCCTTTCTGAATATAAAAGACCGAGTCTGCGGGATCTCCCTGAGAAAAGAAGTTATCCCTGGGCGCCAGTTCGATGATTCTTCTCCCCACGCCTGCGCTCGCCAGGAAGGCGGCGGCATCGAATTGGAGCTTTTCGAGTTCAACCATTGAAGGTCCTACTTGCGGTTGCGGCCTTTCCAGGTTGACCGCCGGAGGATTGCGCGACCGCATTCCATCAGTGTAACAATCGAGTTGCGCCAAGAGCAAACAATCACCTGCTTCAGGCATTACGCAAGGATGCCGGATCTTCCCAGTTCGCCTGGGCATCCGTTGCAGCCTGTTCAGTTGCACATTTGAACCAAACTTCACCTTGGGAAGCCTCCGGCGACGGGACAACCTGTCCAAATTCGCTCATCTTTCCCCAGATGTTTCAAGTACTTTGGGATCGCATGACGCAGAATTGAGTATGATGAATCCCGTCGGGAATCATCACCACGGAAACAATCGCCATGAGAGTGTCGTAGCGATAAATGCTTCACGCTCAAGGCGAGGCATATCGTACAAAGAAAGAACTGAACCGATGCCTCATAGACAAAAGGCGCGTGATTTGGCCGGCAGCCTCGTTGCTTGCGAGGCCAATGCAAGTACAACCGCCCTGCAAACCGAACCTGCAACTGTGCGAGTGTATGAGAAGCTGCGCCGACAACTCGGCGAACCCGTGGGAGCTGACGGATTTCAGACGCTCGCTTCTCGTGCCTTGGCTCTGGCTAGGTCGGAATCTCCCCGGCTCAACGCGGTCGAGGTAACGGCGAATGGAGGCTTGCGCGGGCTCGGCGAAATTGAATCCAAAACGGGCACAGAGGAGGATGGCGAGGCCGGGGTCATTCTGATTGCGCAGCTACTCGGACTGTTTCTCAGCTTCCTTGGCGAGGCAACAACTCTGCGTTTGATAGAAGATTTACGCCTTCAGGTCGACGTGAGGACAGATCCTCCCACATCCGCACAGGACGCGACGGCCCGAGAGGCGGATGGACCGGCCATGGCTGCGGCTTTCGAGGATCTTCTGCTGGAAATTGACCAGTTGAGGAATGTAAGCGAACACATCGCAACCCTGGCGGACAAGCATCCCGGCATGGAAGATGGACTTGTAAGTGTTGCGGGAAACATTCGTAGTATTGCCGCGGTTTTGGACGTTTTCACACTGATCCGAAGCAAGGCTGGCGGCTCACAAGAAGACGCACCTGATCCAGAAACGAATCGTTACATGAATTGAGTTCCGCCAGCGCCGCATTCAGGGCGGCGCGTTGCGGCTCCGGATGTCGAACTCCTCAGCCGCCGGTGCGCTTGAGAAAAGAAGGAACCGCCGCACTGATCCTCCCACGAAGCGTGTAACGGCCATCGAAATCTGTAATGCGGTGTTGAACGTGACGACTCCCCCGGAAACGCGAGATTTAGCTCAAAGGCTTCTGACTTACGAAGCCAACGCTGGCAAGACCTCCGAACCGGTGGAGTCCGCGACCCTTCGCG
>PLKY01000042.1:0-196 GCA_003140785.1 Acidobacteriaceae bacterium | reverse complement strand
TTTAACGTTAAGCCTGCTGCGGGTTTCGTGGCCAGGGGCAGCCCTCGACGGTTCCAATTCCGAGAACGGGAGAAAAGCGTGAGCGCACAAGATAGAGTGACGATAAACAAACTACCGACCGGAGTTCCGGGCCTCGACGAAATTGTGGGCGGTGGTCTCCCCGAATTCTCGTTTAACATCATCGCGGGCGCACCTG
>PLKY01000311.1 GCA_003140785.1 Acidobacteriaceae bacterium | reverse complement strand
TTGATCGCTTCCGCCAGCACGTCGGCGGTCTGGTTGGGGTCGCCGGAGAAGCAGCGGGCAATGAAGTTCGCCCCCGAGGCGAGCGCGACCACCAGCGGATGGAACGGCCGCACCCGGGTTCCGCCGGGTGACAGCGCGGTGTCGAACTCCGGCTCGGTCGTCGGCGAGGGCTGTCCCTTGGTCATGCCGTAAATGTGGTTGTCCATGACGACGTAGGTCATGTCGATGTTGCGCCGGCAGGCGTGCAGGAAATGGTTGCCGCCGATCGAGTAGCCGTCGCCGTCGCCGCTCGCCACCACGACGGTCAAGTCGGGCCGCGTCACTTTCAGTCCGGCGGCAAGCGCCAGCATCATCAGCAGAATGCCGTACTGCACCACCGCCAGCTTAATGCCGGAGATCTTTTCGCCGCGTGCTGCTTGGTCAAAATACATGGGTCTGCGTTTTCAGGATACAGCGAATTTAGTTCTGGTTACAGCAATGCCGGAGCAAAGCGTTCGAACTTTGGTGCTTCATCGTTGCTTCGGGCGCCATTGAGTCTTGCGCACTACGTAGGTTGGCTCGAGGATGCCCGATGGCTCGTAGAACTCGTCGTGGGTGTATTCGAAACCGAGCTTGCCCAGGATGCGGCGCGATGCCTCGTTCGAGGGGTGATGTCCAGCGACAACCGTATCGAGACCGAGTGCGCCGAATGCATAGTCAAGGACGGCGCACGCCGCTTCCGTTGCGAGACCTCGTCCCCAAAAGCTGGGGAGCAGATGGAATCCCAACTCCCGTGCGGCCTCATTGGCAGCATAGGGACGAAGTCCGGCGCAACCAACGTGCTGATGATCTTCCAAAAGAAAAATGGGCCAATACTGAATATTCCACTGCTCAAACAGACGAATTTCGCGGGTCAGCCGAGCGCGCACCAGTTCTGGTGAGAATGGACCGCCAATCCGCGCACTCACTTCTGAATTTCCCCACAGCGCCAATGCCAATGGGAAGTCTTCGGTTGTCCAGTGCCGAAATCCCAGACGCTTGGTTTTGAGGAAATAGTCCATTGGGGCCAATCTGTCCTAAATTCCAGGTCACTCAATCCCTGAGTTGGAACCGGTCGAGGAAAGGGAAGGCCACCAGAGCGATCGCCGAGTTGCCGAGCGCTTTGTAGAGTTCGGCGAACCAGTCTGTTTCGAGCGCCAAGCCGAGCAGAAACCGGTTCACGAAAATGTAGAGAGCGCTGGAGAGCAAGGAGAGGAGGAAGATGAGTCCCACGCGAATAATCTTGTTCTCGACATCGATACGAATTCCTACCGATGCGGCCATGAAACCGCAAATTGTCTTGGCGATCCCGTTGATGCCGATGGCGTGATGAGTGAGCGCATCTTCAAACAAGCCCACGGCACAGCCCATAATGGTGCCCTGAATCGGGCTGCGGCGCCCAAGCGCAAAATAGACCGTCACCACCAGCGGAAGGTCGAACCATGCGTACTTTCCCAGGAGGCGCGGCAACCACGCTTGCAGCACCAGGGCCACGAGCGGCACCAGTCCGTAGATCAGGACTGGGTATCGGTGAATTTCAAGATCGCGGCGGGAATCCGCGGTTAGCACGGACATGGCTAAGGATTCCTCTGCGGGGTAGCGTCTTTGTCGGGTTTGGCGGGCGCCTTCCCGGGAGGGTTCGCTGATTTGCTTTCCGGCTTGCTCGGCGGCTTGGTCTCTGATTTGCTCGGGGGAGTCGCCGGCTTCTTCGCAGCATTTTCGTCCGGCGCAGTCTTGCTGGTAACGTCGCCGCCGGTCACGCTTTGGCCCGTACTCATATCCGTCCCAGGAGTGAAGCGATCCGGATGCAGAGGCATCGGGGGATGGGTCACCGGATTCGGGTTGGAGGTGTCGTTCAATGGCTGCTGGTCTGGCGGCAGGCTGGGATCGATCAGGCCGGGCAATCTCTCCGCCATAATCTCCGAGGCCTTCTTTTGCGCCTTCTCTTCCGCCACTTCCCCGCCCTTGAGTGCTTCGCTTGTAGCCATATCCTGCGTCTGCTCCGGGGGGAAGCGCGGTTCAACCGAAGTGATCACGAGAACTTCGTCGAGACGGTCGAGGTGCGCTGCCGGTTTGACAACGACTCGGATGAATCCATCCTGATCCGGGTCCCGCACCACTTTTTCGACTACGCCTACGGGCAGGCCGCGTGGGAAAATCTCGTCGCCCCCGGCCGTCAGGACTCTTTCCCCCGGCTGGATGCGGCTGTCGACCATGAGCCCCACGATTTGCGGCTGCCCCAGCGCGTTGCCACGCAGAATGCCTCGAATGCGCGTCGTCTCAAGAATCACGCCGGCGCCGCTGCTCTGATCGTTGATGACGAGCACCTGCGCGGAACGCGGATACACTTCGCGCACCTTGCCGACGATGCCGTCCGCGGTAATCACTGCCATATCGCGCTCGAGCTTCGAGTCTGCACCCTTGTCGATATAGAAGAGCCTCGACTGGTCGCTGCCGCTGGTGCCGATGATTTGCGCGGCCTGTGTCTTGTAGATGTATTTCTCTTGAAAATTCAGCAACGCCTGCAGGCGCTGACCCTGGCGCGCGTCTTCAAGCAGCGCCGCCTGCTCCAGGCGGAGCCGGTCGAGATTCTTTTGCAGGTCCTTGTTTTCGTCGCGGACGTGGCGCAGATCGAAGTAATTCTGCCAGAGCCAGGAGGTGCTCGTTCCTGCGGAATGAAAGAGGCGCTCGGGCGGCGAGACAATGGCATTGGCCCAAAGCCGGATGAGCCGCACGCCCTTGCTGTCGTGCGGGTCAAGGCTCATGTGTCCAGAGTCGCCACGATGCACCTGCACGGCAAGGCCGACAATCTGCAGCAACAGCATGGCCAGCAGCACGACGAGGTTTCGATAGCGTTCGAACAGTGTTTCCATGGAAAACAGGTCTCAGGGATCAGGGCTCAGGGTTCGGCAATGACCTGCTGTCGAGCGGGAGATTTCTGATCCCTGTACCCTGAAACCTGACCCCTGTGTTAATCGATTTTGATTTTGCGCAGCAGGCGAAAATCCGAGAGCATTTTGCCGGTACCGAGCACTACGGACGCCAGGGGATCGTCGGCCACGGAGACGGGCAGGCCCGTTTCTTCGCGGATGCGCTTGTCGAGGTTCTTAATCAGTGCGCCGCCGCCGGTAAGGACGATGCCGCGATCGGAAATGTCAGCTGACAGTTCAGGTGGTGTGCGCTCCAGTGCTACGCGAATGGCGTTCATGATCACGGCAATGCACTCGCCCAAAGACTCGCGGATTTCGCTATCGTCGATGGTGATGGTCTTGGGGACGCCTTCAATCAGGTTGCGGCCCTTGATCTCCATGGTGATGCCGTTGCCGTCCGCGGGGGCGCAGGCGGNNCGTCCATCTGGTTGCCGGCCATTCTTACAGAGCGGGAATACACAATGCCCGATAACGAAATCACTGCAATATCTGTTGTCCCGCCGCCGATATCGACGACCATGTTGCCCGAAGGCTCGGTGATGGGCAGGCCCGCGCCGATGGCCGCCACCATGGCCTGTTCGACGAGATAGACTTCGCTCGCCTTGGCGCGATAGGCCGAGTCCTCGACCGCGCGCTTTTCCACCTGGGTAATCTCAGACGGCACACCGATCACAATGCGCGGATGCACCAGCATCTTNNTGTGCGCCTTCTGGATGAAGTAATTCAGCATCTTCTCGGTCACCTTGAAGTCGGCAATTACGCCGTCCTTCATGGGCTTAATGGCTACGATGTTTCCGGGCGTGCGGCCCAACATGTCCTTAGCCTCTTTGCCGACCGCTTCAACTTCGCCAGTGTTTTTATTAATCGCCACTATGGAGGGCTCGTTGACGACGATGCCCTTGCCCGCTGCAAAAACCAGCGTGTTGGCGGTGCCGAGATCGATGGCCAGATCACTCGAAAACATGCTGAAGAGCGAGCGTAAGCCATGCGTCCGCGAATTGCGGGATGGAAAACCGTTCAAAGACATTGGGAAATGGATCTACCTCAAGCAGTATTGTACGGCTATTGGGCAGTAGCCGTATGAAAAGCGCACCGTTGGTAACTGGTACCTGCGTTCTTANNCGGCTGAGCCGAATCCACATGCGAATGACTTGTCCAACGACGCGAAGCTGACCAGGCCCGCATCCGGCGGCTTCGTCCCGGCGCACCCAAGATGCTATAACCTCACTGTCCACTACGAACTCAGAATTGAGAACTGACCATGACTTATCCCACATATCACAACCTGATTGGCGGCGAATGGGTTCCCGCCGCAAGCGGCAAGACACTTCTGAACCTGAATCCCGCCGACGATGCGGACGTCGTGGGCGCTTTCCCCTCCTCGCACGCCGAAGATGTAGCCAACGCAGTGGCGGCGGCGAAGAAGGCGTTTGCCAGCTGGCGGCTCGTTCCGGCACCCAAGCGGGCTGAGATTCTGGTTCGAGCCGGGAGCATTCTGCAGGAAAGAAAAGAACAATACGCCCGCGACATGACGCGCGAAATGGGGAAGGTGCTGGCCGAGACCCGCGGCGATGTGCAGGAAGCGATCGATGAAGCCTTCTACGTGGCCGGCGAGGGCAGGAGATTGTTCGGGGTCACGACGCCTTCGGAGCTGCAGAACAAGTTCGCGATGAGCGTGCGCATGCCTGTGGGGGTGGTGGGCATGATTACGCCGTGGAATTTCCCGATGGCGATTCCGAGCTGGAAGCTGTTTCCAGCGTTGGTCTCCGGAAATACCTGCGTCATTAAGCCGGCCGAGGATACACCGCTCTCGACCTACAACCTCGTCCAGACCCTCATTGACGCCGGCCTCCCGCCGGGCGTGGTCAATATTGTTGCGGGCCTGGGACCCGACGCCGGTGCGCCGCTCGTTGAACATCCGGACGTGCGCGCCATCAGTTTCACTGGTTCCAGCGAGATCGGTTCGCTGGTGGGGCAGCGCGCAGCAGCAAGCTTCAAGCCGGTTTCGCTCGAGATGGGTGGGAAGAACGCGCAGATCGTTTTGAACGACGCGAATCTCGACTTGGCGTTAAACGGTGCGCTGTGGGGTGCTTTTGGAACGACCGGCCAGCGTTGCACGGCTACCAGTCGGATTCTGCTGCAAAAGGGCATTGCTGCGGAGTTCACCAAGGAGTTTATCGCTCGCGCCAAGGCCCTGAAGGTTGGGAACGGTCTCGATGAGTCCGTCGAGGTGGGCCCGCAGGTGAACGAGGCGCAGATCGCGACGTCGACGAAGTATGTTGAGATCGCCGTCAAGGAAGGTGCGGAAGTTCTGACGGGAGGCCGAGCGTTGACGGGCGGCGGCTACGCGAACGGCACATTCTTCGAGCCGACTGTGTTTGGCGGGGTGACGCCGAAGATGCGCATTGCGCGCGAGGAGGTGTTTGGTCCGGTGGTGAGCCTGATCGAATTCGATACTTTCGAGCAGGCCATCGAGATTGCGAACTCGATCGAGTATGGTCTTTCGACCGCGCTCTACACAAAGGACGTGAATCGCGCCTTTACTGCGATCCGCGATCTTGAGGCGGGCATCACGTATATCAATGCGCCGACTATTGGCGCGGAGGTTCATCTCCCGTTTGGCGGGGTCAAGCAGACCGGCAACGGCCATCGGGAAGGACTGGGGGCCATCGACTTCTTTACTACGTGGAAGTCGGTGTACGTGGACTATTCCGACAGGTTGCAGAGGGCCCAGATCGACAACGCTGAGTAATCCGGCGACGGAACAGGCTTAATAGGAGTCAAGGATGCTCTTGAGTCGAAGGGCGAGCTTGTGGTTATTACCGCCGGGCACAAAACTCTTAACTTTTGAGCAGTACCGGCGGAAACTGAACGAGTCCCTAAAGTGATGAAGATGCCGAAACTGAGCATCGTCGAAACCTCTCTTGATGAGTGCGTCGATAATCTGGATCGTTTCTCTGGGATCCGGTCTGCTATCTTTGCTGTCCACTCGCGCATAGTAGCTCAATCAGAATCGCGCTACAATCTCCCCATGGCTCGCACCGCTGCCCGACTCCTCGAAGAGCTCCGCAACTTGCCCCCGGGCGAGTTCGACTGGCTCATGGGGGAACTGTTGCAGGCAGGAGACGGTTCGAGTGAGGCGGAGGTCGAAGCTTCCTGGAAGGCAGAAGTTGAGCGGCGTGTCGCCGACGCCGATGCGGGAAACGGCGTGGATCTCTCCGTGGAGGAAGTAGTCGAGCCGTTGCGCACCCGTCTGACGCGATGAAGAACAAGCGCCTGCGCATCCGCGTCGAAGCGCAGCAGGAGATCAACGAGGCCTTCGACTGGTATTTCTCCCGCAGTCCGGAAATCGCTCGTGCCTTTATCGACGAAATTGAAAACTCTGTTCGGCAGATCGCCACACATGCGCAGCGCTTCCCCGCATACACCGCAAATACGCGTCGACCGGTTCTAGAGCGGTTTCCATATTCCGTGATTTACCGCTAGAAAGAGGAGGTTCTGCTGGTAGTCGCGGTAGCCCACGCAAAGCGCCGCGCGGGCTACTGGAAAGGGCGAGTCTGAACCTGGAATGAAGGAAGCGATTTCATCTGTTTCCGCGCTACAATCTCCCCATGGCCCGCACCGCCGCCCAACTCCTCGAAGACGCCCGCAAACTGCCTCCCGGCGATCTGGACTGGCTTGTTCAGCGTCTTGTTCATGAGAGTGACGACGCGCCGTTAGACGAAATCGAAGCGGCCTGGGAATCGGAGATCGAGCGGCGTCTGGATGAAATCGATTCCGACAAAGTAAGAACAGTTCCTCTGAAGAGCGTTCTCGCCCGAATGGATGCTCGCGTCCTTGCCAAGCGTCGTGGATGAAGCCGGTCTATGTCCATCCCGATGCAGAGGCAGAGGCGGATGGAGCATTCGAATGGTATTGGTCACGGAGCGAATCGGTCGCGTTGCGGTTTGACGCGAGCTAAGGCAGGCTTTCAGTGCTTTGGACAGTGCTCCGGGGATGTGTGCGCCCTATCTTCGTGGAACACGCCGGGTGATTCTCCACCGATATCCGTTCTTTGTTGTCTTCCGAGAACGCCCGCGCAAGATTGAGATCATTGCCGTAGCCCACGCCAAGCGCCGCCCCGGCTATTGGGCCAAACGCTCCTAAGATGCGGAGTGCCCCTGGCTTTTGAGATCTGGGAGCAGCCGAATTGGCGCTACGATCACCCCATGGCCCGCACCGCCGCTCAACTCCTCGAAGACGCCCGCCAGTTGCCGCCCGCCGAGCGGGATTGGCTGATCGAGAACCTCCTCGGTGAGGAGGGCCTCACGTCAGATGAGGCCTTCGCTGCCTGGCAGAAAGAAGCCGGAGAACCGGAGCCCGGCTACGACGAGTGGTTCCGTGCCGGCGTCGAGGAGGCGTTGGCGGATACCTCAGGCGACATTCCCCATGAAGAGGCCATGAAAGAGTTCCACGACGCAATCCTTAGAGCAAGGAAGTTGAAAGCTACTGCGTGAAACTCGTTTGGAGTAAGGCTGCTGTTCGCGATCTGCTTGAACTGGCCGAATACTTCGCACAGGACAGTGAACAGACAGCGGCACTTGTGGAAGCGCGAATTCACGAAGAGGCCAAAATGCTTTCCCGATTTCCGCGCAGCGGACGCACCGGACGCATGAGGGGAACCCGTGAACGGGTCGTCGGCAAAACTCCTAAGAACCTGTCTAAAAACT
>PLKY01000309.1 GCA_003140785.1 Acidobacteriaceae bacterium | reverse complement strand
TTCTGTTTTTCAGGAACGACTATTTATAGTAGCCCCAGATCCCTCGCCTTTGGGGACTTGGGGGCCTCGGACCCAAACCGGCGGGATTCGAATCGCGATTTTCAGGGTCAGTTCCCTGAAACGCCGTTTGCGCCAGATTTCTTACTTTCGTTCACGAGTTCGGAGTCCAATCCCGAATGCCGAAAGGCGCCGGGAATGAGAACCGATCAAGATCTACGGCCTCCGTTGCGAACAATTACCAGCTCCCAGCGCACAATAGAGGCTAGGCCAAAGCACGCAAGCTGAGGGCGAACGGCGGAAAGTTGCTAAGTCCTTTGCCGAGAGATCTTTCGCCATAAGCGATTGATTCGATTAAGGTTAGCGTAAGTTATTGATTCAGCTAAGTCCAATGGGCAGAGATATTTAGCAAGAAACGAGGGGAGGGGGTATACCCTCGGGCGGGCCCTCAGGCCCCGAGACCTTGCGCAGGAGAGAACGCTACTTTGAAATTGTGCCGACAAGATTGAGGTCGATCGCGACATCATTATCAGCTTTCCAAATCATAAAGCTTGGATTCTTGAGTCCCCATTGGACGTAAGGCACCACAAAATGAGCCTTGGCCGTTGCACTGGCGACCTCAAGATGCACCAGCATGGGGACGGTGATTTCGTGAGGCGTGCCCAGCAGGGTGAAGGTTCCGGTGACCTGGAGATTCGAGTCGCCTGAAAGAGCGAGGTCGCCGGTATAGGTCTTTGGCTCAAAGGAAACAGTTGCGTACTGTTCGACCTCAAGGATGTCCTTGTTCATCTTCTTGTCGCGGCTGCCATTGCCGGTCTTGCAGCTGCCGGCGAGCACGACCACCGAACCCGACATCTTCGGAGTGCCGCGATCAAACTCGATCGATCCGGATTGCACGTGAAAGGTTCCGTTGACGACCTCGTGGGTTGTATTGAGCGTCATCTTGACCTCGCTGGCATCGGGATTGACGACGAAGGTCTGATGCTGGGCGAGCGCGGATGGAGCGAGTAGGCCAGCGAGCGCGAAGACTGCGAAGGATTTCATTGAACCTCTACTAGCGGGTTTGACTACTGAGAGTTGTTTGGGCGAAATCATCGCCCACGCGTCGAGTTGTGGCTTTTTGCATGGCCGGTTTTAGGTGGCGACTGCATGGGTAGCGACAACGCCTTGCTGGGCGACGCGTGTAAGCCTTGCCGTCACGCGCATCACGCCGGGCCAGACCCTGAGGCAAAACGGTAATACAGCGCGCGCGAGTGAGTTGTTCAATCCATCGGCGGCGAACTCGGCAAGGCGCATCTGGGCCAGCAGCGCGGACCGCAGATTAGCCTGGAAGAGCGGCGCCGGCTCGGCTGCAAGATACGCAGCGACAGCACAACGTGCAGAATGCAGCGCGATGGATATGCCATCGCCGGTGAACGAGGGGATGACGGCTGCCTGGTCGCCGACGCAATAGAGCCCATTCTCGGTTGTGCGGCGGATGTAACCATACGGGATATGAGTGATGGCGATCGGCTTGGCGAGCAGCGGCTCAGCACCGGCAAGCCTCATAGCGAGGTGTGGACAGTCCTGCTGCATCTTCGCGAGGAAATTCTCCCAGCGATGGCCCACGCGTGCGAGATACCGCTGTTGAACCACCCAGCAGAGGTTTGCAATGCCGCCTTCAACCGGTTGGATACCACCATAGCCTCCGGGATAGAGCATCAGCTCCGAGGCGTGCGCGAGCTCGGCGGCCTGCGCGTGCGCCAGGCGAAAATACATCTTGAAGGCGACCCATCGCTGCGGGTCCTCGGGACGCGCGTGGCCGCGGACATCGTGCTTGCCTGTGGCGAGAAAGACCGTTGGAGCTTCACAGGTGGCGCCGTCGTCGAGTGTAGCTTGCCACACGTTGCTGGTCGTGCGGCCGAGCGCCTGCACACTGCGACCGCGTTCTACGCGGACTCCTGCGGCGATGGCTTCGGCGATGAGCGCGGTATCAAGTGCCTTGCGCGTGAGCGAGGCCGCGGGAAAAGGCAAGGGAGCCTCCGCGGCGCGCCTGGCAGCGGCGAGGCGAACGTAGTTGATGGGCGCAGCGCCAAGCGAAGCCACGTCGATGCCGAGCGCGTTCAGGTCCTCAAGGGCCTCCCCGCTTAGGAACTCTCCGCAGACCTTGTGCCGCGGAGTGGGCTCGCGCTCGATCAGCGTAACGCTGCGTCCCTTGCGGGCGAGCGCGATCGAAGCGGAACAGCCTGCCACTCCACCCCCGAGGATGAGAACTTCGTCTTGCAAAGGAATCCGATTCAGATTGGACGTTGTAACTGGATTCTCCTTTTTCGGATCCGATCCGCTGGAATTGTACCGTTCCTGATGTGTATCTCATGACTAATGCTGCAATTAGGTATTAATGCAGTTTGAAATCCTCGGGACTGGCACAAGGGTTTGACAAGGCGTTGGCGAGAATCGTGAGCCACGCCCGGCCCTGTCCGATTTTTTTGCACAAGCGAGTGATGGGGAACCATGATCACGCGCGGCGCGTGGTGAGTTCGCGCCAGTTGAGGCCGAGGTCGACGAGAAGAAGAGAAGCCAGGGTGAAGGCGATGACGCCGACTGCAGAGAGAGAGTCGCCGAGATGGCTCCAGTAGCGGGGCCAGAGATTAAGCACGCGGCTGGAGACGAAGGTAAAGGTGACGGCATAGGACCGTGCCATCCACTGGCGATGCTGAACGATCTGGCGGTTGCGCGCGGTGATGAAGGCGGCGGNNCGCGATGGAATTTCAGGTGACGCTGGCGAAAGCGCGACGAGAACTGCAAAGGGCCGGCCACGAGAGCGATGACGCCGGCGAGTGTATGGGGGATGAGGAGTTGGCGGTCGGCGATAACCTGCAGACGGTAGGCGTGGTACATGGGGTAATCGGTGACGAGAAGAACTTCTGATGTGATGAAAACAAAGAGCGCAGTGAGACCAAGGGAGATCCAGAGAACGGTTTTGAATCTGGAACGTTCCGAACTGGGCGTGAGCAGAGTGGAAGATGCCATTCATTCGCCTCTTAGATAATTAGACGTAATGAGGGTGCCAAGTGGGCCGAGGATGACAGAAACTTCATAATGTTAGCGTCTCATAGCCGGCGACGTTCAGGCGGATTGAGAATGCGCGAGAAACAGATACCTTCAGTGGATGGTCTTCGACTTCCGCTGCATGTAGTCCATGAGTAAATACTCGCCGAGGGTGTGAGGCGTGGTGAAGTAGGCTTTGCCGCGGCACATCTCCGAGACCTTGTGGACAAATTGCACCAGGCTGTGGTCGTTGGTCAGCATGAAGGTGTTGATCATGATGTTGGAGCGCTTGCAGCGCGCCACTTCTTCAAGCGTTTCACTGACGACAAGCGGATCGAGACCGTACGCATTTTTGTAGATGCGGCCATCGGGCATCGTGAGCGCGGAGGGCTTGCCGTCGGTGATCATGACAATCTGCTTCATGTCTTTGCGCTGGCGGGCCAGGATGCGCTGGGAGACACGAAGACCTTCGCGCGTGTTGGTGTAGAAGGGACCGACCTTGACGCGCGCCAGTTGCGAGACGGGCAGCTCCTCGGCGGAGTCGTGAAAGAGAACGAGGTTGAGCGAGTCGCCGGGATACTGCGTGCGGATGAGATGCGAGAGCGCCATGGCGACTTTTTCGCGGGCGTGAAGCGGTCCTCGCCATACAGGATCATCGAGTGCGAGCAATCGAGCATGACCACGGTGGCGCAGGAGCTTTGGTACTCGCATTGATGCACGTGCAGATCGTCGTACTCAAGATTCAGCGGTAGTCCGATGCCTTCGCGGGCGATGGCGGAGTTGAGCGTTGCGATGGTGTCGAGGTTGAGGGTGTCTCCGAATTCGTAGCGGTGCGGCGCTCCGCTGGCCTCGATGCCCGTAGCCCAGTGGCGCGTGTCGTGACGGCCCAGGCTCGATTTGCCGAGGGAGCCGAGCAGGTCGCGGAGGGTCTTGAATCCGAGAAAATCGAGGCTCTTGTCGGTGACCTCGAAACGCACTTCGCCCTGCACATCGCCGATTTCGCCGCCGGCCTGCGAGGCCTGCGTCGGATCGGGACGGCCCGAAGTAGAGATATAGCTTTCCTGCTGCATCCGTTCGATGAGCTTGTCGATCAACTCGTCGAGCGTGCCCGCGGCGGACATTTCGTTGATCTGGCGCTGGGTGTCTTCATCGAAAAATTCGCCTGACTCGAGGATCTGGCGCAGGGCGTCGCGGAGGGCTTCGAGGCTGTTGTCCATCTCCCCGAAATTCGAATAGGGATCGTTGAATCCGGAATCGAGAAAGAAGTCAGAAAGGGCCTGAAGCAGGCCTTCGAGATCCATTTCGGAGGCCAGGTCACCGTTGTATTTGGTGTAGCGAACGCCCTTCATGGTGTGGTCCTCGGTGGATGGTGGCTTGCGATCTTTTTCGCTTTCCCAGGTCTCAAAATCGAGACCTGGGGCACCCATTTTAGTGTGGCAACTGACGTCGCGGCGTCAGTTATACCCACCACGACCAGGGCGGCCGCGGCGGCCACGTTCCCATTCTTCGAATTCGCGTTCAACGTCGGGCCGCTCCGGCGTGCGGCCTGCTTTTTCCTGTGCAGCAAAGACGCGCTCTTCACTGCGGCTGAGCTTGCGGTGAGCGACCATGCCTTCCAGCAGGAACTCGGCGGCGGCCACAACTTTCTGCGGAGTGTCGGTGGCGCGGATGCCGAGCGGCGAAAGCTTGTCGAGCAGGCCGTGAATCTGCTTCAGGTCGGCGAGTGCGGCCGGCGTGGCCTGATTGTCATCGAGTTTCACAGTGCCGCCGAGCTTGAACCACTGCTCGATCTGCTGCGTGTCGACGCCGGAGAAATAGCGATCGAAGATCTTGCCCACTGCAGTGTGAATCAGTTCGTGGACGACCACGTCTGCTCCGCGCATTTCGCCCTCGTATTCGAGCTCGAGCTTGCCGGTGATGCCGGGCAAAGCCGCGTAAAGGTCGCTGATGCGCGGCAGGACGAGCGGCTCGGTGTGAATGAGCGCGCGCCGCTCGGCGCTGGAAACCATCAGCTCCAAAGTGGAGATGGGCAGGCGCTGGCTGACGCCGC
>PLKY01000061.1 GCA_003140785.1 Acidobacteriaceae bacterium | reverse complement strand
TGCAGTCCGGATGTTCGCGCGCAATCGAGAGAAGGGAAGCCGGGTCCGACGTCGGAAGACCGACCATCGACTTCTTGACAGACGCAGAGAGCGAGTGCGCAAGGACCGGGGCAATTGCCCATCCGCGGTTCAAGATCAGAACGACCAAGGGAGGAAGTTCCGGAAAATCCTCTGCGTCGAAATGCTGAGATCCCGATGGGATTGTGAGAGAACCACGGAGATTGGCAGGGAACGTTTCAGCGTTGATCATATTTTTTTCTCCAAAAGAAATCAGCCGCGGGCTCGGTTCGAGCGCCGCGGCTGAGATGGGTTATAGGTTGTTGTGATGTCCGGGGGAACAAGCGCAATTTACCGGACGCGGATTCTCGGTGGTGTATATTCTCCTTTCTTGATCTGGGGAAACTTGCGCGCGCGAGGGGAAATGGGGCAGGGAAGACGCCTGCTGCTTCAGCGCGAGGGAAACCAATATCGTGAAAAGACCGGAGAGAAGGGAAGAGAGCGGAGCTCACTTATGAGAAGGCCTTTTCCTGGCAAGTGAGCTTTCTTCTCTTTTTGGAGTTGCGTGGTGGCGAGCCTCAGATTCCGAGGCTCGCCGCCGCATTGCACGTCTTGATCGACTTCCGTCCGGGCGACCCCGCAAAATCCCGGCACACGCTTTGCACACCGAGTGACGCGCAACCTTAGTAAGCGCGCAATCAAGCGGCTCGGGTGGACTGATGCCGGATCAGTAGCCTTGTGTCGGCGCGGCGCAAGTCTTGCGGTAGCTGAGTGGGACGGCACACATCTCCGAAGCCTAGGGCGTTTTTCAGGACTGATCGAAACTACTTCCCCGCATTGGCGAAACGGCTTGCGCGCAACCTTGATTGCGCGATTTCCTTGAAGTCCAACTCTCCGGTCTTGCCCTTGTCTAGTCGATCGAACTCGGCTCCCATAAACTCCATCCATTCTTGCTTGGATATCTTGGCTTCACGTTGAGATCGAGCTGTGCGGTTTCAAATTCGACCTGCCCATTGCGGAATGGGAGCACCAAACCTGCTTCGGTGCCCACGGTTTGCTGTCCGGCGGTCAGCTCGTGGGCAAAGCCAATAAAGAGCGTCGTCCCCCGCTTTTCAAGCGTGCGAAAGTAGTCGGCGAAATCCTGGTAGTCGGATCTGGGATTCGCTGCAGATATGTCAATTGCGCCCGTCCACGTAATGTTCACTGCAATGAGGTTGTTCCCCTTTGAGAATTGTGGAGCGGCTGTTGCGCCAGCGCGGCCGCCATCGACGTCGCGGGTGAAGACTGTGCCGCGAGGCGCCATCGCGAGTGTGAAGCCGCTCTTTGCAAAGATCTGTTGCCGGACGACAAAGTCGAAGCGGTTGCCGAAGTGGGTGGTTCGGTCATTGCCGGGCGACTCCGAGTCCAGCAGGTTGACTAGCAGGCTGAAATCTGTCTGCGTGTTGAAGGGCGCAATTGTAATGACGGCAGGGAGATACCGGCCGTCGCTGAGCGATTGGAAGCCGAGCTCGGTTTCCAGGCACTTCGAGTAGATCGGCGGCGGGCTAAAGATAAAGGTCGTGCCGTAGTCGGAAACGGAGCCGTTGAAAGGCTGGGAACTGCTCGCGGGTTGTGACTGGGCTCTGGACGAACCCTCCCAGGTTATGAGCAGCACAGTGGAAACGGCGAAGAATCGGATCAACGATTTCATCCTGGCTCGTGCTCCGAATCTTTGCGCCACTCGGACCGGACAGAACGGGGACTCGACGGAATTCTCCCTTGAACAAACCATCTCTCGCCGACTGTCTCGCCACCAACCCTAAGAGTGTGGCCATCTATTTGACGCAAACATTGAGGGGATTCGTGCCTTGAACTGGTCAATGACTGAGTTGCAATGCCGGGGAGAAGTGGAATTCACGTTCGTTTTCGACGAAAGACGATTTGGGCTAAGTCGCAAACAACAGGCGCTCCAATACAGGGCCGAGCGTTAAAACAGGAAGGTAGCTCAACGCGGTGACGATAATCAAAAAGGCCGTGAGCAGCACGCCGAATGAGAAGGAATGCGTTGGCAGGGTTCCCCTTGATGGAGGAGCGGTCTTCTGCTCTGAGAAAAGACCGGCGAAGATGAGGGCCGGAATGGCCAAGCCGAACCGTCCAGCCATCATAGCTGTCGTTGTCAAGACGTTATAGAAGAGTGTGGTGCCATTAAGACCGGCAAAGGCCTGACCATTGTTGGCGAAGCATGAAGCAAAACCAAAGATGATCTCCGTGAGCCCATGCGGCCCACCGTTGGTGGTAAGACTGGCAAGTCCAGCTTTGGTTGAGATGGCAATCGCAGTCAGAGTGAGGATCGTAACCGGACCCGTAAGCGCGTAAATCACGATCATCTTGTTTTCGCTTGGCCCAATCTTCTTGCCGAGGAATTCCGGTGTTCGTCCGATCATCAGTCCCGCTAAGAACACCGCGATGGCGGCAGTCATAATCATGCTGAAGAGCCCTGTGCCCAAGCCACCAAAGATCACCTCTCCCAAGAGGAGATTGACGAGAAGAACCAGACCGCCGAGCGAAGTAAAACTGTCATCCGCGCCATTCGCCGAACCTGTCGCGGTGTTGGAGGTAACAACGCCACCAAGGACCGATCCTTCAATCGCAAACCTCACCTCTTTCCCCTCCAGGTTCCCTCCGGACTGAAGGGGAGATGGATTGGAGTCGACGCCATGGATGAGCGGATTCACATGCTGCTCGCTCAGATGCATCGCAACCAGTCCACAGGTAAAGAGAAAAAGCATCACCCAGTACAGGAGCCAGCCTTGGCGAAGATGGTGCACCATTCTCCCAAAGGTGTTCGTTAAGGCCGCGGGCAAGAGAACAATTGACAAAAGCTCAAGAAAGTTTGAAAGCGGTGTGGGGTTCTCGTACGGATGAGCACCATTGGCATTGAAAAAACCTCCACCGTTAGTTCCCAGGTTCTTGATAATTTCCAATGCTGCGACTGGTCCTTGCGGAATGACCTGCTGGGCTCCTTCCAGGGAAGAGGCAACCACATAGCGGTGGAAGTTCATAGGAACTCCCTGCCAAACAAGAAACAGTGACCCAAGAAGCGCGCCAGGCAGCAGAATCCAGAGCAGACTGCGCGTGAGATCGACCCAGAAGTTTCCCAGTGTTGCACAAGACTCGCGTGCCAGCCCCCGAATGAAGGCAACGCCCACAGCCAGGCCCGCGGCGCCTGCCAGGAAGTTCTGCGTGCACAGACCCACCATTTGGCTGAAGTAGCTCATGGTGTTCTCACCTGCGTAAGCCTGCCATGTGGTGGTGGTCGAGAAACTGATAGCTGTATTGAATGACAGGTCCGGAGTGAGCGGCGTCGTATGGTATTCCGGAAAGAACCAGGGAAGGAATCGCTGAAGCCGGAGGATTGTGTAAAGGAGGAGCGTACAGACCAGACTAAAAACGATGAAGGAATTCAAATATTGTCCGGAATCCATTTCAATCGAAGCGTCCACTCCGGCAAGGCGATAGATCCAACTTTCAACTGGAATGCATAATCGATCCAATGCAGTTCTTTGACGAGAGAAGACCCGATACATGTATCCGCCCAAAGGTCTCACGCAGACGGTTACGATCACAATAAACAGGAGGTATTGAACCGCACTAAACACGGTCATCGCCACGATTCGGACCTAGCCTTTCGGCGAGCGATGGCGTCAAGGCTGTGCCTATCTAGCCTGATCTGCTTCTCCAGCGCCCAAACCACCCAGAGCATGAACGCCAGAGCCGGGACCATGGGAATAAGTAGCAAGATCAAATCGGAATCGAACATGACTAATGCCCTCCGATGCCGCATCCAAAAGGCGCGACAAGAGGCTGCCGTGCGCGCCTCGGAACGG
This sequence comes from Acidobacteriaceae bacterium, assembly GCA_003140785.1. GTDB lineage: Bacteria > Acidobacteriota > Terriglobia > Terriglobales > Acidobacteriaceae > Telmatobacter. The sequence goes on along the minus strand of PLKY01000061.1, from coordinate 22,653 downwards.
AAGACTCTCTTTCCCTATTGGAGATCGCCGCACGTAAAAATGGAGCAGTCAACTTGTAATGACTTTCTAAGGGGCGAAGAGAGACAATGCGCTGGCGGCGGTGTTCTTCCCCCTGCTTACCCTTGTGGCTGCCAGCCACATTCTTTTTGATCGTTCTGACCGGGTGCATCTGTGAGTGGTGGGTGTACTGCTGATGTCGCTATTTGATGCAACCCTTGCACTCGCCAATTTGACGGAATGGTTCGATAACAGATCCTGCTTCGTATTTCAGGAGGACTTTTTAGCCCACTGCTGCTGGCCGAATGGGTGATGGTGGGTTCGGTTCCAGTTGCGGCGTCCCGCCAGAGCGCCCAGGCCATTGCCATGCGGACGTTCGTGTATATGGCATCCGGAGCATTCGGAGGGTCGTTCTTCTATCGTGAGCTTCCGCATTCCATCGGCGAATCGTGCGCTCTCCAGCACGTTACCTTGGATGACCGGCTAAGCGGAAGTTGTGGCTCGCCAAAATAGCGATCTGCTGTCGGATCAAGTAGGTGGGCTGTGTACCTGCTTTGGCATGTACCTGTGCAAAACTGGTCTCATGCTGCGCCTGCTGAGGCTTCTGTCGATCGTGCCCACTCGCTTCTTTCGCTCTCGCTGCGACCTGCTCCTCGAAAACCTTGCTCTTCGGCAACAGCTTGGCGTTTTCAAANNGGCTGGAGTGGGGCATTGATCCTCGTTCAACCGGAGACAGTTGTTCGCTGGCATCGCAAGGGCTTCAAGCTGTATTGGACGTGGCTTTCTCGACGCCGGAGCCGAGCAGGAAGAAAGTGTGTGAGCAGGGAATTGCGAGAGATCATTTTCCGCATGGTCTCCGAGAACAAGACATGGGGCGCGCCCCGAATTCATGGAGAACTCAAAATGCTTGGATTCGATCTTTCGGAGCGCACGGTACAACGCTGGATGCGGAAAGCGCCGAGGAGTCCTGAGCCTGCAAGGCGTTGGGCTGCCTTTCTGAGCAATCATCGTGAGGCCATTGCAGCAATGGACTTCTTCACGGTGCCGACGCTTTCCTTCGGCGTGCTTTACTGCTTCTTCGTCATTGCCCATGAACGGCGGCGTATCCTTCATTGCAACGCAACAAATCGCCCGACCAGCGCCTGGGTTGTCCAGCAATTGCGCGAGGCATTCCCCTACGACTCGGCTCCCAAATACTTGATCTTCGATCGCGGCGCAAACTTCAATGAAGAAGTAATCGACACCGTGAAGAGCTTCGGCATCCAGCCAACACGAACCAGCTTCCGAAGTCCGTGGCAGAACGGTGTTGCAGAGCGTTGGGTTGGCAATTGCCGAAGGGACCTGCTTGACCATGTGATTGTTCTCAACGAACGGCATCTGAAACGCCTGGTCAGCGAATACGTTCGTTATTACCATGAAGACAGAACGCATCTCGCGCTGGCGAAGGGAACGCCCGGCAGGCGTCAGGCAAATAAGAATCCCGGTGCCGGTCGCAAGGTTGCATCGATGCCAAGGCTCGGAGGTCTTCATCATCGTTACGATCTGGCAGCCTGAACTGATTCTTTAAACATCTCTCAATGTAGGTGAATTTGAACGGCGGGAGAAGTATATCTGCCAAGTTCTTTGCGACCCACGCGGCACGGCCTCGCAACTTAGTNNAATCAATTGTTCCTAGCGTCTGGATCGAATTTTGGCGAGAGACAGCACCACGCATTCATGGTGAACTGAAAATGCTTGGCTTCGATATTTCCGAGCGAACGGTGTTGCGTTGGATGAGGAAAGCGCCGAGAAATCCTGAGCCAGCAAAGCGCTGGGCAACTTTTCTCAAGAATCATCGTGAAGCCATCGCCGCAATGGATTTCTTCACCGTTCCGACGCTGACTTTCGGCGTGTTGTACTGCTTCTTCGTCATTGCGCATGATAGGCGGCGAATTCTCCACTGCAACGTGACCAAACATCCGACCTCCGTCTGGGTGATTCAGCAGTTACGCGAGACATTCCCGTACGATACGGCTCCCAGATATCTTATCTTCGATCGGGGTGCAAACTTCAATGAAGAACTAATCAGCACGGTGAAGAGCTTTGGCATCCAGCCCAAGCTGACAAACTTCCAAAGCCCGTGGCAGAACGGTGTCGCAGAGCGCTGGATCGGCACCTGTCGCCAGGACTTGCTCGACCATTTGGTCGTTGTCAATGAACGGCATCTGAAACGACTGATGATCGAGTACCTCCGTTACTACCACGACGACCGAACGCATCTTGCGCTGGCGAAGGGAACACCCGAATGTCGCGATGCGGAGGAGAATCCGATTGCAGGTCGCACGGTTGTATCGTTTCCAAGGCTCGGCGGCCTGCACCATCGTTACAATCTGGCCGCCTGAACTGATTCTTTCAAACATCTCTCAAAATAGTTGAAGGTGAGCGGCGTGAGAAGTGCGTCTGCTGATCTCTTCGCCACCCCTGCGGCACGGCCTCGTATCTTGCTGCGTCATTAAGCGGAACTTCCGCAGCCTAGAATCTGTTCCACGGTTGATTCGGGATTCAAGAATCAGGTCTTCGTCGCGTCTGATGGAGTTTTGGCGAGGGACAGCAATTAGCGGACCTGCTGGAGCCACTCCGCATGACGTTCCGTCCACGCCTTCACTCCCAGCGGAGGACGTCGGCCCGTACGCAGAAGGAACTTGGTCAGCCGGTGCCGCGCGCGCAACTGATCCTGCTTGGCCGCCTCACGCGTCCAGACTAGATCGCGTAATGCTTCCGAACCTTCATCCGGTACCCATACCGCCGTCAGATCACCGAAGCGGTGACTGCGCGCCAGCTTCAACGCATCCCGCCGATCGGTCTTGACGCGATCTCCCGGCTTCTTCGGAACGATGGCGCAATCACATCGCACTTTACTCCCAGCTGCGTCAGCTGCCAGTAGAGTACGAAGCCCGTCGGGCCAGCTTCATAGTAGGCCCGCAGATGTTCGGGCGATCCAAGCTTGCGTATGAACTTGCGGATCGAATCTTCGCGGTTGGCAATCGTTCCCAAGCTGCGAACCTCGCCGTCCGGTTCGGCTACTGCGACAGCTATCGTTTCGGCATGGACATCCAAACCCAAAAATCGTAACTTCTCTCTCCGAAAGCCCGGCGGCCCAGGTCTCCTATTCGGAACGATTCGATTTCGGGCAATCGATGCAAGACTTGTCGCCGAACGAACGCCCGCTTCTTGCGATTTCTGACGACGGCGCGGAGTCGCTTCACCGCTGCTTCGCCATGGCGGTCGTCACGGAGATGGATGCTTCACGCCGTCACGCATTGTCCAAATCCGATACGGCCGATTGCTCGTGCGGCTACGCCGTAGTGTTGACCAGAGAGCCCTTCGAAAGGGTCTGGAGGAAGTTGTTCATGGCGGTCTGCGCCGAGCTGATGTCGCCTGAGTTCAGCGCCGATCCGATCGAATTCAGCAGACTCGAGAACGAGTTGGCACTGGAGCTCGTAACGGCTGTGCTTGAGGATGTGCTCGAAGTCGAACCGGTCGACGCGCTGCTCGCCGTGTTATCTCCGGAAAGAAGGCTGGTCAGACTGTTGTAGGCTGATTTCGCCGAGCTGACGTCGCCCGAGCTGATCGAGTTGAACAGGCTCATGATGTCCTGTGCAACTTCGCTCGCCTTGCCGCTTGAGGAATCAGCCGAAGGAGGTGGAGGGCCTTGAGGCCGTTCACTCTGCAAGATCGTTAGGGCCGACTGCGCCGACGAGATGTCATTGTTCTGGAGAGCCGAAGACACGCTGGAAATGAACTGTCCCAGCGGACTGTTGGAACTGGCATTACTCGGCGTCAGCTGTTCGACTTGGGCTAGATACTTCTTTGCATCCGTCGTGTCGCCGGACTGAATCGCTGTCATGAGGTCTTTGAGCGCGCTCTGAAACGAGCTTTGGCTCGTTGTGTTGGAGCTCGATGAAACCGAGGAGGTGCTGAGCTCGGAGAACAGGGAGCTACCTGAGATTCCGGAAATTGACATATAGGGTCCTTTCTTTGGCGATTTCTCCGGAGCGGCCTAAGAGGCATGAGGACACCTCGCGCTGCGGTCCTCTCCGGGAGTCGTCCATCATTATGGACGAGATTGTGTACCGTCGCGATGAAATCGGCAATACGAACGAGGTATCTTTCGTACCTGGGCAAGAACTGCCCAGCTATCGTTACAATTCTTTACAATTCGTTACTTGTCGCACTCCTGATTGTCTGCTTGAGCTTCGCGACGAGATCGAAGCACGAGTTCCTTGTAGAAGCGCATTCAAGGAGCAAATATACTCATGCGAAGCGATTCATTCTGCCAGATTTCAGATTTCGTGACTCGAGAAAAACGAGGAGCTCCGTCAGCTGTCGAGATGACCATCGCAATTGAGGTCCCCTACTCCCACGCCCATGCCTGCTCCATGCCATCGTTGCTGAGAGCGACGCCGCGCGGTCCGACCAACCAGCGTAGAAGTGGACACTTCGACACTTCACCATCGCTTTTCATTACTCCGATCGCAATGCGCACATCGGTTCAACGGAAGCAGCGCGGCGCGCGGGAACCAGGGCAGCACACTCGGCAACCAGAATCATGACTCCAATCGCAATGACAAAGCTCGCCGGGTCGCGACAACTGGTACAGCATCGATTTTAGCGGGCGCACCGCCAAAAATATCAGAGGAATGCCGGCGGTGAGACCGCCGATAAGTACCCATAGACTCTCCCGCAACACCATCGTCAAGACCTACGACGACCGGGGCACGGTGCGCCTGCTGGCAAACTCCGCCGGCCAGGTCACTGACAGCTACGAGTGCGACGCCTTCGGCAACTTGCTCGCCAAGACCGGCACGACACCCAACGTTCATCTCTACCGAGGCGATCGCTACAGTCCATCTGTGAAAACTCGGGAGGCTACCATGTTATACCCATAATCTAAGTAATCCGAGAGGTGTTGCTCGCGGTATCGCGGGGCCGCTGAGGAGCTCATGAGCTGACCCTGAGTTCGGGAGCTGCGATAAGTGGCATCAATGCACAAGATCCAGCACAGCACACCGATGCTGGTGTTCAGTGTACGTCAGTAATCCCTGTTGGCAGGTTGATCGTCACCTGCAATCCGGGCTGAAGGTTTTTGGCACTGATGGTACCGTGATGCAAAAGCACAGCTCTGCGGGCAATTGAAAGACCCAGCCCGACTCCTCCTCCTGAGGAACTATCACGGGATTCATTGGCACACACGAAGGGATCAAAAATTCTGGTCAAGAGTTCTTCCGGAACGGCGGGACCTGAATCGCTGATGATAAGAACAATTCCGTGGGCTTCTCGTTCAACTTCCGACTGAATGCGGGATTGTTCTGGAGAGAAACGGATCGCATTGCGCAATACGTTTTCCATCGCACGCCGTATTAGCTCCGGATTTCCTTCCATGTCCAGGGCGCCATCCATCCGACTCGTGATCTCAATACTCCGGGCTTCGGCTTCAAATGCACAGTCTCTTAGAACTTCTTGCAGCAGTGAGGCGAAAGAGAAGCGTTGCGTTTCGCGCGACGAGGGGTCTCCTTCCATGCGGGTAACCTCAAGGAGATTATCGATGAGCTGCGAAAGTCGTATGATTTCCCGGCGCATTCGACCAAGCGCCTCATCTGGATTGGTGGTCCCTTTCATCAGTTCGGCGGCAAAACTGAGGCGCGCGAGCGGCGAGCGCAGTTCATGGGAAACATCCTGTAGCAGCCGTCTCTCCGCGGTAAGCAGAGTCTCAATACGGTCAGCCATACGATCAAATAGGTTCCCCAGGTCGCCGATTTCGTCTTGCCGTTTCGACCGTACTCGCGCCTTGAGATCCCCTTTGCCAAATTGCTCGACAGCGGCGGCGACACGATGCAGAGGTGATACGATGCCAATCGACAGAAACCAACCCAGGAACGCGATAGCAAGTGTCAGCAAAACAAAATATGGGATGAAACGCACTGGAGCAACCGGGGGAGGAGCGATAAGGACCAAATGATACTTCCGGTCTGCGGACGCCATTACGATGAGGAACCGACCATCGATCATGTAAGGGCGGCCTCGAGAGAACGATTCCGCGGATAGCACTTGGCTACGGTCAGTGCCGGATACAAGATCCCGTCCGCGAGCGTCCAGTAAGTAACGAGTTCCGCGCAGCGCCGAATCTATCTCGGTAAGACACTGCTTCAGTGCGGAGCTTCCCCCAGTCTCAAAAGCTCTGCGCGCTTGCTGCAGTTCCAAGCGCGTCGAGCCTTCAAAAAAATCGCCGGCTACTTGGCGCGCGATGTAATCGGATATTCTCCATGTCGCAAAGGAGGAACAGAGGAAGACGACAACAAAAATGACCAGGATGCGAAAGCGGAGAGACTTCATTGTTCATTTGTTCCTTCGCTGAGCACATAGCCGACTCCGCGAACCGTAATAATTTGCGCCAATCCTTTGCTGTCCAGCTTCTTGCGCAGGTGGCTCATATGTACGTCGACGCTCCGCTCAAATGGGCTGGACTCGCGTTGGTAGAGAACGGCCGAGATCTCATCGCGTGAAACGGCGCGCCCTGATGCGCGCACCAGCACCTCAAGAATCTGAAATTCGGTGCCCGTCAAATCTAGCGGTTCGGCTCCATACCAGGCGCTCTGAGCCGCTACGTTCAATTCAAGAGGCCCGAAGTGGTACAACTCAGCCTGGGCAAGCGAACCGCCTTTCCATCGGCGCATTACCGCTCGAATTCGGGCAAAGAGTTCCTCGGGGAGAAAAGGTTTCGGCAGATAATCATCTGCCCCGCTGTCGAGACCCATGACGCGATCTGTCCCTTGAGTACGAGCCGTTAGCATGATGATCGGAATGGAGCTGCGCCGGCGTAACTGCCGCAATACCTCAAGTCCGTCCAGGGCCGGTAACATTCCATCTAAGATGATCAGGTCGTACTTCCCACCGAGAGCGCGGCACAAGCCACTGCATCCATCATGGGCGGATTCAACCTCATAGCCGACCCTTGCAAAGTATTCCTTCATCATCCGGCACAACTCTATATCGTCATCTACAACCAGGACTCTGTAGTTGTCTTTGCTTTCCATTGACTTCTGCTCTTGGAGTGCCTGGTTCATATTGTCCCTAAGTATGGCGCATTCGATCAAGGAATGGCCGCCGAGGAGGATGGAAAGGGCATCAGGCGCATTCGTCTGCGAACAATACCGCACGCGTCCACGCGCTGCATGCACAATTGATGCAACGCGTTGCGCGCATTGTTCAGGCGCGCGAGCCGCTTCTTCCTGCTTTGCTGCCATTGGCGCTGCACGGCACCGCGAAACACCGAGAGATTGGAGCACGCGAACTTAAGCTGGTGCTGCAAAGATACCTTGCACCATTGGAAGACGCAGAACAAGGGGCGAGCAAAGTCAATCAACCCTGAGGGACCGGCACGACGCAGGTTGCCTCTGACAGCGGCTTGGCTCAAGTCAAGTTCGCGGACGATACGCCAGCCGTTCAAGCGCAAACGGCGAAGGACTCCTTCCTGTCATGGCAAAGCCCGCTCTTTGACGCCTGCGGGTCAGTCTTGCGGCAGCAGCAGCATCGGTCCGACAGTCTCTTGATGCCCCCGGCGGATTACATGCGGTGTAATCATAATCGCCAGTTCCATGATGTCTTTCGTGTCCTGCCGGTTCGTCGCACCGCTGAGTCCTGGGATGTCGCCTAGTCCCGGAACTCCTGTGAGTTCGAGCGATTCCTGTTTCGACAAATCGCTGACAATGAGCGCGCTGTCTCCGAGACGAAGCGAAACGACACCCATATATTGCCTGCTTGTGAGTATTGGAATGCCATTGAGACTCGCGCCTTCGAGTGACGAGAGTTTTAGATCCAGATTTAACGAAACGTCATTATCGAGGCCTATGTGTGGTCTCACCTTCAGTGTCAATCCCAAATCCTCGTACTGCACTTGAGGGATCGTACTGGACGACGAGGAGCTGCTTCCCAAACTCGCAAAGCTTGAAGTCATGATGGGGTACCGCTCTCCACTGCGGACTGTCGCATCTTCCTGGTCCAGCACACGCAACTCAAGCTGATTGAGAGATCGGGCGTCTGAGGAATTGAGCAGCATGTTGACGCTTACCCCGCTGAAATCCAGTCCTGTTTCTGTCAGTCCCCCTCCGAAAACGGCAAACGGACTATTGAATACTGTGCCAGTCAATGCGCCGGAGGCGATCAGAGCAGCCAGGATCGCTTCATAGTTACCGGCGAGAGCCGGATCGCTTGCCAGAATCTCGTCCACGAGGCTCGCATTGTTTGAGAGTATGCTGTTGACCTCCGACGGCACGTTGAANNCACGCCAACGTTTGTTGCTTTGGTCTTGTCGATCTCGTACAGCTGCACTTCCAGTTGCAGCACACTCTTCCCGCTGCCCAACTCAGCATAGACTTCGCTCAGCACTTCCGAATCGGGTTCCGGTGTGCGGACGGTTACGGTCCCGTGGCTGGGATCAACCGCAATGCGCTCTGCTCCAAAGACATTTCGCGCGATATTTCCCAAGTCGGCCAGTTCTGTGTTGGCTAGACCTGGGAAATAGATCGTTTCCGTCGTATAACGCTCATATTTATTGCGATTCTCTTTCGTGTCGGCGGCAACGAACACATGGAGTGAATCGAGCGGTACAAGGAATGAGCCAGTTGCGAGCTCTAACAAATCCGCCGCTTCCGCAAAGTCGACCTCATCTGTGTCGAAACGTATTTGCCGACTGATCACGGATGAATCGATGGTCGCCTGGACGCCGTAGGTATTGAGCACCTGAGGAATGAGATTCCTTTCATCCGAATGCAAGTGAAAGGCATGATCCCCTTTCTGAGGCGCGAGAACAATGGGTGTTGCCGTTTTGACGCTGAGAGTAGGCAACGCCGGCGGCGCGACAGTGGGTTCGTTAGCAGACTGCGCATGCGCGCAGATTCCGGCTGCAATCGCCGCTAAAATGAACGCAACGGATCGCCTCTTGTCCATATCTCCTCGTTTAAGCGTGTCCTCGCTACCCACTTTGACATGTCAACGCTAGGTCCCCGTCACGGTAAGCACGGCGGTATTGCTTGTAATGCTCCCCGATTGAGCCGTGATGTTCGTTGTTTCTGTACTGCTGACTGTCAGCGCCGTGGCGAGCCCGGAGCTGTCGATCGTTGCGACTGCGGTGTTCGACGATGCCCAGGTGACAGAACTCGTTAAATTTACTGTAGTGCCATCCTGAAGAGTCCCAATCGCGGTGAATTGCTGTGTTGCGCCTGAAGAGATCGATCCGCTGGTGGGAGTGATGGAGATGGATGTCAGATTTGCGGTGACGACGTTTACGGTCGTAGAGCCGCTGATCCCGTCCAGGGTGGCACTGATCGCTGCGGACCCCGAGGCAACGCCGGTCACTAGCCCTGCCGAACTTACGGTCGCAATCGTGACGTCTGAGGTTGACCAACTGGCAGAGTTGGTAATCGTTTCCGTGCTGCCATCGCTATAGGTCCCTGTTGCTGACATCTGTTGGGTCTTTCCAACCGCGATCGATGGCGTTGAAGGGCCGATACTAACGGTGCTCAAAGTTGGGCCTGTAAAGAAATTCTTACAGCCAATTACGGTGACGCTGACCGAACAGATCAAAACCCAGAAGACGATGGCTGCACCATTTCGCTTCGAGTGAATCCGTTTATGTTTCATCGAACGACCATCCTTGTCGTGTACTTCGTTATGAATTGCTTCTCATTCGCAGAGCCTTCCGGATTTGTTGAGCAATTGGCGATTTATCAGACCCACAGAGACGCCGAAGCTAAGTGTTCGGTCTCTCATGTTTGCCTTGAACGGGCACGAAAAGAGTTCTTGACATGCAGACTCAGTGTTCTTGAGGCGGTATCTCACTGGGCTTTGCAGTCTCCCGTTCCACAGCAGTACTCTGCACCTGCCGAAGCTGCACGGAGCTGTTGGTTCCGGTATCGATCGGCTTCAAATTGTTTGGATCGATTTGCTGTTCGCGGACCAGGTGGGGGGTGAGAAGAAAGACGATCTCTTCATGTTGAACCTCACGCTGTTGCGTGCTGAACAGATATTTGAGCAACGGCACCTCACCTAACCCTGGAGTACCGCTCACGGCAAGGTTGTTTTGTTCCTGAAGGAGCCCTCCGAGTATGTTGCTTTCTCCGCTTGTTAGGCGGATTGTCTCCTCGACACTTTGCTGCCCGATAATTGGCTCAGTCACACCGCTGATCGTGGTCGTTCCCGTTTCGGAAGAGATCTCGACCTTTAACTTGAGGCTGACGTCACCGTTGTAGTGAATCGTTGGTGTCATCTCCATATTCACGCCAACATCGATGTACTGAAACTGAGTTTGTGAGGCGCCTGCCGTTGTTGAGGTGGGTACGGTGAATGAACCAGTGGCAATCGGGATTCGTTCTCCAATTTTCAGCGTCGCCTTTTGACCGTCCGTGGCGCGCAGCCGTGGATTTTGCAAAATTTGAGTATCGCTATCAGTCATCAACATCTCCGCCTCAGCAGTCCCCACAGTGAGAGAAAAATTTTTCGCGTTGAGGTTAGCGAGATCGTTAAGCGTGAGGGTAGCTCCCGATGTGGTACTTGTAGTTGTCAAGGTCGCGCTGAGCGTCTGCGGCCACTGCAGGCCGATATTGCGGATCTTGTCTTTGTCTACTTGCAACACCGCAACGTCAACAATTACCTCTGCCTTGGCTTTATCGAGGTCATCAATGAGCTGTTCTGCAAGAAGAAGCTGATCAGGAGTGCCGCGCACAATGATCGCATTCTGACTTGCCACAGCGTAGAGCTTTGCTTCGGTCAAAACATTGCGAAGAGCTGTTTGGATATCGTTTAGATCGTTCTGTTGCGTCACGTTTGCCAAATAGAAGACCTGTACAGCCGCTTGCTCCAATTGTTGACGCTTCGCCCGCGTATCGGCCGCGACAAAGATGGTGCCGCGAGTGACGGGCTTCCAGAATGTGTTGGAGGTGGTTGCAACGACGCGGAGCGCGTCAAGAAGACTCGTATTATTCAAGTCGATAGAAATGCGCTTCGAGTTATATTCCGGATCGAACAACACATTGACGCCAGCGGCTTTGCCGATGCTTCCGTAGACAATTGTGCTGTCTTCGACCATGTGCAAGGTGATTGGCTCGTCAGAGATCGGATGAAGTTCAACAGGTTGGGCAATAGCTGTCAGCTTCTGCCGGTCGCCTGGAAACTGCGGAATGTCGCTCTTCTGCGGAGCTGGAGTGATCTTTGTCTGAAGACTGGCAATCGCCTGTTCTGCCGCTGAATTCGACGGATCGATAGCAGTAGCGCGTAGATACTCCGTAAGGGCTGCCGTTACTTTGCCATTCTGCTTCCATTGATTGCCGCGTTCGACGTGTTGCGCGGAGGCAAGTGGCCGGATTCTTTCGCAGGCAGTTTTGTATCGTAGATCGCCAGGCTCATCAAACATCGCCTTCCGATAATCGATGAACGCGGCGTCAAAATCCTGGCGGGCTTCGGCAGTTTGACCTTGCTTATAGAGCGCCTTGGCAGATTCGCTGGCATAGAGCTGCGAGCTTCCGGTTAAAAATATCAGACAAGCAATCAATGCGATTGCTGATGTGCGCTTTGAAGTCCTCACAGATACACACCCCTGACGGGTATTGCGCTGTCTGCGTAGAAAACTTCCAAGTCGTGGTGATTTGTTATTGAACGGGAGTGCGGGGATAAAGTAGAGCAGCCTAGCTGCTGCGATATGCCGATGCGCACAATAGCGCCTACCAGCGCGGATCGCTGTCTGCCTCACGCGGCGAGGCATCAACTGCTAGTCTTATTGCTATTGACGCAGGGTAAGTTCCATTCGCTCGCTCTGCGAGTTCTGGCTAACTTGATGAGATGGTCGCCTTGAGGTCGATGTCCTACGATGAAGAAATTACCGTGATGATGAATGCGGCCATTTCAATTATTTTGTCCGGGATTCATGACTCGCAGAGCTATCCGCCGAGATGGCGCAGCAAGTCTTCAGGATGGTGCGAGTGATCGAAAGCTGCGTCGCGTGAGACGCGCCCTGTACGGATCAACTCTGCGAGGGACCGTTGCATGGTCAACATCCCCTCGGCTCTCGCTGTTTCAATATGGGCCCGAAGCTGCAACTGATCTCGCTCAATTTGGCCGCATGACCACAGGCACTTTTTCCACCTTGTACCCGGCAGGAACTTGAAACAGGCTCGGATCAGGCTCATTCCTTTGGATGTTCGTGAGCGTGTAGGTCGTCTCGCCAAAACGGGGATCGGTCTGGGTGCTTTCGATGACCCGCTTGAGGTCGGGTGAATACCATGTCTTACGAGTGATCACAAGATCTTTGTCGTTGCCGATTGTGCCGACGGGAATGGTGCTCGTTGTTTTTGTTCCGGTAACCGGAATGCCTTCGATCGTCTTATTGCCCAGTGGCTCGGGTTTGATGTCCGGTCTGAAGCCTGTTTGGCCTCGGGCAACACGATGGCCTTGAACGGCGAAAGTCATTGGACCTGCCTCAGTAGCACCGGGGCCAGGATCGAGGAAATGGCCTTGAACGGCCAAAGGCATTGGACCTTCAACAGTGGCAGGACCGGGACCGACGGCCATTGCGGAACCGCTCACGGAGCCTGTTGTCGCTCCTGCCGGCGGCGGTGGCATTGGCAGGACATGTGCAACCTTGCTATCCGAGGTGTAGTCGGTGTGAGTTTGCGTCACCGGGTCAAAAATGGTTGTCAATGTGGAGGCACTTGTCTGCGGCGAATCCGAGGCGAAATCCCGCGGACCAATTATGCTCAATTTCTGAATGCGGACCGTCCGGCCATCGCTGTCGCGAGCCACAGTAGCTGTCGTCGTCTGCGTAATGTGCGTGCCGTCTGCAAGAGTCTGCCTGATTTCCGTGATTGCCTGCGCCTGATAGGGCTGGTTCTTTACCACTTCGATATTTGCTGGCAGTGCGAAGGCCATCCCCCCTGTCGAAACCACTCCAAGCGGACCCGCCCCGATCACGGGGCCACCCATCATGGTGACCGAGGTTTGCGGGCCTGCGCATCCGGCTTCCCCGAAACAGCCTGGCGCTTGCACTGCCATCGTCACACCGGCCTCTTGAGCCATGCCATTCGCTGTAATGCCGAAGAGCACCGCCGCCAAGCTATACAGTGCTTTTTGACAACTCAATTTGGTCATTTCTTCTCCTTCGTGACCTCAAGCGGCAGAGGCACGCTGATCGCACGCGGCAGGCCGTCGTCGCCCAGCGTAAGCTCAGCTACAATGCGCCTGTCCTGAACGGTCGCGTTGATGGGAAATCCGAGCGACAAGAGCTCGGATTGGGACATGGATACCTGGATAGTGGTATTCGTTCCAGTTTCAATCGCGCTATTGGAATACGGAAGCCGCATTGTCATTTGTCGTGTGGTTGCGGGCACCGCAGGCGCAGACTGTGAACGGTAAACCTTAGGCTTCCTGGCAATCAATGGATGCGAGGCGGGAGTCGCCTGAAGTGTGTTCTCCGGCGAAGTGGCAGGACGACTCACTTTCGCGGTTTTGTTGGTCGGAACAAGCTCGCGCTTGCTGAAACGAATAGTAAGTATGGTCGCGAGTCCAATCGCGACGACCGCGGCAGCAGCCAAAGCAGGTCTAAACCAAACAGGCGGCTTACGCTCTTTGCTCCGAGCTGCATATTCCGAATGCTCACTCAAACGCTGGGAGGCGAGCACCGCCAAGCGGTCCCGGAGGGCCGGAGAGGGAGCCCGCTGCGAGAGATCGCCGAGCCGGCCCAGAAGGTGATCCACGCGGGATACATCCTCAGTTTCCGTTCGCTTTGATTGCTGTTCCGACATCCGTACCCTCCTTTCCTCGAAGAATCGCAAGCTCATCAGATTTATTTGGTGCTGACTTGCGCAACTTGGCTGCCAGGATGGCCTTCGCACGATTCATGCGGGAAGCCACTGTTCCCTCGGAGCACTGTAAAATGGCGGCTGCGTCCCGGTAGCTCTTCTCCTGCAAACTGCACAAAACGACTGCCTCTCTATAATGATCCGGTAATTCGAGAATCGCGCGGTGCAAAACCGTCAGTTCGGAACGTTCTGCCATCTGAGCCGCTATATCCCAGTTTCTATTTTCTTGGAAGAGCGCATTCGCAAGCCGTTCCCAATCCGGATTTTCGACAATACTGCCCAGATCAACGAGGCGGCCGGTCCTGCGTCGCTCCGCCCTGGCGAGGTTCCGGGCAATTCCGAGGAGATAGCCTTCCCAAGTTCCTCTCTCAGGATCGAACTGCCCCCCAGTCCCAGCACACATTGAGTCGAGAATCACAACGAACACTTCCTGTGTGAGTTCTTCAGCAGTGGCCGTTGATCCCGTCATGTGCATCAGGAATCGATAGACCGATATCCGATGCAGCTCATAGAGGTTTAAGAAGGCGTGCTCATCTCTTTGCTTCAGACGCTCGGCAAGTTGAGCATCGGACGAAGCAGGATCGTTCTTCAGGCCCTCTTTCCTTCTACCAATTCCTAGCCATTGCAACTTGTGTCCTGCCTTGAATTGCGCCGGCGACGCAGAAACTTCCATTTCGCTCGCGTTTTTTGAGATTTATTTTTCGACCCCGGGAGGACCTGCCCAAATGGGATTCAGCTCGCCGCGTGGATCGCGAACAGAGTTTGTGACGCTATTTTCGATACTTGGCGCTCTCCTCCAATGACGCGCGAACCCTCGCCACCGCCCGCGACAAATGCTCTTTCACCGGTCCCTCTCTGAGACCGGTGCTGAATGCAATCTCGCGAAGTTCAAGTTCTTCCACGAATCGCAACAGAAATACCGTTCGTTGCCGAGGGCTGAGATTCTCCACGACTTTCCAGACCTGTGCCACTTGTTGGCGGGCAAGCACTTGTTCCTCCGGCGAACTCTCCGCGCTGGCCAGCCAATCGCTAGCCGCGTCCAGATCCACGGCGTTGACCTGTGTTTGGCGCCAGAACTGCATCCGCCGGTTGCGCCACTGGTCCTCTGCAGGTTGATGGCGATGCGCATTAGCCAAGTCCTGGGAGTGGACTCGCCGCGGAAGTTCAACCAGTTACGGTATGCCTTCAGGAAACACTCCTGAGTCAGGGTCTCGGCCAGATCCATGTCCCGCAATGACGCCAGCAGGAAGCGAAAGATCAGGGGTCTGTGCTGTTGCACGATGCCCGAGAACTCCTCGATGCAGATATTCGGTGCAGCTATCTCTCGCGGGCCCATGGTTCTCGTTGCCTCGTTGGATCGATGTGAGATTGCGCCGGAAACGTGCGCTCTGGGGTACGCAACGTGTCCGGCCCGGGGAAGAACCGTTCATCAATTGGCTGTCAGAGTAAAGGTCGCCGAGGCAGTAATTTTCGAGTTCGAGCTGTCTGTTCCAGTGACAGTGATGGTGTAGGTGCCGGCGCTGGTGCTCGCATTAGTGACGGTTACCCTGGACGTGCCCGTGGCGGAGTTGTAATTGCTGTCGCCGGAGTAGGAAACCGTAAGCGTATCGGTCCCTACCGACAGGGAGTTGGCTGGAATCGTGATGGTCGCCGATCCGCTGGACAGGGAGGCAGCCGACGAAGTGTAGCTTCCGCTGCTCAAGGTCACGGTACCGGTGGGAGTGGAGCCGGAACCGGAAACGGACACCGAGACAGAGAGCGAACTGTTGACTACGATCGAGGTTTTCGCCGGAGTCACGGTCACCGTTGGAGTGGTCTTTGACGATCCGCTGCCACCGCCGCCGCAGCCAATGCCTGCGAGACCGATGGCAGCCAAGAACAAGAATGCGCTCGGAATTTTTCTCCAGCGTCGCGAATGGCCGGGAACGAAGAAAAAGAGTAGCGCAGCAATTGCGGTCACTTCTGCGCCTCTATACCAACCCGAGCCACTGGATCGTGCGGCGCGCACGCTCGCACTCGACGGTGCAGTGGTGCTGACTGTAACAGTCCCGGTCCCACTCGCCACGGAACTTATGGTCACAGTGCTGCCGGTAAGGCTAATACCCTCGTCGGAAGGCCCACTTGCCGTAAGAGTCACCGTCCCGGTGTAGCCGGCAACCGGAGCCACCGTGATGGTCGAAGTGCCGGAAGATCCGGCAGCCACCGTGACATTGGTTGCGGAAAGAGTGAATGTGGGTCCGGTAACGGTGACCGTTGCAGTCCCCGTCGCCGAGGCATAGTTCGCGTCCCCGCTGTAGGTTACTGTAAGAGTGTCCGTTCCCGCGCTCAGGCTATTAGCCGGGATGGTGAAAGCGTAGCTCCCGCCGGAGAGCGTTTCCGCCGATGAGGTATAACCGCCTCCCGAAAGCGTCACCGTCCCAGTGGGTGTTCCACTTGCTCCTGTCACCGTAGCCGTGACGCTAAGGGTCTGGCTTGAATAGAGGCTGGTCTCCGCTGGCGTGACCGTCACTGTCGCACTCGCAGAGCCAGTCGCCGAGTCCCAGTACGTCAACAATTGGTTTACGTCCACGCTTCCCAACCCGGTCGCGAGATCGTAGCCAGTGTTGGTGTTGTAGCCGGTCAGGTAGTAATAACCTGCGCTGTCCGTCACACACGCGCCACCTTGATAAGACGACGTCGAGTCGCACGGAACGGAGTTGTTGCCTACCGTGATGTCATGGAAGATGCTGCTGGCGTTGGAACCGTTGATGAGGTCATATAATTCCTGCGCAGCCTGCCCCAGACGGCTTCCGGTCTTCTGTTGAATTAGCGCCAGCATACCGGCAAAGGCCGGCGCCGATGTGGATGTGCCGCCAAAAGCAGCGAAATAGGAATTACCATCCGATTGTTCCGAGCAGTTCTCCGTGACGGTGGTTCCGCTGCCATTCTGCCCTGTATCGTCCGTACAGGCCAGCCACGCCGCGTCATCGAATCCGTCGCCCGCCATGAACGACACATCAGGTAGATCTCGGACTCCATCCGACGGAACGCCCGTTCCCCTCTGCCACGACGGCTTCGCATATCCGCTAGTGCAGGTCCCTGTCGTCGTATCGGTGCTCGTGTTTGTCGAGCAACTGCTCTTGCCGCCGCTCCCGGCGACAATGTTGGCATAGCTGGAATCACCTGAGACAGCGGTCCAAGGCACGTTTTCGCTGATGGTGGTGTCATTGTCAGTCGAATCGTTCCAGGTGGACTCCGGGATGTAGCTCTTTGCCGTTCGGTAATAGGTGGAGGAACTTCCCTCCGTGGTGCTCGCATACGTTGAATAAGAATTGGGTAGTTCGTAAAAATCTGTTCCGCCCACAGCAATGTTGTATGGCGTGGACGCAAAGCCGCTCACCTGCAATCCGTACTCAGCTTCGGTAATGTTGTTGCCATTATTGTCCTGGGTATTGTCGCAGGCAGCTGATCCGTCGTCGCCCGTCGCGACCGTCACCGCGATTCCCTGGGCAGCGGCCTGCTGCCACCAGCTTACAATCTGGCTGTTCTCAGAGGTTGTCAGGCCCCATTCGCACTCCCCAAAGCTCAGGCTGAAGATGTCCACCGCGTTGTCGTTGATCGCCTCTTCGATGGCCGAGGTGAGATCTGTGGAGGTATAAAAATGGATTGTCGCTCCTGGCGCCAGGCCACCGGAAAGTTCCGTATCGATANNGATATATGCCTCGTCCGTATCCTCGGTGCTGGTAACTCCATCCACATTGGTGATAGTCGGTGCGGTCGAATTGCCCAAAAATGCGCTGCGGTAGTTGACCACTGTGCTGGTCTGGATTACCGCGTCGCCACCAATTCCGATGGTTACGCCCGATCCCGTATAACTTGTTCCCGACGTGTAGTTGGCATTAAAGGTGGTATTCGGCGTGTCATAGATGGTGGCCGCATCACCGGGAACAATATAGAGGACGTATGGATCGCTGGATGTTCCAGACCCGCCGGTGAGGTCGGACTTTGGCCTCCGGCCTAACGACGAGTTCAAAGGCTCTAGGCGCTTTGTTTCGCGATCAATCCTACCTGCGCTGCCGCGGATGTGCTGCGGCTTGGGACGAATTGTATTTAGATGCGCTACCCCGCTCACCACTGGAGCCAGAGCCGAAGGGATTTGCGGGTCGCTTATGTTTGAATAGAACTGCTCTCCATTCGCGTTGAAAGAGTGAATCGAGGTGTGAAATGCCTGTTCGACCTGACTCACAGCACCGGAGAACGCGATATTTGTTCGGCCGGGCGAGACTGTTTCGAGTGTGAGACCATGCGATTCCAGCCAAGCCACGATGGCTGAGATGTCGGAATCAGCCGGACCGTAGAGTTTCCCGAATTGTGTCGGTGTCTGCCATTCGTGGTAATTGGGCGACGATTTTTCCTGCAACTCGGCCAAATAATTGCTGAGTGCAACTTGCTGCTCGCTGGAACGCGACAGCACTAAGCGGATGTGGGTCAGCAGCGTTGAAGCCGAGGCTTCACCCTGGTCATATTGCGCCCGCGCCAGTAGCGGCACGCTGCCCTTTAATGTCGTGAGTGAAGTCTCATCTACTTGCGCGATTATGCGTGGGCTAGGCGAAGTCGCCTGGGCCCCTAGAGACAAACAATTCAGGATTGCGCTAACAAACACAACAGGCAGGAGCGCACGCAGATGAAGCATAGTGGAGTTCTTGAACCCTTTCTTCGGAGAAGCCTCCGAACTGCTGAGGGGCTTTTTCGACGGGAAGAAAGATACTTCCACACTGCATTGGAGCGAGAGTGCAAGAAACTTCCAGAGAGGCTAAGTTTTCTTGAGGCGAACCGGACAATGGAGGTCAGAGCGGCAGGTAATGTGGGTCCAGTTCAGAGGCGGCAAATCTGACGCTCATCGTTGAGTTGGTCGCGTTTGGAAACTGCAATCAGGAATCTGGCAGCCATTGCGAGGCCACCTTCTACCAACGAACTCCGATGGTCACCGGAAATAATTCGGTCGTTCCAAGGCCATTCGTCTGCGTGATGGCAGGAGTGTCCAAGAACAAGTAGCGAGCCTCGGCGAAAATGCGCATATTTTCTTCCCAGCGCAGTCGGTGAGTGAGGCCAATGCCACAACTGACGCCGCCTTGGTTGGACGAAAAATGCCCTACTACCTCGTTTGAATACTCCCCCTGATCGGTGAAGCTGGAGAGCTTACGGGAGAAGCCGCCGCCGGTGACGCCATTCTTAATGTTTATTTGCAGAAGCAAAGATCAATTGCTTGGAGGTGGGGCACCGCCGTGACCATCAGGCGGCGGAGGCGGTGGGCCGTCTGGCGGCTGATCGCCGTCCTCCCGAACCATCTGCTTCTGGTCCTTCTCGTATTTCGCACGCTGCTCATCGGACAGCATCGGCGAGATCCGAGCAACTTCATCCTCGCGAATGGCGCGCATTTTGTCGAATCGATCTTCCGGAGAAAGGGACGAGTCCTGGAATAAAGCATCCATCTTCTTCTTCTCTTCAGCCAAGATGGGGCGACTCTGCGCTTTTTGCGCGTCCGACAAACCATATCGCTTGGTCATTTTGGATAACTGCTTGTCGACGTTCATCGAAGGCGGAGTCTCCATGGGACCGGGCGGTGGTGGTCCCGGCTCTTGGCACAATGCGGTTTGGCCCATTGCGATGAGAACGAAACCTGTAAGTGCCCACAGGGCAATCTGCATTCTGTGGATTACTTGCGGCATAAGAATCTCCTTCCATCACCGTTAGCTTTCGGACTGTTGCCGCGAGTTGCCGTAGAGGCAAACGCGGTTTTCTTCAAACGTATTCTCGTCAGAAGAATCCTAGGTCAAAAGGCCGCCTGAGAAATGTAAGGAATTGTAAACGTGTGAGTCTCTCCGTGTTAATTTCGCCAGGTCCCTTAGCTCGCGACAGATGTTCTCTGCCTCTTGAGATCTAGCAATTCTTGATGGGTAAGGTCCCTCCATCCCAGTGACTGGCAATTTTGCGAGAAAATTACTCGTCAAGTGCAGTTGAAGGCACAAGGCGCGTTGATCGCCGAGTTTTGGAACTTTGATTAGTGGCCCATGCATNNATGCCTATTAACGTATCCCTTCCTTTCCAACGAAATCAGGTGTTATTGCGGGAACATCTAGATCGGGTCTTTGCAGTTGTGCTCCTCTGCGAAGAAACTTGGAACCTGTTCCTGGCCCCAGATCTTTTTCCCGGCGCGCTGCGGGTGCAAGCGAAAGTGCGCATTACGCTCTTCGATATACCGATCGATGGCTTCAGTTGCGGCCACAGACCACGGATAGTCGCTATTGTGGATGATTGCCCGTGCCATGCCACTAAAAACTGACTCGATCACATTGAGGAATTGAGCGCCGGCTGGGAGCGGCATCATGTGCAGAATTTATGTTGTGTCATCCTGATTGTCGCCTGAGTCAGTGGAAATGCCGCATATCTTTACAAACCTTTACAAGCGGAATCGCGTGAGTGTTCGTCTTAATTTGCAGTCGCTCAAATGCCAAAGTTTACTCGGAAGCACCGATTTCTCTCTCTAAAGGGTCAAAATGCAAACAATGTTCATGTTCAGGCGATTCCGCCAACCATTCCTATGTTTGGCCTCGGTGTTCTTGCCGGCCTCAGGTCTTATCGGATGTTTATCATCAAGCGGAGCAGGCGGAACTATCACCACAGTTGCGGGAACCGCGGGTAAGGCAGGCTATGGGGGAGACGCCGCCGCCGCCACAAGCGCCAAGCTGGACAATCCACGGAAAATTGCGCTTGACTCCTCCGGAAATCTCTATATAGCAGATACGGTCAACAACGCTATCCGCAAGGTAACGGCATCAACCGGCATCATCACTACTGTTGCGGGAGACGGGACGCCCGGCAATAGCGGCGATAATGGTGTGGCGACAAATGCCGCACTGAACAGCCCAAACGGCGTGGCGGTGGATTCCTCTGGCAACATTTACATCGCCGACACCGGGAACAATGTTATTCGCGAGGTTTCGGCTTCCTCGGGAGTCATCGAGAGGGTCGCGGGGAAAGGGACATCTGGCTACAGCGGGGACGAAGGTTATGCCACAAACGCAACTCTGAATAGTCCAAACGGCGTTGCATTGGACTCCTCCGGAGATATCTATATTGCTGATACAAATAACGACGTTATACGCAAAGTAACGGCCTCCAACGACATCATCACGACAGTCGCAGGTAGTGGAAGCGCCGGCTATAGCGGGGACAAAGGCGCGGCGACCAGCGCCAAGCTAACCATTCCAGACAGCGTAGCGGTAGATTCCTCCGGAAACATTTATATTGCCGACACGGGCAACAACGTCATTCGCGAGGCCTCGGCTTCCTCTGGCGATATCGCGACGATTGCCGGGAACGGTACTTCGGGCTATAGCGGGGACAATGGCGCTGCGACTAGCGCCAAGTTGAGCATTCCCAACGGCGTAGCTGTGGACTCCTCCGGGAACACTTACGTCGCCGACACGGGCAACAATGTGATCCGTGAGATAGTTGCTTCCTCCAGCGAAATCAAGACGGTCGCCGGTACGGGCACTTCGGGCTATAGCGGGGACAATGGTAAGTCAACGAGCGCCAAGCTGAATAGTCCCTATGGCGTCGCTTTGGATTCCTCTGGAGATATTTATATCGCCGATACTGGCAACGACATCATCCGGGAGGACACGATCAAATGAGAATGGTGTGAGCATGGCCCGCAAGTGACCCACAAGATAGAGCCGGGATTGTCCGCGGGTTTGGTTTCTTCTCGGAGGTCTTGAGGCAGACTTGAACAGAGGTAGCTTACTTGATTGTCATCGCCGGTTTCGGCCGATCCAGACCGCGAAGCGCCTGTCGGAGACGGCCGAAGCGGAAGAGGTTGCCACTACGATTCCCAGATCTGCAAATTTCGAAAGGTCGTGGATTCAGGCGCCTTCGCGTCTGGGACACGGTTGCCAAAGTCGCCATTTTGATCGCAATCGTGGTTGGCGGCTACCAGTTCGCGCACGGCGAACCGGGCGCCAAAGAGACCCTGGCCGGTGTCGCCGCCGGGATGGGAATTGCCGTACTGGCCGCAAATGTTTTGACATGGCTTTGGGGCGTGTAAGCGGAGCCTCATGCCGTGTTTGTCAACGAAAGCCCAACGAATCCTCAAGCTGTGAGGGGCGACGATGCAGACACACACTACAACCGACCGGAGGAACCGGGTCACCCCAGGCGCGATGCACTCAACGGGTTGCTTTGATAACATTTCTCGCTATGACTCTTGAGGAACTTCGACCTGACTTGCTACGTGAATTTGAAACGTGCTTTGAAGCGATTGCTCAAGCGCTGGCGAAAGCCGCCGAGCAGCGCTCTGTCGATCCGGCAGAAAGTGTTGCTGAACTGCTCGGTCTGAAAGAACAAGGGGATGGCAAGCCCTCCCAAACGGGCTCTGGTGCAAATATGCGCGAGAGGCGCAGCAAGGCCCGAGGAGGAGTAAAGACTATGCGGCGAGTACCGCATTCCAAATTGCTGGGGCAGTTTGGCTCTTGAGATGGAGACGCCCGAGGGCGAATTGTCCTTTGCGAATACGGCGGAGCAGTTCGATTCCAGCGATGGTGGTTGCTGCGCAATCAAAGTCTTTGAAGCCGAGCATCGGTCCGGTCCGGGATTTGATACCGCGGTGATCCTGTTCGATCAGATTGTTCAGGTATTTCGATGATCTCAACTTGATGTGCTTCCACGCCTCATCTTCCCCTGGCATCTCGCGCACGGCTCGGTGGGATGCAGCGTAGCCATCCAAGGTGAT
>PLKY01000373.1 GCA_003140785.1 Acidobacteriaceae bacterium | reverse complement strand
TCTTGCGAACGGCCTTAAGAGCTCCAGTACTCCTCGATTCAATGCCGAAAAACGGCGCTAGTTGCACCGCGAAAGAAAATCGGATTCGGAATGGGGGGCCGATGGTGTGATCCGTGGAAGATCAACCTCAGATTCNNATACGGCTGGTACGAGGAACACTGTTACTATGACCGAAACCAAGAGACCTCCGATGATTGCGCGGGCGAGCGGCGCGTATTGCTCGCTTCCTGCATCTAGTCCGAGTGCCAACGGAATCATTCCCAGCAGCGTTGCGAGAGAGGTCATCAGGATCGGGCGCAAGCGAATCTTGCACGACTGAACCACCGACTCTCGATAGCTGGTCCCGCGGCTATGCAGAATTCCGGCAAACTCCACAATCAGGATGCTGTTGGACACCACGATTCCCACCATCATAATGACGCCCATCAAGGACATTACATTCAACGTTGAGCCCGTGATTACCAACAAAACGATTACGCCGGCGAGACCGGGCGGCACCGCCATTAATATGATGAACGGATCGATAAATGAAGTGAACTGCGCCATCAGAATCAGATACACGAGAACGACCGCCAAAAGAATGCCCAGGCCAAATCGTAGAAACGAAGAATCCATGCTCTCCACGGCACCGTGCATTAGTACCCGCATGCCGTTGGCCCTAGGTACATCTTTGATCAATCCGTTTATCTGCTTGCTGACCGTATTTAATGCTTCCGACTTCGGCAGAACATAGACATCGATCACGCGCCGCAACTGATAGTGATCTACCTCCGTCGGCGTGTCGATCTGTTTAGTAAAAACCACGGACCGCAGCGGAGTGTAGCTTTGGCTGTCCTTGCCGCGAAGGGGGATGTTTCCCAGTTCCTCCATATTCATGTGTCCGATCTGCGCGTTGGAGTACTGGACGGTGAGCATGTAATTGTTTCCGGTTTCCGGATCGATCCAATAGCTTGGCGCGATTACGCCATTCGAGGTGAGGGCCGTTATCACATTGTCGACAACGTTCTTCGGCGTCAACCCAATCAAGCTTGCACGTTCACGGTCAATATCCATTTCCAGCCCTGGGTACTTCAGATCCTGCGGAATAAACACGCCGGATACACTGCTCAACCCGCGGAGCTTGGTAGCGAGGTTTTGTGCCTGTACATAAGCTGCATTCTGATCGTTTGAGGCGATTTGAATGTCGATCGGGACAGGGAGTCCCTGATTGACGACAGAATCCACCAAACCGCCAACCTGGAAGTAGGTATCAAGCTGTGGCAGCTGCGAAGCGAGCGCATCGCGTACTTTCGATAGGTAGGCATAGCTGCCGGTCTTGTGGCCTTCTGTGAGGCTTACCTGTACGAACGCCGTATCCATGGCAGAGTTCGGCGTGTAGATCGCCGACAGATCGGGAGTGATGCCGATGTTCGAAACAATCATGCCCAAGTCGGCGGGAGCGACGACCTGCCGGATAACCGTCTCGACCTTCCCGATGTCCTCGTTACCTATTTCGATACGCGTTCCGCTCGGCATCTTCACATTCACAATGAACTGCCCCGGATCGGTGCGAGGGAAATAGGCTCTTCCAAGAAAAGGTACAAATACTGCAATTACCAGCGCAGTCCCGCCCAGCATGATCGCGGCAGAAAGTCCTGGCATGCGCAATGTCCAGTATGCAAAGCGCTCATACCGTTCGAGCATTCCCGCGAAGGCGAGGTTGAAGCGGTCCAGGCCGCGTCTGAAAATGGAAGACTTTTTCTTAGGTATATCCTTTGATTGCTTCTCGCCGTTGTCCATCGCCGCGATTTCGCTGTTTTCCTCGTGCTCGATACCGGCGTCCTCTTTTACCTTCGCATGAATGAACTTTGCGCAGAAGAGCGGGACCAGCGTCATCGAGAATATGTAAGACGCGAAGATAGAGAACACAACTCCATAGGCAAGATCGGTAAAGATATACTTGCTCACTCCACTGAGCAGAAATACTGGAAAGAACACTACCGATGTGGTAACAGTTGCTGCAAATACCGGAAGCGCTACTTCTGTGCCGCCATCGCCGGCCGCTATTTCCGGCGAAGCCCCTTCCTCCAGGAAGCGGAAGATATTTTCGAGCACGATCACGGAGTTGTCGATCAAGCGCGACAAGACCAATGCCAATCCTCCCAGGAGCATGGTGTTGATCGTTCCTCCCATCCCGCTCACAATCAGGAGGCACATCAGCACAGCGAGCGGAATGGCTATCAGCGCGGCTATTGTCGCCCTCGGACTGCCGAGGAATACCAGGATCATGATGCCAGTGAGTAGAAGCCCAATCCCTGCTTCCTTTAGCAGGTTCCTGATGGCACCCTTTACAAATACGGACTGGTCGAACACAACGGCGGTCTTAAGTGACGAAGGAATATCGACCAGCTTTGACACGGCAGCACGCATGCCGCTCACAATTGTGATTGTGTTGCTCTTCCCAGCCTGCTTCAGCACGGGGATATATACAGAACGTTGTCCGTTGATGCGGACAATATTAGTCTGAATGGCTCCGGAGTCTTCAGCGTGCCCTATGTCGCCCACCAGGACGGAAGCGTTGCCAACCGACCGTAGCGGTATCGAGTTGGCCTGCTCTGGCGTTGGAATCTGGCTGTTTGCATAGATATTCAGGTCCTGAGTGCCAATGCGAACATCGCCTGCTGGCAAAATCAGGTTAGAGTCGTTCACGCTGCTTACGACATCCATCACGCTCATGTTGTGCGCTTCGAGCTTCAACGGATCCACAAAGACCTGAATCTGTCGATACTGGCCGCCAAACGGCTGAGGAACCGACGCGCCCGGCACATTGGCGATCTGGTTGCGCACCGCAAATTGCGCCAAATCTTTCAGCTGGGTCTCGTTTAGACCCTTTCCTTCCAGCGTTACCAGGCAAATTGGTTGACTTGAAGCCGTCATGCCCAAGACAACGGGAGGCAGGGTTCCAGGAGGCAGACGGCGCAGATCAGCCATTGCCAGGTTTGAAATGTTGCTGAGTGCCGAATTTCCGTCCGTTCCCGGGCGGAAATAGACCTTGATGAGACTTACTCCGGTCAGGGAACGCGATTCGATGTGATCGATATTTGCGCCAAGAGTAAAGAACCGCTCAAAGGTATCGGTGATATCGGCTTCGATTTGTTTCGGCGGCATTCCGGAGTAAAAGGTCGCTACCACAACAACGGGAATGTCGATGTCTGGGAATAGGTCCACCGGCATTGTGACTACATTTGCAATGCCCACGACAAGGATTATCAGACAGAACATGAGGACGGTGTAGGGATAGCGCAGCGCAAACTTGGGCATTACTTGCTGTCTCCTGTGCTTTCCTGGGGATCTGTAACCCCTCCCTCTTGATGCATGATGTCGTCAGCCGGTTCCTGCTGTGTCTGGGGAGCCACTTGCTCTCCGTTGTGAAAGCGGCTCGAATCCCCGAGCAGAACACGATCACCCGCCTGGAGACCACTGGTGACCTCTACCAGAGTCGACCCGCGCAGCCCGAGCCCCACCGAACGCTGCTCTGCCTGGTTATTTGTATTGAGCACGAGGACGACCCCCGTGTTGCCCTTGCCCTGCATCGCTACGATCGGAATCGTCAGCACATTTTCTCGATGAGCTAACTGCAGGTAGGTATTCGCGTACATGCCGGGAGTGATCGCGAGAGTTGGATTCGGCACGTCGACCTCTGTCTCCATCGTCCGGGTGCTGAGATCGAGGAGTCGTGTAAAGCGCACGATCTTTCCGCTGAAGTTCTGGTCAAGGGCGTCGACCCGAATCTGAATCACATCGCCTTCATGCACATACCTCACTGCGTCCTCCGGCACCGGCACACGAAGCCGCAATAAATTGCTCTGTGCCAGTTTGATTAGAGGCATGGTTTGCGTTTCGGAGTTTGTGCCCTCCTGGATCAACACTCCGGTATCGGCATAACGCCACACCACGACGCCGTCCAAAGGCGCTATCACGTTGCTGTATGCTTGAAGCGCTCCCACGCGCTGCTGATCCGCCGTCGCCGTATCGGCGCCTTGCTTTGCGCCTGAGAGATCCGCCGTAGCGGCATCCAACTGCTCCTGCGAGGCATCAGCCTGCGAGCGAGCGTTCTCCAGTTCCTGCGCCGCAATGAGTCCGGGCCGCTGCGCTGAAGCCTTATTGAGTCGATCGTAGTTAGCCTGGAGCGCCGTATGGAGCGACTTCGCACGGCTCATCTGATGCTGCGCTGCGGTGATGGCGTCTTGGGATCGCAGCGCTTCCGATTGTGTGCCACGGAACTGCGCATTCAACTCCGGTACTTCGAGCGTAGCCAATGTCTGTCCTGCATGCACCCGATCCCCGATGTCGACGTAGATGTGTCGTACATAACCTGAAACTTTCGCATGCACATCTACCACTTGAAAAGGTTGAAACTGGCCAGCCAGACTCAGAACACGCGAGATATTTCCGCGCTGCACAATGGCGACGGCCACCGGAGGCGCCGGAGGCTGCTTGTTCGAGTCGGATCCTTTGCATCCGGAGAGAGAGAGGATGACTCCGCACACCGGCAACAGGCTCCACAGCATACTTCGTATTTGCGTACTCAAGGTTCCTCCATCCGCGGGGCTTACCAACTCCTGCGACGCCCCTTCCCTCCTCGAAAGAATGATGGAAGGAATTAACTAGTGCAAAGCTGCTTTCTACCTGGGGCTTAGGGATTCTCGGTCAACTATCGTTAGGTCCGGCTCTGATCGACAGCACTGGACACGCCGCTCTGGTCAGCAATTGATAGGCAAGGCTTGTATGAAGATGCCGGTCCAGATGGGATTCCGCGCGAACACCAAGAACGATAAGTCCGGCGGTCTCTGCTTCCGCTCGTTCCAATATCTGATCCAGTTCGAAACCATGTTTAAGATGGAAGCCGGGCGTACACCACGGATCGGCTGCCTCCGGCATCGCTCGCCGCAAGGCCTCGCAATAGTCTTCAGCCACTTTCTGAGCCGACTTTGGGTCTTGATCAAACGGAGTCGATGCTAGATGGCAAACATCAACAGGAATGCCAAACGCTCTTCCAAGCAGCACGGCGTAACGTGCGGCGGTCGCCGCATCAGGTGTGAAATCTGAGCAGTAAAGTATTTCCGTAAGCTTGAGGCTCAGATCCACCCCTCCAAGGACATGCGCACCAACAGAAAGTGTGGGGCAAGACGCAGTCAGCAGAATCTTTTCAGTATTCGATCCGATCATTAGATGCCCCACACCGCGATGAATGCCGTGGACACCAAGGACCAGCAAATCTGGTGCATGACCCTTGACCTCATTAAGGATGACCTGGCACGGAGTACCATCGTGAACGAAAGTGTCGACTTCAAGGCCCGTGCGGCGAAGGCCGGCGGCAAAGGCATCTAGACGCTCTTCGGCCGCAATCCGCGAAAGACTGGGTCTGGAGGTCACCTTTTCTGCTTCTTTGGCGGGCGATGGCAGTTCAATCGCATGGAGCAATACCATCGTGGCTTTGAACTGGTGCGCAAATGCCACCGCGTAGTCGAGAGCAAGCCTGGAGCACTCGAGAAAATCCGTCGCAAAGAGAATGCGCTTGATCTTCAATTCATTCATATTGACCCTCGCGCGAAACTAAAGAGCGCAAAGAGCAAGACCGTGGCATAGATGGCGACGGGGCGGTCATGAGCCTCCCTGGATTCGCTGCCGAATGGAAATGACCGGACAGGTCACCTTCGCAAGGAGTTGATAAGGAAGACTGGTATGAACGTGACGCCCAAAGTGAGACTCTGTGTGTACTCCGAGAACGATCAATCCGGCGCTTTGATTTTGAGCACGGTCGATAATTTGGCCCGCTTCCATGCCGCGGTCCACGTGAAAGGATGGCTCATCCCAATTTGGGCCTGCATCGGGAAGCACCTGCCGAAGTGCTTCGCAATACTTCTCCGCCAAATCCCGACGGACCCCTGGATTATCCTCGCCCGCCTCCGGAATCAGATGGCATACGTCGATGGGAGCTTGAAACTCGTTACCAAGAAAGACGGCAAATGGAGCAGCCGCAGTGGCCTCCGGAGTGCAATCGGAAACGTACACAATCTCTTTGAAATGCAGATCGGGATCGACTCCCGCCATGACATGGGCACCGACAGTCATCGTTGGACAGGATCCAGAACAAAGAATTGTCTCTGTATTCGAACCAACGAGTAGATGCGCGAGGCCGCGATGTACGCCATGAACTCCAAGGACGAGGAGGTCTGCCGAGTGATCGGCAACTGCGCGGAGAATCGCGTCACTTGGAATATCGGCCACCACAAACGTCTCCACTTCAAGACCAGTGCATCGAACGCCGGCAGCGATGGCTGCTATTCGCTTAAGAGCGGCATTTCGTGTAACGCATGGTCTGGTGGTACTCAACTCAGCCACTATTGCCGGATTTGAAAGTTCCAAAGTATGGAGCATAATGATGGTCGCCTTGAAGTGGTGAGCGAACGCCATGGCATAGTCGAGCGCGAGACGCGAGCTTTCCAGGAAATCCGTTGCGAACAGAATTCGTTTGACTTTCGGTGCTGCCAGCATAGCGGGCCGCCTTTCTCTCTTTGCGCTAGGGCTGTGATCCACTTTGGAATCGCAAAGCGGCAAGGTCTGCTTCATACTCAAAGCGCGCATTTGCATCCGCGATCTGTGCCTGGGTTTGTTGTAAGGCAGTGTAAATAAATAA
>PLKY01000297.1 GCA_003140785.1 Acidobacteriaceae bacterium | reverse complement strand
CAATCTGCACATAGCTGCGGCCAAGAGTCGAATCAAGTTTGCCAACCGGCAGTGTCACATCGCTGGAAGGGACGTCGGAAATCCATTCGCCGGTGACGTAATTGCGAAACTTCGCGGGCGCCCATTTTCCCGTCGCGTAGTCGAACATGCCCTTCTCCGTGACTGGCGCGAAGGGAACCATCGAGTAAACAGCAAGCGGTTGCCACGGCTGCAATCCTGCCTTCAATTGTTCGGGAAATACGTTGGGATCGGCTGCGGCTTTAAATACCTCCTGCGCAATTTCACCGGAGACCTGGTGCTGCCCGTGGCCGTCTGTAATGCCGCCNNCCCAGCGCGCGAACGACTCCTCCTGCGTCTTCGAGAAACCAAAGTCCGCTTCAGTGCCCCACAGTTGCTTCGCACCGTAGAACTCATCGGCAGTGAGCAGTTCATTCGTCCGAATGATCCCGAGCGCGTCGTAGGTGTCGGCCGACATCGCATTCTGTCCGCCCTCGCCCCTGTTCAGCGTGAACAGCGTCGCCCGCACGCCCAGACCGCGCGACAGATAGGTCAGCAGCGCGCCATCCTCATCGTCAGGGTGAGCCACAACCATCATCAGGCTGGCCGTCGTGCCGAGCCGCTTCACCGCCTGCTCCAACGCTGCTGCGCCGCGGTCTTCCGGCAACGGCAGAGCGATTGAACTCGGCTCAGCGGCAGGAAGCTCTTGAGCCGACCCGTTTGCTTGTTGCGCCTTGAGGCAATGCGGCCCGGCCCCTAAAGAAATCAGACTCGCTACGACGGTCAGGATGGCTGTGCGATGAACTCGCTCGGCAAAAGACATGGTCCTCGCCAGTGTACAATCCGCCAGAGTAGCGTCCAAAATCGAACTCGCCAGTGATCCCCTCATCAATCAGCGCCGACGCAACACCGTCCCTCGAGCGGCGCATCGGTCTGCGCTCGGCAGTCCTCTTCAATATGCTCGAGATGATCGGTGTGGGCCCCTTCATCACACTGCCGCTGGTGATCGCTGCTGCGGGCTACCGGCTCTCAGTGGGCGCGTGGCTCTTGGGCGCAGGCATTGCTGTGGCCGATGGCTTAGTCTGGGCAGAGCTGGGCGCGGCCTTTCCGCGTGCAGGCGGATCGTACGCATTCCTGCGCGAAATCTATGGACCCGACCGCGCCGGCAACTGGCTCAGCTTTCTCTATGTCTGGCAATTGAGCTTTTCCGCGCCGCTTTCCATTGCCTCCGGCTGCATCGGCCTCTCGAGCTTCCTGGCCTGGTTCTGGCCCGGTCTCGACACCGCACCCATCGCAGCTCTTCCAGTTCTCCATTATTCGAGCTTCGCGGCGGCCACCGCATGTCTTCTCGTCACGGCGCTGCTCTATCGCAATCTCAGCTCCGTCACACGTCTCGCGTGGGTTCTATTCGCCGGCGTCATGGCGGCAATGGCGGGAGTCATCGCATCGGGTGTCGCGCATACGGTCACTTCGGGAAACTGGCACATGCCCGCGTCACCGGCGCAGTCTATGGGATTGGCGATCGGTGGATTGGCGCAGGCCACGCTAATCGCTACCTACGACTACTGGGGCTACTACAACATCACGTTTTTGGGCAGCGAAGTGCGCCAGCCGGAGCGCACGATTCCGCGCGCCATCCTACTCTCTGTTCTCTTCGTCTCCGCGCTTTACGTTGCAATGAACCTGGCCGCGTTGCCTGCCGTTCGCGATGCGGCGAACACTGCAGCCCAATCCGCGGCGCCGCTCCNNGCGTCTGGGCCGGTCGGCTGATGGCTGCACTCATCATGTGGACCGCCTTCGCTTCCGTGTTTTCCCTTCTGCTCGGCTATTCGCGCGTGCCCTTTGCCGCCGCTCGCGATGGGAACTATTTCCGCGTGCTATCCGCCGTGCACCCGCGCCATGGAATTCCGCACCGCTCGCTTGTCGCGCTGGGACTGGTTGCCTCAGCATTTTGTTTCTTCTCGCTGCAACAAGTCATCACGATGTTAGTTATTACGCGCATCCTGTTGCAGTTTTTTCTCCAGCAAATCGGCGTGATGCTGCTGCGCGTGCAACGCCCGGAGCTCCCACGGCCCTTCCGCATTCCGCTGTATCCGCTGCCGCCGCTCGCGGCCATGGCGGGCTTCCTCTTCATCCTCTTGAACCGCAGCAACGCTACCGAAGGACTGGCGGTAGCCGCAGGCATTGGCATCTCCGGCACGCTGATATATCTCATCCGCGCGAAGCGACTGCGCCAATGGCCATTCGCCGGATGAAGCAATGCGAGATGAGACGCGCTTCCCGGACGGGCGTCAGGCAGCGGCGCGAGTACTTCGTGATTTCTTCCTGGCCGCTCGCACTGGTAGTTTCTCCGCGATGGAGAGGCGCAGGCCGAGGGTCTTGAGGACGGCAATCAGGGTCTTGAGCGTCGGATTGCCTTTAGGCGAGAGTGCGCGATAGAGAGACTCACGGCTGATGCCCGCCTGAGCCGCAACCGCGCCCAGCCCGCCATAAGCCTCGGCAACGGAGCGCAGCGCAAGCAACCCGCCAGCCCGCTCTTCGGGATTGTCGAGGGCCTCCATGGCAGCCATAAGATATTCGACAGCAAATTCGCGGTCCTTCCGCAATTCTTGAATTTCCCATTCGTCATAAGAACGGACCCCAACAAGTTTGCTCATGATTGCCTCCTTTTCAACTCCGCCCAAAGCGCCTTCGCTCGGACTATATCCCTTGGTTGGGTACTCTTATCTCCTCCACACAGAAGAATGATCCAATGCTGGCCTCGAATGCCGCAATAGACTCGGTATCCGGCGCCGACATGAATCCGCAATTCCGTGACATCCTCACCCACCGGCTTCGCGTCGCCCAAATTGCCTAATTGGATTTGTCTCAATCTGGCGGCGATCCGGGCTTTTGCCATTTTGTCGCGAAGTCCCGTGAGCCACTCTGTGAACGGACAACGTCCATTTTCTTCCTGATAGTAGCCGAGTTCGATCACGGAGTAAGTGTAGCTTAGAAGCTACAAAGGAATCAACTCCCAAGACAGAAACAATCTGTTTTGCCGAACATGTCGTTGTCCTGCGCGTATTGCAGCGCCTCATATTCAATGTCGTTCGAGGGATTCACACTAATGCCTCGACCAAAAACAGTGGAGGAGATCTTCTCGGCAGCTAAGAAGTTAGTGAAGGTGTAGAGATGAATGTCGCCGCAAACAAACAGAATATTGGTCGATGTTGTCCTTTTAAGTTCTGTCGGCCAGAGTCTCTCACGGATTGGAAACTGATGTGCGGTTTCGTGCGCCCGTGCGACCAATTCGATCTCGTTTAAGTTATCGTCGCCCTTATAAAGGCTTCGGATCTGCTCGTATTCCGATATTTCTATTCTATATAGTCCCTATACCCCTTTGCCCTTCGCTCACGCTTACTTGGGTCGACAAACTCGTGCCGAATTCCGACCAATTTGTGAATTGCCCGAAGGATGGAAATCGCTCCTGCCTTGTCCAGGCATTCTTGATTGTCCTCTTCAGCGAGTAGATCGGGCTTCAGTTCACGAATTGCCCTCTCAACAGCATCTTTGAATTTGATTTGGTCGTCAGAGAAGCTAAGATTTCCTTCCGCGGGACCGGGGGGTGCCTTGAAGCGCTGGACGAGATGGTTGACCCCTAGGAGATGGATCATTGGCTGCCTCGAATCTAAACGCCCGAGGGTCAATTCAAGAACATCGTCCGATACAGCGTATCCCGCTGCACAGGCTTGAACCCCGCGTCGCGAATGATTCTCCTCAGCTCTTCCTCAGTCGTGCAGTTCGAAGTGCCCGCGGCCTTCACCACATTCTCTTCCAGCATCACCGAACCCACATCGTTGCCGCCGAAGTGCAGCCCCAACTCAAGGACCTTTAGCCCCTGCGTGACCCAGCTTG
>PLKY01000278.1 GCA_003140785.1 Acidobacteriaceae bacterium | reverse complement strand
GCCAGCAGCACCTGATGGCCCAAGATGAAAACGA
This sequence comes from Acidobacteriaceae bacterium, assembly GCA_003140785.1. Taxonomy (GTDB): domain Bacteria; phylum Acidobacteriota; class Terriglobia; order Terriglobales; family Acidobacteriaceae; genus Telmatobacter. The sequence goes on along the minus strand of PLKY01000278.1, from coordinate 33,151 downwards.
CGTAAGGATCCGCAAGCGCTCCATAGCTCACAGCGGGGCCCCTCCACACAGTCGACCCATCCGCCAGAGAATACACCGCGTTTGTGCCCGGATCGTACGCTGAATTCGCACTCGTGAATTGGGGATTGCTGATCTGGGGGACGGTACCCGACGGAAATGTGAAGAGAGTCTGCCCCGTCGCGCTGTAGATGGTGCTGGTGAGATATGCGGGCGTGGTCGCGTTCGAAAAGTTGCTGACCAGAAGCCGGCTGTTGTCGATCCACCCCTCGGCATATCCGGGAACAGTCGTGACCAGGGTACCGTTCTGGTAGATGCTCGTGACCCCGTTTCCGTCACTTGGCGTGGGTTCATTGGTCGCTGCAATGAGAGTTCCATCCGGCGAGAGAACCAGGGCGCCGTCGTCGTCGGAATCGGACCAGATCACAGGCGTACCAGAAACACCTGTCACCTGACGCGTAAAGGGCCCCGGGCCTATGAAGCCAAATCCTTCGCCGATCACCTGCCCCAGGTTCGTACCCGATCCAGAGAGGTTAAAGCTGATCAAGGACGGATGGTTCAGCGACTGCAGATAAGTGAAGCTGCCGAGTGTGCTGATCGTAGGAAGCGAATATACATTGAGAGTTGGAGTCGCTTCTGATGGAGGCGAACCGACACTCTCATAAGCGGCAAGAACGCCGCCGTTATTGGAGAGCTCCATCGTCACGGGAACGAAACCGCCGAAGAGGCCGAAACCGTCCCCGTCACCGAAGTCGCCGACGTCAGTCGCCGTGCTTGGGTTGATCAGGTGGATCCCGGTTGCGGTCGAAATTGCGACCAGATTGGGCGCACCAGCGATGGCGGATGGCACGCCGTAGCCGAAGTACCGGGGCGTCGTCGAGGAAAGGCTCGGCCCGTCGGCAATTATCGGTCCCGCTAAAACCCATGCCTGAGAGTTCTGCCACGCGAACACGGGTAGCTCGGTCGCAGAGAGCAAGTCCTGACCAATGGGCTGGATCGTTGCAACCGGGGTCGAGCCGCTCAGGTCGACGATTTGGATCTCCGGCACAGTCGGGCTAACCGAATCAAAGGCGATAGCGATCGTTGTGCCGGATGTCCAAAACGACGTGTTTCCAAATGTTGGGACACTCGGATATGTCTGAATCAGGCTCCCGGTGCTGACCGAATAAACGGAGGTGCCCTGCCAAAACAGGCTTCCGTTTCCCATCAAACTCTGGCTCGACGCCAGCGTTGTCAGGAACGCTTCCTGCGTGCCCGCAGTCGAATAGATCCATACGTTATTCGACATGCTGGTAAAGAAACTTTGCCCGTCAAGAAACCAGGAGTTGAAGGCGCCGGAAAATTGGGGACCCGTCGATGTGGCTCCGGAAGGAACGGAGACCGTCTGGATGACATTGGCTCCCGCGGGGCCATTCGCAACCTGAACCTGCCCCGGCGCCGCATAGGGTGAGGCCGCGTGATAGTCTCCCGCAACAGTGAGCTCCGATTGCCCATCGGGCGACCAGACTGTTAGTCCGCTTGCGTTGCCGGTGCACAAGTAGCTGCCGTCCGACGCGATCTGTGCCCAACTTTGCCCTTGCGCTACGGAAAAAGGTACGGAAGCGAGGGAATGACCGTCCGTGATCGCAAAAAGCTGTATCTGGGTTGCTGTGGACACAGCAAAAAACTGTCCGGCCAGGGGAGCTTGATTTGGGTTGCCGACCAGCCCGGTCGCTCCATCCCCGCTCGCCAGAATACTGGCTGCGGTATAGCCCCAGAAAATCCAATCGCCCGACTGGTCCAGGCTCAGTAGCCGATCGGAGGCCAGATGGGCTGCGGTCACCGGGACTTGGTGTCCAAGGTCAAGGAGCACCGGAGGCGCAGCCGCAACAGTGATGGTGACCTGTGCAGTCGTGCTCCCAACGCTGTCTGAAGCGGTGATTGTGTAGGTTGCTTTCGCGCTTGGTGCGGTCGGAGTCCCGGCAATTGTGCCCGATGCTGGATCGAGCGTCAACCCGGCTGGCAAAGCCGGATTCGCTGAATAGCTATCCACCGTCCCCGATACGGTAGGAGAATCTGCGGGGATGGCAAACCCGACAATGCCATAGATCGCGGCCTGCGGATAGACCAGCTGGGAGGGCGCCGCCAGAACAGTGATGCTCAATGCCGCTGTCGACGATCCTGCGGAGTTCGTAGCCGTCACCGTGTAAGTGACCTCGGCGGTTCCTGCTGTGGGCGTGCCCGAGATCGTCCCTGTGGTTGCATTCAGTGTCAATCCGGCTGGAAGGCTAGGCGCAACTGAGTAGGAGGCGACGGTACCGCTCACAGTTGGAGTGTCCGGCGCAATCGCGGTCCCAACTGTCGCCGTGATCGAGGTCTGCGGATAGACAAGGTTGGACGGCGCAGCAAGGGCAACGGAAATCGTCAGCACGGCCGTGGTCGAGCCGCCCGAGTTGGAGGCAGTGACCGCGTAAGTCGCCTGGGCGGATTCTGCAGTGGGCGTACCTGAGATCGCTCCCGTCGCCGCATTCAGCGTTAACCCCGCGGGCAGGGCGGGCGAAATCGTGTACTCGGTAACGGTTCCGCTGACCGTCGGCGTGTCTTGTGAAATCGCCGTACCCACTGTTGCTTTGATCGAGGTCTGCGGGTAGGTCAGATCGGAGGGCGCCGACCCCCCTCCGCCGCCACTGCCGGAACCCGATCCGCCGCAGCCCGACAGCAGAACACAAAGAAGCCCTGCGCAGGAAAGGAGCATTTTCGAAGCGAATCGAAAAGATAAGTGCATGGAGGATCCCCGCTCGGAAGTATATGCCCGCATTCTCCGTGCTGCCTCATCCCGATCCCTCCCGCTCCATCGATTTACAACGCAAGAGTACCCCGAAACGAATCGGAGAGTAATCTGGGGCTCCGCGCAAGATGTATCTCGGCTTCGATCGGCTCGTGGAAGACGACCGGGACGGCTCTTCCCGATCAACGGAACCATCCCACAAAATCATGCGTATAGCTCCCTATGGCCTGCGCGGGTACATTAAGCTGGAGCATGATGGGGCTGGTGGCCCCGCCCAAACCTCCACGGCGACTGGTCCAGCCCAGCGAGGCGGGCGCCTCCCAACGCGGCGGGCCGCCCAAGGCTAATCCCGCTGCCGCCGATTTGGCGCAGCGGGCTCGCGCGGCGCGCGAGGAGGTTAGACCGCTGGAGATCGACTGGTCCCAAGTTGTCCGCCGCTGCATGGACGGGGATTCCGGCGCATGGGCCGAGCTGGTCCGCACGCATCATCGGCGTGTCTACGGGCTCTGCTACCGCTTTACCAACAACGCCGCCGACGCGGAAGATCTCACCCAGGACGTCTTCCTGAAGATTTATTCCAATCTTGCCAGCTTCGACTTTGGGCGCGGCAGCCTCCAGGTCTGGATCACGACCATGACCCGCAACCTGCTGGTCGACAACTTCCGCCGCACACGGAATCTGCGCGCCACAGGTTCCCTCGACGAAGGCTGGGACGTGACCGACGAACTGCGGCCGATCGACCGGCTGACCTCCGAGGGTCCGTCGCCGCATGAGTCCGCTGCCCAGAAGGAACTGGCCAAGATGGTGCAGAATGCGCTGGCCCGCGTCAGCGTGGAGCTTAGAGAAGCCGTCATTCTAAGAGATTTGCAGGACCTGGACTACAAGGAAATTGCCCAGGTTCTCGGCATACCCGAAGGTACTGTGAAGTCCCGCATCAGCAGGGGCCGCGCGGAACTGGCGCGCCTCCTGGAACGTAATAAACGAGAGGTGATGTAATCATGGCTGGCAGCACACACATTCCGAATTCCCCCGCCTGCGGGCAGTGGGAAACGCTTCTGGCCGACGCCCTGGATGGACTGCTGCGACCCGAGGATGAAAAGACCTTCACCGGGCACATGGCAACCTGCGCCGCCTGCACGGCCTTGTTTGAGGAGTCCCGGCGCGGCCGTGAGTGGCTGGAGTTTCTTTCCACCGAGCCAGAAGTTCCGGAAGGGCTTTTAGATAAGATTCTGGCAGCAACAGGCCCCGGACAAGTGGCTGGCTACGGCCTGGTCACCGGCAGCAGCGACGTTCTGCCCATCCCGCAACCCTGGCAGCGCCCCGGCTTCATGGCCCGTGTGCGCCGCTTTGCCGAGCCCCGGCTGATGATGACTGCAGCCATGGCATTCTTCTCCATCGCATTGACCCTCAACCTCACCGGCGTTCGCCTCTCCGATCTGCGCATTGCCAATCTCCGTCCCACCGCCATCCGTTCTTTCATGGAGCGGCGGCTGACGATGGCCTCCACACCGATCATTCGCTACTACGATCACCTCCGCCTGGTTTATGAAGTACAGTCGCGGATGCGCGAGCTGCGCCGCTCCACCCAGGGCGAAGGCAATCAGGACCAGCAGCAAAATAACCCTCAACCTGCTGCACCGGGAGAATCCAAACAGAATCCCCCGCACAAGGATGGAGGTTCCCGCGTCGACCCTCCGCAACAATCTGGAGTACCTGCGATCGATGATCCCGACTACCTGGAAACCTCTCTCACGTTCATGAATGAATCTACGCAGTCCAGGCACGATCAAACTGCGCTTGCAGCATTGGAACCCGGCATCCACTTCAACGGCAGCTCTGCTTTCGCTCTAGGCGGCTCCGCAAGAACAGCACGGGAAAGGAGCACAGTATGGACTGCGTAAATCACAAGGATGTCGCTGCAACAGCGTATTGCCAGAATTGCGGCAAACCGCTCTGCGCCAACTGCGTTCGCAATGCCCCCGGAGGGCAGGTTCTTTGCGAGCCCTGCTCCGTATCGTGGCAAAGCTATCAGCAGCCGTTTATCCCGCCTCCCGCAGGCGCGCCCAACCCGGTCGCAGCCGCGGTCCTGGGAATCATCCCCGGCGTAGGCGCGATGTACAACGGCCAGTNNATCTTCGGCATCTTCATCGCCGCGTGGGTTCTGTACCAATCGTTTGAGGCCTATCACACCGCAGTCGCGCGGCGCGATGGCCAGCCCCTTCCCGATCCGCTGGGCCTGAATGAAGTGGGCAACTGGCTGAACATCGGCACACGCACCCATTATCCGGGACAGCCTCCCATGGGAACGCCGTCTGGCGCGCCTCCGGCCGGCACAGCGCCTGGCGCTTATCAGGCACCGTACAGCGCGCCATACGCAGNNACACCCCCAGCGGCCGGAGCCTATCAGGCGCCGCCCTATGCGCCGGTCTCGGGGTACACCAACCCCGGATTTGGGGGTCCTGGATTTACGGACCCAGGCGCGCCGCCCATTCCGCCGCCCATCCCTCCTGTTCCGCCAGTGCCACCCATAGGCTGGCGCCGCAAGGAGCCCATCGGCGCGCTGATCCTCATTGGTTTCGGGCTGATTCTTCTGCTCAACCAGATGGGCTATCTAGCCGAACGCTTTGTCCACTTCCTGTGGCCGCTGATCTTCATCGCGCTCGGCGCGTGGCTCATCGTTCGTCGTATCAGTGACACCAAAGGGGGCCCTCAATGAACCGCTACATTTTGATTCGCCGGCTCACCGGCCCATCCATTCTGCTCCTCTTGGGAGTCGTCGCCCTGCTTCACCAGGCGGACCTTGTCAGTTGGAACATTTTTCTTCCACTCTTCCTGATCCTAATTGGCGTGCTGAAACTGGCGCAGCGAGCCGCTTTAGCCGCCGCGGGCGATGAGCCGATGTATCCCGGCAGCCCGTATCCCTACGGGGCTGGAGTTGCACCTGCCCCCACTGCCCAGCCGCCCGCACCGACCGGGACCTCGATCGTGCCCGCTCCGCCGCAAGACTTTGGCAGAGGTTCGGGAGGACAGTCATGAGCAGCCAGCCCCCCTTCACTCCTCCCGGTGGCACACCTCCCGGCGGAATTCCGCCTTACGACCCGCGCACACAATGGCGCGTCTATCGCGAACAGCAGCGAGCCGCATGGCGCGCGCAGCGCGAAGCCTGGAAAGCCCAGCGCCACGCGTGGAAGGCCGGTTATGGCAGTGCCTACGGCCCCCACGTCCCATCGGTCGTCGGCCCTATCATCCTCGTCGGCATCGGTATTGTGGGTCTCTTGATTTATAGCGGTCGCATAGCGCCGTCCAATTTCTGGTCGTGGTACGGCCACTGGTGGCCGCTGCTCCTGATCGCCGCCGGTCTCGCACTTCTCGGCGAGTGGGCGCTCGACCTGCGTCGCACCACCCCCGTCCGCCGTGGCGGCGGATTTGTCGGCATCCTCATTCTGCTTGCGCTGCTGGGCTGCGCGGCATCGGGATGGAACGGCTGGTGGGGCCCAATGCGTGCCCAGTGGGGCGATCACGACGATAGCAATTTCTTCAACCTCTTCGGCCTGCCCGAGCGCGACCAGGATCAGCAGCTTCTTAACGTGCAGGTCCCCGCCAACGCTCTCGTCCAGATCCAAAATCCCCGCGGCGACGTGAGCGTCACCGCAGGGGACAACTCCTCCGTCGAGGTGCAGGCGCACGAAGTTGCCTTTGCCAACTCCGATACCGACGCCAAGCGCATCTTCGACGCCGAACAGGCCCACATCACGGTCAGCGGCAACACTGTTCTAGTGAAATCCGACAGCAACAATAGCGGCCGTCTCAATCTTTCAGTCACCGTTCCCAAAGGCGCGCAAGTGACCGTCACCTCCGGCCATGGCGATGTGACAGCGGCCGGCCTTGGCGCAGGTGCGAACATCACCTCCAGCCACGGCGACGTGCATCTGAGCACGATTCAGGGCTCCGTGCAGGTGCATTTCTCCAATGACCGCGGAGATTTCTCCGCCCACGAAATCGGCGGCGATCTAACGGCTGACGGCAACTGCAATGACCTCACCTTCTCCGAAATCAAGGGCAAGGTCACTCTCAACGGCGAAATCTTCGGCGACGTGCATCTGGAAAACATCGGTGGTCCGGTGCATCTGCACACATCCGTCACTGAGTTGCAGCTCGCCGCGTTGCCCGGCGACATGACGCTCAATTCCGACGATCTGCGTGTCACCGAAGCCAGGGGTGAAGTCCGCGTCACCACACATGCCAAAGACGTCGACCTGAGCCAGATCTACGGCGACTCCTACGTTGACGATAGCCGCGGCCAGATCTCCGTCGAGCCGGCAGGCAACTACAGCATCGAGGCCAAGAGCGGCAAAGGCGATGTCGAAGTGACGCTTCCGCCCGAAGCCTCAGCCAACATTGAAGGCCACACCCATAACGGCGACATCGTCTCCGATTACCCGCTGGTCATCAACGGCGACGAAAGCAAGAGCGTCAGCGGCCGCATCGGCTCCGGCCAGGCCAAGATCAATCTCATTGCCGACGTCGGCGATCTGCGCATCAAGAAAGGCTCAGGCTTCACGCCGGTCCCACCGAGTCCTCCCGGTGCACCGGCATCTCCCAACGCGCCTCACCTGAAAGCACCGAAGGCGCCACCGGAGCAACCCGTCACGCAATAACTTCGCATCAGTTTTTTGCAAGAGGATCCGCGATCCGACAGAATAGGCGCGAGAGGGTGAAACTACTCTCCGCGCCTATTCCATTCTCAACGCCTGCATCGGATTCAGTCGCGAAGCCCGCCAGGCGGGAACGATGCAGGCTAGCGCTGCCACTGCCAACAGCATCGCCGCCACCGCTGCGAAGACTCCCGGATCAAGCGGCTCGGTGTCATACAACATCGACCGGATCTCACGCACCACCACCGCGCTCGCAACCAGTCCGACAACCAAGCCAATCAGCGCCGGTTGCAAACCATCCGCGAGCATCAGCCGCAGCACACTCTCCCGCTGCGCGCCCAGCGCAATGCGAATACCGATTTCATTCGTACGTTGCGTGACCAGGTACGCCAGCACACCATAGAGCCCCGCCGCAGCAAGCAGCAGCGCGATTACAGCAAAGGCCAGTACTAGCAACGAATCGAACTCGGAATCCACCGTGGTTTTGCCGATTGCTTCCCGGAGTGTCATTACATCCGAGACCGGCAGATCCGGATCAAGCTGACTCACGACCTTCTGTACCGGCAGCGCCAGCGACTCCACATCGTGCGTCGCGCGGACGACGATTGTTGCGACGCTGTAGCCGTTGCCGTAGAGCGGCCAATAGAGCGTCGGCATCATCGGTGCATTTACATTCCACAGCGTGTCGCCAACGACTCCAACCACCTCGAATACCGTATCTTCGGTTGTTGTCCTAAGATGCTTGCCGATGGGGTCCTCGTTTGGAAAGAGCACGCGCGCGGCAGATTGACTGATCACGACGACATGCGCTCGCTCTAGCCGCTCGTCCCGCGTGAAGATACGCCCACGCAGCAGCGGAAGCTGAATCGCCGCAAAGTAGCCCGGCTCCGCTCCGCGCACCAGAAGATCGGGCACCTCGTTCGACCGCAGCGGAGGATGCTCGACCACAGTCATCGCGTGATCGCCATTCCAGCCTTCACCGGGAGCCACGCTGGCCAGCCCGGCGGCCTGCACGCCAGGAACCGCGCGCACCCGCTCAATCAGCTGCTCAAGAAATGCAACCTGCTGCACCGGCTCTTTGTAACGCGCCTCCGGCAAGCTCACATGCATCGTCAGAACATTGTCCACCGGCACTCCAACATCGCTGCTGCGCAGCCGTTGAAAGCTTTTCAGCAGCAAGCCAGCTCCCACCAGAAGCACGACCGTCAGTCCGACTTGCAGCACCAGCAGAAACCGCCGCAGCCCTGCTCGCGCCGTTCCACCGCTATGTACCCGCGACGATTCCTGCAGCGTAGCGAGTAGACGCTTGCCGCCGGAACTGAACGCGGCAACGAGCCCGGAGAACAACGCGGAGAATGCAATCACGCCCAGTGTGAACGCCGCCACCACGCCATCAATGTGGATCGCCTCCACGCGATTCATGTCGCCCCGCGCCCGGGCCAGCCACTGCAATGCGCCCCACGCGAGCATCAATCCCAATGCCCCGCCGCCGGCCGAAAGCAGCAGGCTTTCCATCAGCCGCTCGCGCATCAGCCGCAGCATTCCACCGCCGAGCGCGGAGCGAATCGCTAGTTCCTTGCCGCGCGCAGCTGTGCGCGCAACCAGCAAACTCGCGACATTCATGCACGCAATAAGCAGCACGCATCCGGTCGCGGCAAGCAGCGCGTAGAGCGGCGTCTTATAGTTTTCGACGGAGTCATCGAGCATGCTGTGACCCGTTGCCCCATCGTGAACGGCCGGCTTTGCATGAGAGATTTGAATCTGCTTTTGCAGCGCGGCGAGTTGATCGACGAGCATGGGCAAAGTGACGCCATGCGACAAGCGTGCGATCACCAGGAATTCGTGATGCTCAAACGTGGTCAGGAGCGAGGGCGGCGCTTCGTGCTTCACCGGCAACCAGATCTGCAGCGTGTTGCCCCCAAACGCGCTCGAGAAGACGAAAGAGGGCGGCAGGACGCCGATCACCGTGTACGGCTTGGCATCGAGCCAAATCGACTTCCCGATGATTCCCGGATCGCCACTGTAGCGCCGCATCCAGAATGAATTCGTCAGCACTACAGTCGCCGCAGCACCCGGCCCATCCTCTGCCTCCGTAAAGTCGCGCCCCAGGGCAGGCGTCACGCCTAGCTCTGAAAAGAAATTCCATGAGCACCAGGCCACATCGACTTTCTCCGGCAGTTTCCCGCCTTCCGCGGACACGTTGTAATCCTGCCACGGGGATACGGCGGCCATCTCCACCGTGCTGCGCGTGGCCGATTGCCACGCCGTGAAGCTGCCGAAAGCAACGGGAAGATTGCCGTTGTGGCCCTTGTGATGCGAATCCGCCTCGTAGAGAGTAAAGAGCTGACCTGGCTCCCTGAACGCCAGCGGCTTGAGCAAAACGCCCCGCACCACGGTAAACAGCGCCACATTCGCGCCGATACCGAGTGCCATCACCACAATCGCCATGACTGAAAACCCCGGTGCGCGCCAAAGCGTCCGTACACTATAGCGCACATCATGCAGCAAAGACTCGAGCCAGCCCCAGCTCCACGACGCGCGCGTCTGCTCGCGCAACAAGGCCGGGTTACCGAAACTGCGAACCGCCGCATACCGTGCCGCTTCCACATTCATGCCCGCGGCAATGTTCTCGGCAATCTGCTTGTCGAGATGGAAACCCAGCTCGTCATCGAGCCGCGCCCCAGCAGCACTACGTCCAAACAAGGCCCGGAAGGTCATCGTGCATCGATCCCACCACCGCATCGTCGATCTCCCTCCGAGCCAGTTCTCTCTATCCATACGCCGAGAACCGTTCTTATTCCCTATTCCCTGTTCCTACGCTTCGCTCACAATCAGATTGATTGCCGCCGAAAGCCGATTCCAGTTCGCCGTCTCCGCCTCAAGCTGCTTTCGTCCAGCCGCCGTCAGTGCGTAGAACTTTGCCTGCCGCCCGGTCTCGCTTTCCTGCCACTTGCCCCTGATCCATCCTTGTTGTTCCAGGCGATGCAGCGCTGGATAAAGCGAGCCCTGCTGCACCTGCAGCACTTCGCCGGAGATCTGTTGAATGCGTTTGGCAATGGCCCAGCCGTGCATGGCTTCAGGCCGCAGGGTCTTGAGGATGAGCAGGTCGAGTGTTCCTTGAACGAGGTCGTTTGGCTTACCCATACCTAGATTATCTACAACATAGTTGTGTAGACCGTCAAGGTGTCCAGCCCGCCGTCCGCCACAAACTCTGCCGTTCGTCGCGTAGAGCTTTCTTGCCTAAATCGCCCCTTTCCGTTGTATTCTCCACTCGCGGGGGACAATTTTCCCATGAGGCATTCGCCGATTAACGTCATCACGGTAGAGCGCGAATACGGCTCAGGCGGTGGCGAGTTTGCCCACCAGCTTGCGGTCCGCCTGGGCTGGAAGAGACTCGATTCCGAGCTGGTTTCCGCTGCGGCAAGAGCTGCCGGCGTTTCCCCGGAACTGGCCGCCAAATTCGACGAGCGCCTCGACCCCTGGTACTACCGCTACGGCAAGGTCTTCTGGCACGACTCGGCCTATCCCATGACCGGCATCGGCGACGACCAGGTATTTGACTCGGAGCGCATGCTATCGCTGCTCAAAAAAGAAATTGAACGCGCCGCCGAAACAGGGAACTGCGTCCTCGTGGGCCGCGGAGCGGCCTGCGCCCTGGCTTGCCATCCCGGCTGCTTCCACATATTCGTCTATGCCACTGCCAAGGCCAAACGCCAGTGGTTCATGAATGCATTTCCCAAGCAGGCACATCAGGCAGACCAGATGATTGCCGCCTTTGACAAGCGCCGCGCCGCCGTCATCCGCAAGTTCTATCAGCAGGAGTGGTGTGCGCGCGGTCTCTACCACATGCTTCTCAACTCGGCCATGGGCATCGATGCCATGATCGAAGCCGCATTGGGAGCGGCCGGATTAAAGGACTGCGGCGAAGAGACCGTAAGTCACCAGATCGGCGCCGTCGGCGACTGCAACTAGATTGCAATGCGCGCCACGCGCGGGCCAATCCGCGTGAAAACCTCCCATGGAATCGTCCCCGCAACCTCAGCATGGTCGAAAGCCGTGATCGTCTCATCGCCCTGTGTTCCCAGAACCACCACTTCATCGCCGGCTTCCACGCCAGGAATCTCCGTCACGTCGAGCACCGCCTGGTCCATGCTGATCCGGCCCACAAGCGGAGCCCGCTGCCCGCGCACCAACAAGCTGAACCGATTGCCCAGTCGCCGATCGAGCCCATCCGCATACCCAACTGCAAGCAGAGCCAGCCTCATCGGCTCGGTCGCCACAAACGTTCCGTTGTATCCCACCACTGCGCCCGCCGGAACCGATCGCACTCCAACCACTCTTGTTTTCCAACTCAGCACAGGCTCCAATCGTCGGTGCGCTTCCGCCAGCGCCGCCGGCTCACTTGCCCAAAATCCTGGATCGAATTGCGGTGTCAGCCCATAAAGTGCCAATCCAGGTCGGATCAACACCCTCATTCCAAACTGTGCTGCGATTCCCCCAATCGCGGCCGCCTGCCCGCTCAGCAGCGCAGCCGAGTTGCCCACATCGAGCCACTCGGCGTGAACGCCCGCTGCCCCCACCTGTTCCAAACCAGAAGCCAGACGCGTCAATTGCTCCTGCGTAATCGCTCCATCGGCTTCATCGGCGGCGAAGAGATGCGTCATCACTCCGTCCAGCTTCAATGGCGAACCCGCCCCGAAGCGCGTGAGCAACGGCGTGAGTCCATCCAGGTCCGCGCCCTGCCGGCTCATTCCCGTGTCAATTTCAAGATGAACAGAAATCGAACCAGCCTCGGCGCCTTGCGCACGCGCAGCATTCTCCAACTCATCCAGCTGCCACGGCTCCCATGCCACCGTGGTTAGCTTGTGGCGCACCACGTCCGCACCCTCTCCGGCGAAAGCTCCGCTGATCACCAGAATCTGCGCATCAGCGCACAACGCACGTGCCGCCACACCCTCTTCCACACTCGTCACGCCCAACCACTGCGCACCCGCGCGCACCGCAGCCGGTGCGCACAATTCGAGCGAGTGCCCGTAGGCATTGGCCTTCACGATCGCCAGCAATTCCGCGTGCGGCGCGGCCACGCTGGCGAGAAAACGGAAATTGTTTTCGAAGGATCGAGTCCGAATTTCAACCCAACAGGGGCGACTTGGAATCTGGCTGTCCACGCTTCAGTTTAGGTCACAGACCAGCGCCACGCTTCAACATCACGAGAATGCTAATCGGAGAATTGCGCCAGCTGTTCCAACGCCGGCTTAGGCGTCAGCAAGCTCACCACAACCATCGTTGCCACCGACACAAACAGCGCAGGAAAGATCGCGTCGCGCTCCGCAAGAATCGGCGGAAATATCGACTTCACCCCCGGCGCATCCCAGGCCAGCGTCACAACGGTCCCCGCGCCAATCGCGGCCACCGCACCCCACGGTGTCACGCGCTTCGAATAGAAAGCCGCCAGCACCACCGGCGTCAGCGCCGCAGAATAGATGGTGTAGGCCCACAGCATCTTTTCCAGGATGCTCTGTGCATAGATCGCCTGGTACAGCGCCCAGCAACCCAGCAGCACCACCGCCAGTCGCGAAACAATCATGACCCGCTTGTTTGACGCACCCGGCGCAATGTAGCGCACAAACACATCGTTGATCAGATTCGTCGATGGCGAAAACAGGTAGTTCGATGCTGTCGAGATCACTTTGGCAAACACCGCGCCCAGCAGCAACGCGCCCAACAGAGCCGGCAATCCGTGCCGCGCCGTGTAGGGAATAATTTCATAAGGCTGCCGCGCCACCTCGCCCGTCGGATACAGCGCCGAGCCAATCACCGCGATAGCCACAATCAGCGTCTCGAGCACAATGGTCCCCAGAATCCATCCAATTACCGAGAGCCTCGCGTCCCGCTCCGTCTTCGCCGAAAAAAACTTCTGGTACATCACCTGGTTGCCCAGCATCAGCAGCATCGTCGGCACCATGAACTCCATCGCACGCGCGAAGGTCAGATTTCCCAGCACCTGAAAATGCGTCGCCGGCAGCGCCGCGTGCAGCCCGGCCCATCCGCCGGCCTTCAGGAAAAGATATGGCGTTGCGATCACGCAGATCACCGTCACCAGCGACCCAATTGCCACATCCATATAAGCCACCGACGACATGCCCGCCAGCGCCGTCGTCAAAATGACAAAAATCGCGATGATGTAGGTGCCCAACTCCGGCGTCACCGTGTCGGGAAAAATCAGGTGCAGCACATTCCCACCGCCTTTGAACTGGTAGCTCGTGATCCCCACATAGGCGAAGAGAATCGCAAACGTCCCCAGCACCCGCGCGGTCTGGTTGTAGCGCGCCTCCAGCAAATCCGGCAGCGTGAACTGCGCGAACTTCCGTGCCCGCGGCGCAATGAAATAGATCAGCAGCAGGCCCAGCCATCCGCCGCCCGCCTGCCACAGCGCGGCAAATCCGTTGCGATACGCGTTCTCCGCCCCGGCAAAAAGCGAGCCCGCGCCAATCCACGAGGTCAAAAGCGTCAACACCAGCACGAACGCGGGCAGCGACCGGCCAGCCACCAGGTAGTCTGCCTTGGTCTTCACAAAAAACGACCGCGTAACCGCCACCGCCAGCAGCACCACCACAATGACGGCCAGGACAACGACATACAGTTGCGACATCCGCGGCGTTCCTCGCTGGCGTTACAGGATTGCGAGCAGTGTAACGGATGCGGCCACTCCGCGCGAGACGGGTGCCCCCGCGCAATGCATACTGCCAATACGCTATTGCGCGACTATTCGACCCGCGCGTTTGACCCCCTCTCGGGGTGTTGTTAAACTGGTACTGCGGGGTGGAGCAGCCCGGTAGCTCGTTGGGCTCATAACCCAAAGGTCGCTGGTTCAAATCCAGCCCCCGCAACCAATTCCGGCTCGCAGATTGAGGAGCCCAAAAAAGGCCGCTTGGAGCGGCCTTTTGTTTGCGGACGATCGGAACAATCCCGGAACGACGCGATCAATCACCCTATGCACCCTGGGGAAGCACGTTGGGAACGTCGATCCCGAGAGCCGTGGCCAGATCGTGCTGGTGTTCCTGTTCCTGAACGATGATTTTGCGGAGCTGCTCGGCAAGCGCGTAATGGCCAAGCGCCTCAGCCTGCTTCACACGCGTCCGATAATTGCGAATGGTTTCGGTCTCGTTATCGAGATCGAATCGAAGCATCTCTTCGGCCTTCTCAGAGAGCTTCACTTCTTTTGGCGTCGCCGTCGGCATTCCCCCGAGATAGTCGATCTGGTCGGCGAGAATGAGTGCATGCTGCAACTCCTCGGCGGCATGCAGTTTCAGTTCGGCCGCGATCTGCATCCATTTGGCTCCGCGCAAAACATTGCTATAAACGATGTAGGCAATGATCGCCTGATACTCACGGGCGAGATCTTCATTCAACACCTTGATAAGATCCTGGACAGACTGATTGTTCTGCTTCTTGTCGTTCTGCTTGGGCATGATCCTCTTCCTTTCGATCGGGCGGTCTTTCGACGCCACTGCGTTAGATGCAGAAAAGACCCGGTTCGGTTTTGGATGCGAAGGGCCTGAGCCTTCGGCGTGATCGGCCGAATTGCACGTCCCTTGATTGCATTGCTAGCTTAGGAGGCGGGGATTGATGAAGAAATTTGCAATTCTCCTCCTTCTTTGCGCCTTATCCCTCCAGGCCCAAAGCAACAGTGGTGAAATCAGGCTGAAAGTCACCGACCCTTCCGGCCTGGGTGTGAAAACGCCGGTTCACGTCTCCAGCGAAGCGAATCAATACCGGACAGCCCTGCAAACAGATAACCAGGGCAATCTCGTTCTTCAGCGGCTCCCCTTCGGCCTCTATACGCTGGCAATCGAACAAACAGGCTTTGCTCCCGTCACCGAGATCATCGCCCTCGCTTCTTCCATTCCCATTCGTCACGCCATTCAGCTCAAATTAGCCACAGTCACGCAAGCCATCGCCGTCAACTCTGAGAACACACTGATCGATCCCGACCAGGCCGGCTCCGTCAGTCAAATCGGCTCAGAAGTGATTCAACATCGTCTCAGTTCCATTCCAGGCCGTTCTTTGCAGGATCTGGTGAACTCCCAGCCTGGCTGGCTCTATGAAGGCAACGCCGTGCTGCACCCGCGAGGCTCGGAGTACCAGACGCAGTTTGTCATCGATGGCATTCCTCTCACCGACAACCGCTCCCCAAGCTTCGGCCCGGAGATTGAAGCCGACGACGTGCAGTCTATGAGCATCTACACCGCCGGCATTCCCGCCGAGTATGGGCGCAAGATGGGCGGCGTCGTCGAGCTCAACACGTTTCAAAATCAGCAAGCCGGTTTCCATGGCAATTTAATTGCCGCCGGTGGAAGCTTCGACACCGCCAGCGCCTTTGCCGGTGGTCAATATACATGGGACAAAAACACCATCGGAGCCAGCGCCAGCGGAAGCCGCACTGACCACTATCTCAACCCCGTGGTGCCGCAGAATTATTCCAACACCGGCACGCTCGGCGACTTCTCCCTCCACTACGAGCGCGACATCACACCCAACGACCGCCTGGGGCTCAACCTTCGCCACGCAATCTCCCGCTACGACCTTCCCAATGAGCAGGTGCAGCAGGCCGCCGGACAGCGCCAGACCGCGGACAACCTTGAGACGATGGGCTTCGCCTCCTACGAACACATCTTTTCTTCCCGCACCCTCGCCAACCTCCGCGGCATGGCCCGCGACAACGCAAACGACTTCAACTCAAATCCACAGTCCACTCCAATCGAAGTCTTCCAGCACAACCGCTTTCGCGAAGGCTACGTCAAAGCGAGCATCACCGCCGACCGCGGCCGTAACGAATGGAAGCTCGGCGTCGAGACAGACAACACCTTTCTGCATGAAAACTTCAGCTACCTTATTACGGACCCAACGCAGTTCGACGACGGAACTCCAACCACCTTTTTCTTCGCGGGCCAACGTCCCGACCTCGAACAAGCTGCATTTGCGCAAGACCTTCTGCGGATCAAAAACTGGACCATCAGCGCCGGCCTTCGCTGGGACCACTACCAGCTTCTGCTCAACAAACAAGCCGTGCAGCCGCGCTTTTCCATCTCCCGCTATCTCCCCTCCGCCGACATGGTCCTGCACTTTTCGTATGATCGCGTTTTCCAAACGCCGTCCTCAGAGAACCTGCTGCTTTCGAGTTCCGCGCAAATCGAGTCGCTCGACCCAACCGTATTCTTGCGCCTCCCCGTCCAGCCTTCACAAGGCGATTACTACGAAGGCGGACTGACCAAGGCTTTCCACCGCAAAGTCCGATTGGACGTCAACTACTTCCGCCGCTTCGTCAACAACTATGCCGACGACGACCAAATCGACAACACCACCATCAGCTTTCCCATCGCCTTCCGCAAAGCCATCATCTATGGTGCGGAAGGCAAAATCGATGTCCCCGGCGGCAAACGATTCTCCGGCTTCCTGAGCTACTCCTACGAAGTAGGTAACGCCTGGAACCCTGTCACCGGCGGGCTCTTCCTCGGCAATGACGCGACGCAGGCCGAGCAGCAACTCAGCGGGCATTTCCCCGATTCGCAGGACCAGCGCAACACCGTGCGCGGACGCATGCGCTATCAGGCCACTGCGCGCTTGTGGTTCGCCGGCAGCGTGCAATACGACTCCGGTCTTCCCTTCGAATTCGACGGCGACCCTTCCACAGTGCTCGCCGAATACGGTCAACAGGTTCTCAATCGCATCAACTTCGCACGTGGCCGCATTGACCCATCGTTCCAGGTCAATGCATCTGCCGGCGCGGACCTCTACCGCTCCGATCGCATGACCATGCGCTTCCAGGCCGACGGGCAAAATCTTACAAATATCCTCGACGTCATCGACTTCGGTGGATTGTTCTCAGGCAACGCCATCGGCCCCGGCCGCAGCGCCATGCTACGCCTTACAACCGCGTTCTAGTACTAGCGAGATTCCGAGGGAGCAGTAGGCTTCAGCCTATTGAAGAAGTGCAAATCTAAAGGAGCCTTTACAGTCTGCGGAAAAACTCGATACGGAGGGAGGCGGGGGTTTCAACCCCCGCATAAGGCCAACAGAATGATCGCGGGCTTTAGCCCCGGAGGAAAGCTTTTCCGGTTTCACGCGAAATCCCGAGTTTTTCCGCAGCCTGTTTAGGCCCGGGATATCGCCATTTTTCCATCATTCGAAAAACCTGCGACTGTACTTCTAGTCACGCCTGTACGCGCATCCGCGCCCAAATCCTTCATCAACAGCAGCGCTGCCAATTTTGCGTTCAGTGTCGAATCGGGAAGAAACCAATCCTCTCCCGATGTGGTTCTGCCGCTGTTCTTCTCATTGGAAAACTCGTCCTCACCACGTCGCCGCCGATGCATCCTGTAGGCGCATTGCTGCAATTCGATGACTCAGCAATGGGAAGTAATCACGGAGCGGCGGCAATGCTGACATTTCTAATTCGCGCGAAAGCGCGTTGATTGCTTCCGTCTCCATTTCGAAGTCAAGGAGATGAAGGATGAAACGATTTGTTGCGATTCTGGCCGTGTCGCTTGCGGGTGCTCTCCCCGCAGTCTCACAAAGCCTGGAAGATCTGAACATTCAGATCCACGGCTACGCGACCCAGGGATTCCTGTACACAACGCAGAACAACATCTTCACGACCGCGTCGAGCAATGGCAGTCCGGCGTGGACCGAGGCAGTCGTAAATGTGAGTTCGCAGCCCATCCCGAAGCTTCGCGTCGCCGTACAGGCCCGCTACTTTCTGCTGGGTAACTATGGCAACGCGATCACTTTGGATTGGGCTTCAGCCGACTATAAGGCGAACGATGAATTCGGAGTGCGCTTCGGCAAGGTCAAGACGCCCTCCGGCCTCTTCAACGAGATCCAGGACATCGACCCCTCCTATATCTGGTCCCTGCTGCCGCAGAGTGTTTATCCGATAGGAAGCCGCAACTCAAATCTTTCGCACTACGGCGGCGTTGTTTACGGCACCTTGAAGTTCGACAAGAAAGCCGGAAAACTCGAGTACCGGGGTTGGGCGGGGGAACGGGAGATCGGCGCAGACGACGGTTACTGGCTGAATCTCAGGGAAGAGGGACTAGGCCTTCCCAATGGACTTGGCGGTGTAGTGACGGGCGGGGCCTTGAAATGGAGAACGCCGTTGCCTGGCCTGATGATCGGCGCCTCGGACATCAAGAACAACCGGTGGGAAGGCCCGATGACCGATTTCATCCCCGGCAACATTTTCAAGGGCACGGGCGACGTCACCATGATGGGAACCTTCACACTCAATCCTTTGAATGTGCCGCAATACTTCGCACAGTTCGAGCATGACAAACTGATGGTCGCTGCAGAGTATTCGAGACTCGACGGACAGGGCCCAATCCAATTCCCTGGACTTCCGGCAAGCCAGTTTAAGTTTGACGACCGCGAAAAGTACGCGATGGCGAGTTACAAAGTTTCAAACAAGCTGAACGCCGGAGCATATTGCAGCCAGATATTCGACCACACCATTGCGCTCGGGCCGCCTCGGTATTCGAAAGACTGGGCTGTCTCGGGCCGCTACGATTTCGGCCAGTTCCTCTACGCAAAAGCGGAGCAACACTTCATCGACGGAACCAAGCAAGATTATGATGCCGATCTCAATCCCAACGGTCTGAATCCTACGACTCGCCTTACGATTCTCAAAATTGGCGTGAACTTCTAACCCGGACGAAAGGAGAACATTGAAATGAAAAAGTTTCTGAATGCATTTTTGCTTGCAGCGTTAGCGTCAATCTTCGTCGTCCAGGCAAAGGCCCAGGTGATTGTGATCGCCAACCCCGGCGTAAAGACTTCCGAAGTTTCGAAGAGCGATCTAAAGGATGTGTTTACCGGTGCGTCGACATCGCTCGGCGGCAGCAGTGTGGTGCCGATCCTTCTAAAGGCCGGCACAGCCAACGAAGAGTTCCTTCAGGCTTATATCGGGAAGAATGATGCTGCTTATCGGGCAGGCTGGCGCAGCCTGGTTTTTTCCGGCCAGGCCACCATGCCCAAGAGCCTCGACGGCGACGCAGCAGTCGTGGAATTCGTTGCCCACAACGCCGGCACAATCGGCTACATCGGCAAGGCTACTCCGCATGACGGCGTCAAGGTTCTAGCTGTGAAGTAATTCGGGATTCAGACAGATCAGGCTTGAGTTGAGCGAGTAGACCTGTTCCTTACAGCTGTTTGTCTTGCTGGCGCAGAATCAGAGCATCATCAGCGCAGCCGAGTGGTTTCTTCCCGTGGACGAAATCTCTCGGCTGCATAGGTTTTACTGCACAGCCGTTCGGGGTCACTACATCCTTCCCCTGCATGTAGGCCGGAGTCTTTGAAATCTTCGCCAAGTCACGAACTGACTGATAGTTATTGCTCACGCCGGCCGTCAAAGACGGATCATAAAAGCGCACATTGATCTCCCTTTCCGGAATATCTCATTAGTTCGCTCCGCATTCGGAACTAAAGGTGCATAACTGGTCGCCGATAACAAAAACGAGTGTTCATTACCACGTGCCTCTGGGCGACGGGTCGGCACGTTAGTCAGACCTGCGTTTCAACCGTGTAACTCGTCGAGGATCGGTTGACTTAACTCGCACAAGAGCCGTTGCACTCCATTTCAGCGAAGGAGATAAACAATGAGGCTAGTGATTGGCAGATTCATGGCTGCGGCAGCGCTCGCGGCTCTTTCATTTTCCCCAACCCTGCACGCGCAGGAGTTCAAGTTTTTCGACCGCACCGTCCAGGTGCATGGATTTGGGTCACAGGGCTATGTGAAGACAGACGGCAACAACTGGCTCACCATGAACACCAGCGACGATGGCAGCTTCCACATGACGGACGTGGGGCTGAATCTGTCAAGCCCGCTTATCGACAAGCTTCGTGCCGGAGCACAAGTCTACGACCACAATCTTGGACAGCTCGGACAATGGCATCCGTCGCTGGACTGGGCGTTCCTCGACTTCAGGGCCAAACAATGGCTAGGGTTCCGCGGCGGAAAAGTGAAGACGACCGTGGGCCTGTTTACCGACACACAGGACCTCGATTTCCTGCGTACTTTCGCGCTCCTGCCGCAAAGTGTTTATCCAATCGACATGCGGGACGCCAACATTGCCCACTCGGGCGGCGACGTTTACGGCAGGGTGCCACTTGCCCAACGGATGGGCAAACTGGACTACACCGTTTGGTCGGGACACCGCAACGACAGCATGCACGGCGGGTACGCCTACTTTCTCCAATATCACGGGACCGTGGAAAACTCTTACGGGGGACTGCAGTATGGCGGCGACGTCCGCTGGGAGACACCGGTCAAGGGGCTCCTCCTGGGCATATCGCGGCTGGATGAAGACCTTATTGGTATCGGCACGCGCGCCGGACTGCCTAATGTCGAAAAGACAAAGAAGGACTTCACCAACCAGTTCTTTGGCCAATACATCCACAAAAACCTGGAAATCGACTCGGAGTTCAAGCGCCAGTACAGAGACCATATTCTCCGCAATGGAACCGCGGAGGATCAGGGCAACCTGCACGCGTGGTACGTGGCGGGAAGTTATCGGCTGTTCAAACGGGTCTCGGCGGGCAGTTACTACTCCCACTACACGGCGACTTCGACATTCAACAAGATCCTGGACACCGATCTCCCCGACGGCCACGTGTACGACAAGGCGATCACGGGTCGCGTCGATATTAACCGCTTCTGGAACGTGAAGGTAGAAGGCCACTTCATGGACGGGTATGCGCTGGCATCGTTCCCCGAGGGTTTTTATCCACAGCAAAACCAGACGTTCGCATCGACGACCAACGGATTAGTTATGAAGACCGGTTTCAATTTCTAGGCCAAAGAGAGAGGAGAGACAGATGAAAAACAAGAAGCTTTTTTCGATGTTAGCTGCGTTGGTTTTCGTTGCGTCGTCGCCCATCTTTGCGGCCGACGTGAAAGTCATCGCCAATCCCAGCGTGTCCGCAACCTCGGTTTCCTCCGGAGATATCCAGTCCGTGTTTCTGCTGGACAAGGATTCTCTAGGCGGCAGCCACGTTCAACCGGTTCTGGTCAAGGGCGGCGCGGCACACGAGGCGTTCCTGAAAGAGTATCTGGGAAAGAACGACTCGGCGCTGCAGGCTTTTTACCGCAGTCTTGTCTTTACCGGAAAGGCCTCGATGCCCAAGTCCGTTGCTAACGATGCCGAGGTGGTGGCCTACGTAGCCAAGACCAAAGGGGCAGTCGGCTATGTGAGCGCTGCGGCAAGTACCGAAGGCGTGAAGACGCTTGAAGTCAAGTAAACCTGAAACCGGCCGCGCGTTCCCTGGGGGGATGCGCGGCTGGCCTAACCCATCAACCAACCCCAGGCTGTGTGAATCCGGCAGCATATCCGGCGACAAGGTGACTCAATGTTTCGACAGTTGAAGATCAAAACCTGGATTCTCGGCATTGCGGCTGTTCTTGGAGTCGGCTATCTGATCATGCTGGCTGTAGTGAATTACTCGGCCGCCGCCACGCATAGCCGGATGTCGCAGATTTCAGCCTCCCTGTTTCCTTCGGCCCTGCGCATGCAAGAGGCCGAGTCGGCCTTCGAGCGCATGAAGAAGCACTACGGCGATGCGGTCGTCCTTCAGGATACGAAGAGCCTGACGGAAGCCGACAAAGATGCCGAGGCCACAGCCGCGGCACTCACCGAGGTCAAGCAATCGCTGAGCGGCATGGGCGATCTCGAAAAGCAGGCCGACGCGCTTCTCGACCAGTTCTCCTCCCTCCGCTCGCGCGATCGCGATACCTATGCGGCCATTCTCGCCGCCAAAGATGGTCCCACCGAGGACCTGATGGCCCAGGTGGGTGCATTGGGCAAGGACAACAAATCGCTCTCCGACGCAATGACCTCTTTCGACAAAGTCATCGCCGGCGATTTTCAAAAAGAGCTGGACACCGTGGATGCCTATTCGCTGCGAACCCGCCTTACCGGCCTTGCCATGCTCGGCTTCGTCGTGTTCATTTGCGGCGCCGCCTGGTGGGTAATCCAGTCCAAGGTGGTGCTGCCCCTCGGTGCACTGGCGTTGCGCCTGCGCGATATTGCCCAGGGAGAAGGCGACCTGACTAACCGCATCGAAATCCACGGCAACAACGAAATCGACGAAGTCGGCGTGTGGTTCAACGACTTCATCGGCCGCATCGAAGACATCGTGCGCCGAGTGAGCATTCACGCGCAAACACTGGGCTCCGCCGCCACCGAGCTGGCGCAAACCGCCCAGGAAACCGCCTCTCAGGCCAAACAGCAGCAGGAGCAGTCGGCACGCATCAGCGTAACCATGAATGAAATGTCGACAGCCGTAAACGAGATCAGCCAAACCACGCAGCGCGCCGCTGAAGACGCGCGCAAGGCCGAAGAAAGTGCAGTATCCGGCGGCCAAACCGTACAAACCACGGTCAAGGCGATCCAGGAGCTTCTCACCGCCAACCAGCAAACCTCCGCTCGAATTGAGGACCTGGGCCGCTCCAGCGACGCCATCGGAAAAATCGTGAGCGTCATTAACGAGATCGCAGACCAGACCAACCTGCTGGCTCTGAACGCCTCCATCGAAGCAGCCCGCGCCGGTGAACATGGGCGCGGCTTTGCGGTGGTAGCAGGAGAAGTACGCCGCCTGGCTGAACGCACCAGCGCCGCGACCAAAGAGATCGACGCCACAGTTCGCGGCATTCAAGATGGAACCCACATCGCCGTCGAAGCCATGCGCTCCAGCATGGAGCAAGTCAAGAGCGGTGTAGCATCGGCCAATTCCGCCGGCGACGCACTCACCAGCATCATCAGCGGCTCCGTCTCGGTGCAAAAAATGGTCACTCAAATTGCTGCCGCCGCGACCGAGCAGTCCTATTCCACCCAGACCGTCGTCAACACCATGGGCGAAATCACGGCGATCGTGGAGCGGACAGCGTCAAGCTCGCAGCAGTCCGTCGACGCCAGCGAAGAGCTATCCCACCTGGCGAATGAACTCAGCGGATTGGTTGGAGCCTTCAAGGTAGGCGGCGAGCCAAGCGACCGCACTCCAAGGCAACCTGCCTACAGCCAGCACTCAGCCTCCGCAAAGCCCCAGAATAACTGGAGAGGAGCCCCCGTCTCCGCGGCTTCGTAGCTACACGTTTCCCGGCAACGAGGGCCGGTCAGGGAGTGCCGATTGCAATGTGCGAGCGCGCAGAGCAGCGGCACTCCCTGGTTTTTTTCGTGGTCCGTGGCAGCAAATCCTGCGCGTTCATGCCGTCGATTCCTTCCTCGGATCCCAAAGTCAACCGATCCCAACCGCCTCGCCGGCGCACCTCAGGCTTCCAACCCCGGCACCGGCGGACATCCAGGAAACTCCGGCACAAATGTGTTGCCCTTGTAACCCAGATACTTGATCCCGATCTTGCTGGTAAAGAATCCGTCCGCCGTCAGGTTCCGCAACAGCGAGAAAAACTCCACGCTCTGCGCGAGTCCCGCGTCCACTTCCGCATTCTTGCGATACGCGATCAAGTCGAGAATCTCCTTCTGCTGTCCCGCAGCACACTCCAGATAGACCTTCCCGTACTTACTCGTGCAGTTGGCATCGAGACCCTTCAATCCGCCTCCCAGCTTCTCCTGGAAGCCCACATTCTCGCTTGTCACCAGATCGATGAACTCCGGAGCACCGGCTTCGACAGCCCCACCCGAGTCCGCATCCGCCGGAAAAATCGTCTCGCACAGCGCCTGCAGCGTCTTGTACGCATGCGCATCGAAGAACTTCGGCATATAACCGCCCGCATCGGCCTTCTCCGCATCGATCACGCTGTGCGCATAGGCCGCAGCCTCCAGCGGGATGACACGGAAGACTGAGCCCGCCACGGCTCCCATGCCCAGCGACTTTAATAACGCGCGTCGCGATACAAGATCAATGGCCATCAAATTACACTTCTCCCTTTTTCGCCTGCTCCAGCAGGTACTCCGACGTTCTCCACGCGAGCGCCATAATCGTCAGCGTGGGGTTCTTGTCGGGATTCGAAACGAACGGCGCAGCATCGGCCACAAAAAGATTCTTCACGTCGTGCGCCTGGCAATGCGCATTCAGCACCGACGTCTTCGTATCGCTTCCCATACGCACCGTGCCCAGCTCGTGAATAATCTCGCCGCCTTTCGAGATTTTGCCCGCAGGCTGCTCTGCCGTCCCCTGCGGCTTCGGATGCCGCCGCGTCCCGGCAATCACCGTCCCGCCCGCCCCTTCCACAACCGACCGGAACGTCGCCTGCATATCCGCGGCCATCTTGATCTCGTTCTCTCCCCAACTCCAGTGGAAGCGCAGCACCGGAATGCCCCACTGGTCCTTCACGTCAGGGTCAAGTTCGCAGAAGCACTTGTCGTTCGGAATCATCTCGCCGCGTCCACTGAATCCGATGAACGTGCCATACGAGCTACGGCACTTCTGTTTCAGGCTTACACCGTAGCCTTCCTGCTCTTCGCACACGCCATCAAAGCCGCCTACCCCAGGCATGTCGCGTCCGCCCCCAAATTCAATGTGGTAGCCGCGCAGAAATTCATTCTGCTTGCCGAAGCGCCACCACGGCATGTACATGTGCATGCCGCCTACGCCGTCATGGTTGTGCGCCGGCATCTTTTCAAGCTGCGGAAAGTATCCTGCCAGGTCGCTGCCGACTGAGTCTGTAAGGTTGCGCCCCACCGCGCCCGACGAATTCCCGAGGCCGTTGGGAAAGTTTGCCGAGCGCGAATTCAGCAGCAGCCGCGCCGATTCGCACGCGCTTGCCGCCACCACCACCGCTTTGGCATACACGCGCTGTTCACTCTTTGTCGTTTTATCGATATAGGAGACTGCCTCTGCTTTGCCGCTCCCGTCCACCACGATCTCGCGCGCCATGGCGTTAGCGATCATCGTCAGCCGGCCAGTCGCCGCAGCCGGCGGAATCATCACTTGGCTCGAACTGAAGTTCGAAGCAGACTTGCATCCGCGGCCGCACTGCGCGCAGTAGTGGCACGCATCGCGCCCATTCAGCGGCTTCGTAAGAATTGCCATCCGCGACGGAATGCACGTGATATTCAGCCGATCACAGGCCTTCTTGATCAGCGTCTCGGTGCAGCGCGGCTTGGGAGGCGGCAGAAATATCCCATCCGGCGCATTGGGAACATTCTCCTTCGACCCGAAGACGCCGATATACGCCTCGACTTTGTCGTAATACGGCGCCAGTTCCTCGTACGTGATGGGCCAGTCGTCACCCATGCCATCAGTCGAGTGCGCCCTGAAATCCGCCGGACCAAACCGCAGCGCAATCCGCCCCCAATGATTCGTCCTGCCGCCTTCAATCCGCGACCGGAACCAGCGGAATGAAGAACCCGGCGCCGTCGTATACGGCTCGCCGTCAATCTCCCAAAAACCATTCGGCGCAAGAAACTCGCCGAAGTTGCTTCCCAATCCGCCAATCCCCGCTCCCCGATGCGGCAACTGATAGGGCCACATATGCTCCTTGAAGTCCCGATCGGGATCGAGCCGCGGACCGGCCTCCAGCATCACAACGTTCAGACCGCCTTCGGTCAGCACCTTCGCGGCCGTGCCGCCGCCCGCGCCAGAGCCGATGATGCAGACGTCGTACACCGTCTTGCGCGAGTTCACTTGGAACATCGATTCACTCCAGGGAAAGAATTTGCCAGCGTCCAAGTGTACCTGCGTCCGGGGTCTCGCTTGCCGCCCGCCCATAAGGCCCTAACAGCAAGGCCAGAACAGCACCGACCCAATATACCCTCCCGTCACGACCGCTCGCGATGCTTTTCTGCGCTCCCCAACCGCTTCGAATCGGCATAAACACCCCACTCTGCGCCACCCCAGGGAACCGCCGCTCCCCAATCCGCGTATTCCCAGTAACGGGGAATAGCTGCCCCGAATTCGCCGCTCCCGGCACGATATTCCCCGCTCGTCCCAAAGCGGGGGCGGGCTGGGCAGCATGTGCGTACACTGAAAGCAGGGAATCGAAAGCCAAACCATGAAGCTGATTGAGGCCTTTAAACTCGCGCTCCAATCTCTCTGGGGCAACAAGCTGCGCTCCATCCTCACGCTCATCGGCGTGGTCATGGGCGTCGCCTCGGTCATCATGGTCATCACCCTCGTCAACGGCGCCAACAAATATGTCAGCACCAAGCTGTCGGGCTACGGAGCCGACGTCTTCACCGTCACCCGCATGCCCAGCGTGATCTTTACCGCCGAGGAATATCTCAATTACCAGAAACGCAAAATCATCCGCATCGAGGACTACCAGGCCGTCAAAGATGCTTGCACTGAATGCAGCGAAGTCGGCGCGCTGCTGAGCAAATCCACCAACGTCGTTGCCAATGGGCACTCCAGCAATAACACCAGTGTGCGCGGCTACACGTGGACGATGCTCTCGCTCAATAACATCGACATCGCCATTGGCCGCGGCTTTACTCCCGCCGATGAGGACCACGCCACCAAAAACGTCATCGTTGGCTACGACATCGTCGACAACCTGCTCGGCGACGGCGACCCCATCGGCAAAGAGATTCGCGTCGACGGCATCCCCTACACCATTGTCGGCGTCGGCGACCGCCAGGGCAAAACCCTGGGCCAGTCGCAGGACAACTGGGTCGCCGTCCCCATCACCACCTACCAGCAGATTTATGGGTACAACGACTCTGTCGACATCTACGCGCGCACCAACGGCAACGCACAGGAGATGGAGCGGGCCGAAGACTCAGTCCGCGTCATGATGCGCACTCGCCGCCACAACGCACCCGGCGCGCCCGACGATTTCGACCTCGAAACCAACGACACCTTTCTCGATATCTGGAAGCAGATCAGCTCGCTCTTCGCCTGGGTCGTGCTCGGCCTGGCTTCGATCGCCCTCGTCGTCGGCGGCGTCGTCATCATGAACATCATGCTCGTCTCGGTCACCGAGCGAACAAGAGAGATCGGCGTGCGCAAGGCGCTAGGCGCCAAGCAGCGCGACGTGCTCATGCAATTTCTGATTGAAAGCGCCTCGCTGGCGCTGGTAGGCGGCGCCATCGGCGTTCTGGGCGGCATTGCCGTGGGTAAGCTGATCACCATCGTCGTCGGCTTCCCCACAGCCGTCCCGCTCTGGGCCATCTTCCTGGGCCTCGTTCTAGCCGGCGCAGTCGGCATCTTCTTCGGCGTCTACCCCGCAAGCAAAGCCGCAAGACTAGACCCGGTAGTAGCGCTGCGCGCGGAAATGTAAGAGAACCAGGGAACAGGGAACAGAAGGCGCCGTTCAGAGGTCGGAATCTGAGATGAAGTATTTGGAAAAGAAGATTGCAATCCAGTCGTTGAAAACACTAGTAAAGCGGCGGAAATCGATTCAGTTTGTCAGCATGAATGGCACGACTGGGAGACAACGAGGCGCTGGTTTGTATTTCCTGTTCCCTAATCCCTATTCCCTTATCACTGTTGCGGAGCAACACCAATGGCTCAAGGACAAACCCGCGAATCGATCAAAATGGCCCTCGACACCCTGAGGACGAACAAGCTGCGTTCCGGCCTTACCGTCCTCGGCATCGTCATCGGCGTCACCACCGTCATCACCATCTCGTCGGTCATCAACGGCCTCAACAACCGCGTCTCCGACTGGGTCAGTTCGCTCGGCACCAACGTGATTTGGGTATTTCACATGCCCGTCATCGGCGTGCGGCCCACCACCGAGATGCTGGCGCGCAAAAAGCTCACCGCCGACGATGTCATCGCCCTCCGCACCCTCCCCCACGTCGTCGCGGCGGACGGCGGTTATCAGCATACCGGTCAGTTCCGTGTTGGCGCAGTAAGCGTGAAGTATCAGGGCAAAAAAGTCGCAGGCACCATCCTGCAAGGTTCTACCGCCGAACTCTCCCTGGTCTCCGACGTCACTCTGCGCGAAGGCCGCCTCTACACCGACGATGAAGACAAACGCGCCGCGCACGTAGTCCTCCTCGGTCACGATACCTGGGAACAACTCTTCGGCGACCAGCCCGCGGTCGGGAAAGAAGTCAACGTCGAGACCGGCATGTACACCGTCATCGGCGTCATCGATAAGCGCAAGCAGCCCTTCGGCGGCGGCAAAAATCCAAACGATAACATGGTGATCTTCCCCTTCGGCACCTTCCACAATCTTCATCCGGAAGACAAAGACATGTGGGTCAGCGTGAAATACGACGACCCCAAGAACAAAGCCCTGGTCCAGGAAGAAATTCGCGAAATGCTGCGCATCCGGCGCAAGGTCCGCGTCGAGGCTCCGGACGATTTCGAGATCTTCGGACCCGATTCGCTCTCCAAGCTCTGGGGTCAGCTCACCGGCGGCCTGGTCCTCTTCATGATTGCCGTCTCGAGCGTCGGCCTCATGGTCGGTGGCGTCGGCGTCATGAATATCATGCTCGTCAGTGTGACCGAGCGAACCCGCGAAATCGGCGTGCGCAAAGCCATCGGCGCCACCAAGCGCATGTTGATGACCCAGTTCACCACGGAGGCGGTGACTTTGTGCGCCGTCGGCGGTATCATCGGCATCCTCATCGGTGCCGTGCTCACCTGGATCATCTACTTTCTCCCCATTGGCCTGCCCGCCACAGTTTCCACCACATGGATCATCATCGGTTTCGGCGTCTCCTGCGCCATCGGCCTCCTCTTCGGCATTTATCCCGCATGGAAAGCCGCAAATCTCGACCCCATCGAAGCCCTGCGGTACGAATGAAGACAGTTGTCAGTGGTCAGTCTTCAGTGGTCAGTTGCCGGGGATCACAGCAAGAAAGGCGGGATCGGGACTAGGATTGGACGCGAAAGGTTGGATTTCCGTTCACTGACAACTGAAAACTGACCACTGAAGACTGCTTCTATGGCACGAGGGCAAACCCGCGAGTCCGTCAAGCTGGCGCTCGAAACGCTAAAGGCAAACAAGCTGCGCTCGGGACTGACCATCCTCGGCATCGTTATCGGCGTCACCACGGTGATCACCATCTCCTCGGTCATCAACGGAGTCAACAATCGCGTCTCCGGCTGGGTTACCTCGCTGGGATCGAATGTTCTCTGGGTCTTCCATATGCCTCTGATCGGCGTGCAACCGACAACAGAGATGCTCACCCGCAAAAAGCTGAACCTCGATGATGTGTTGGCACTCCGCGGCATGCCGCACGTCCTCGCCGTCGACGGAACCTACCAGCACGTGAACCAGCAGTTCCACGTGGGCGACGTCAGCGTGAAATACAACGGCAAAAAAGTGGCTGGAGCTTTCCTGATGGGTTCAACCGCAGCCCTCGAAATGACGTCGGAACTCGTCGCGCAGGAAGGCCGTTTCTGGACCGATGGCGAAGACCAGCGTCACGCGCACGTCTGCCTGCTGGGCCACGACACAGCTGAAGACCTGTTCGGCACAGAAGACCCGATTGGCAAGGATGTGAATGTGGCCACCGGGCTCTACACCGTCATCGGCGTTGTCGACAAACGCAAACAACCCTTCGGCTCCGGCAAGAACCCGGCGGACAATGGCGTCTACTTTCCCCTGGGCACCTTTCACAACCTCTATCCGGAGATCAAGGACATGTATATCGGCGTCAAGTTCGACGAACAGAAATACAAGTCGCTGGTCACCGAAGAGGTTCGAGAAGTGCTGCGCATCCGCCGCAAGGTGCGAGTTGAAGCGGAAGATAACTTCGCGATCTTCGGCCCCGATTCGCTGACCAAGCTGTGGGGCCAGCTTACAGGCGGACTCGTGCTCTTCATGATCGCCGTCTCCTCGGTCGGCCTCATGGTCGGCGGGGTGGGCGTTATGAACATCATGCTCGTCTCGGTGACCGAGCGAACCCGCGAAATCGGCGTGCGCAAAGCCCTCGGCGCAACCAAGCGGGCTCTCCTGACGCAGTTCACTACCGAGGCCGTCACCCTATCCGCCGTAGGCGGGCTCATCGGTCTGTTGCTCGGCGCGGTAATTACCTGGATCATCTACTTTCTGCCCATCGGTCTCCCCGCAGCACTTTCAGTACTGTGGGTGCTGATCGGCTTCTTCGTCTCCTGCGCCATTGGCCTGATCTTTGGCATCTATCCCGCATGGAAAGCCGCAAATCTGGACCCCATTGAAGCTTTGCGGTATGAATAGATGAACCGGAAATCGAGATATGGCCACAGACCAATCCCCGGGCCCGGTCACCCAGGGTCATCAAAGGTCGCAGACCGGCAGCTTCCAGTCTGCCCTTCCCGTTCAAAGTTCTGACGGGGAGATCGGCTCTGCCGCTTCGTTCTTTCAAGAGACTGCTCCATTTCCCCAGACTCCATCTCTGCATTCGAGGCCGCTGCAATCGTTATCGGAACGCATGTCTCGCGTTCCTTCCGCAGCGCAGGGGAAAGCTGACTCATGGAACTGATTGAAGGCGTCCGGCTCGCACTGCAATCCCTCTGGGCCAACAAGATGCGCAGCGTCCTCACGCTGCTCGGCGTCGTCATCGGCGTCGCCTCCGTCATCATGGTCGTCACGCTCACCAACGGAGCCAAAGAATTCGTCACCACCAAGATCAATACCTACGGCGCTGACGTAGTCACCATCAGCAAGATGCCGCAGACCTTCATCACCATCGACGAGTATCTTGAATTTCAAAAGCGGCGCGACATCACCCTCGACGACTACCGCGCCGTGGTCTCCGCATGCCGCTCCTGCGTCTCGGTTGGCGCGCGGCGCAACGTCACCGGCAGCGTTGTCTACGGAAACCATTCCAGCACCGACACCGATATCCGCGGCTGGACCTGGACCATGCCTACGCTTTCAAACCTCAATATCGAACTGGGCCGGGCGTTCACTGAAGTTGAAGACGCGCACAGTTCCCACGTCGCCATCGTCGGCTCCGATATCGTCGACAATCTGCTCGGCCCCGGCGATCCGCTGGGCAAGGAGATTCGCGTCGATGGCAGTCCCTATACCGTCATCGGCGTGGGCGAGCGGCAGGGCAAAACCCTCGGCCAGAGCATGGACAACTGGGTCGCCGTTCCGCTCACCGCATTTCTCCAATCGCACGGATCGCACTCCACCCTCGACATCTATGTCGATGCCGGAGGCGGCGGTGAAGTCATGGATGCGGTCTCCGACGAGTTGCGCACCATCATGCGCATTCGCCGGCATCTTGCGCCCAACGCCATCGACACCTTTACCATCGATACCAGCGCCACGTTTCAAAACCTGCTCGGCAAAATCCTCAACAGCTTCGGCGCGGTCGTCGCCGCCATCGCCGGCATCTCACTCGTCATCGGCGGCATCGTCATTATGAACATCATGCTTGTCTCCGTCACTGAACGCACACGCGAGATCGGCGTCCGCAAAGCCCTTGGCGCGCGCCGTCAGGATATCCTGCTGCAATTCCTCATTGAATCGGCAACCATGTCGCTCGTGGGCGGTCTCATTGGAATCATCGCCGGCATCGGCGCAGCCAAAACCATCACACTCATCATCGCGTTCCCATCGGCCGTTCAAGTCTGGTCCATCTTGGTCAGCTTGTTTGTAGCCACCGCTGTCGGCCTCTTCTTCGGCGTCTACCCGGCCCACAAAGCCGCGCAACTCGATCCNNCCATCGTCGCCCTGCGAGCGGAATTGTGAGAGCAGGTAACAGATTGCAGGTGGCAGATGACAGGTTGCAGATGTCACAGGCAAGCGCAGCCGAAACCTGTAACCTGTCATCTGAAATCCTCTTGAGAGAGGACCGGCCTATGATTCATTCATTTCGGGATTTGCAGATCTGGCAAAAGGCGATGCAGCTCGCTGTTGCTGTATACCGTCTGACAGATGCCTTCCCGCGTGAAGAACGTTACGGCCTCACCAGCCAGATCAGACGCTCCGCAGTGTCAATACCAAGCAACATCGCAGAAGGACAAGGAAGGACGAACNNTCGGCGAATTCAGGCAGTTTCTTGGAATCGCTCGCGGATCCAATTGCGAATTGTAGACGCAGTTGGAAATTGCGCGCACGCTTGGCTTTGGTAATGCTGTATCGCTACGCGATGCGGAGGGCTTATCCCACGAAGTAGAAAAGATGATGTACGCATTTGTAGAGTCCCTGAAGAATTAGTTCAGACGGGCCTGATCCCTGTCATTTGCAACCTGCAGCTGTAATCCGTCATCTGCAATCTGCAATCTACTTGGAGCTTTCATGGCGCATGGGCAAGCAACAGAATCTGTCAAACTCGCCCTCGACACGCTGCGCAAAAACAANNGGCCTCACCATTCTCGGCATCTCCATCGGCATCTCCACCGTGATCCTGATCTCCTCCGCGATCAACGGCCTCAATACCAACATCGACCAGTTCATCCGCTCGCTTGGCACCAACGACATCTGGATCTTCCGCTTCGAGCCATTTGGCAAGCGGCCCACAACAGCCGAACTCAATCGCAAGCAGCTCACCTACGAGGACGGCATGGCGATTCGCCAGCTACCCTATGTCGCCGCCGTCGATCCCAGCCTCTTCTACCAGAACTTTGAGACTGGACTGGGCAGCGTTTCGCTCAAGCACGGTACACACAAAATTCAGAACACGATTCTTAACGGCGACACCACCGCCATCAAAGACACCCAGGACATCGAGCTGATCGAGGGTCGCCTGTGGACCGAATCCGAAGAGGAGCACGCTGCCAAAGTCGTGGTCCTGGGCTACGATTCCGCGCAGGATCTCTTTCCCGACGAATCCCCCATAGGCAAAGATGTCGAGTGCGAGGGCGACGTATTCACCGTCATCGGCGTCCT
>PLKY01000371.1 GCA_003140785.1 Acidobacteriaceae bacterium | reverse complement strand
CGAGCCCGCGTCGCCGACGCTGACACCGGGGGACACGGCGCCGCTGCCGCACACGCGGGAGGCGCTCGCGAGGAGCGCCGCGATGAGCGAGACGCTGGCGGAATTGGGTGCGAACCTTGTGCTCGCCAGCCGAGATAAGGCGAAATGCCAGAAAAAGGCCGAAGAAATCGAGCGGCAAAACGGGGGAGCAATTCGGGCGGTCGGCTTGGAGGTTGATTTACTCAGTAAAGAATCCATCGCGAAGTTTATTGATGCGATTCATGAACACTTTCCGGTTATTGACATTTTGGTGAACAACGCGTGGTCTGGAAATAAGAACAGCTGGGAATCGATATCGAATGAGGATTGGGAATATGACATCAACATGAGCCTCAACTCGGTTTTTCGCCTGACCAAGGCGGCCTTTCCCGATCTAATCACTTCGCGCGGCGTCATTTTGAATATTGCATCCATGTACGGCCATATTGGACCAGATTATCGAATTTACGACGGCAAAGAATTCGCCAATCCACCTAGTTACGGGGCGGCGAAGGCGGGAGTTCTGCAATTCACAAGATATCTAGCCAGTTTCTTGTCGCCCCACGGGATTCGGGTCAACGCGCTGAGCCCTGGCGCTTTTCCACATCCGCCGACCCAGAAGCATGAGGGCTTCATGCAGAAGCTCGGATCGAAGAACCCAATGAATCGGATTGGACAGCCCGACGAATTGAAGGGAGCGGTCGCTCTGCTTTGCTCCGATGCGGGCAGTTACATTACTGGGCAGAATCTCTGCGTCGACGGTGGGTGGGCGATTTGGTAAAGAAGATTGGGATCATCGGATTGAGCGAAGGGAATGGTCATCCATTTTCTTATAGTTCCATCATCAATGGATACTCCGATGAGGGTTTGGCTGATTCGGGCTGGCCTGGCATCTATGCATATGTCCGTCGCCGCCATGCATCGGAGTTTGGGATCGATGGCTGGAAGGTCACACATGCCTGGACTCAGTATCCCGAATCCACCAAAAAGCTATGCGCCGCCTGCCAAATACCGAACGGCGTCAAGGATTATCGCGAGTTTCTCGGTCAAGTGGATGCTGTCATTATTGCGCGCGACGATTATCAAATGCACTTCGAAATATCGAAGCCATTTCTTGAAGCGGGCTTGCCGGTGTTTATTGACAAGCCGCTCAGCGTGGAACTTTCGGAGTTGCGTCACTATAGGCCTTACCTCGAGAAAGGTCAGCTTATGTCCTGCTCGGGGATGCGATACTCCAGTGAACTGGATGAGCCGCGGGCCGATCTTGCTGCGTATGGCCGCATCAAGCTGATTCGTGGATCAATTGTCCTTAACTGGGAGAACTACGGAATTCATCTGCTCGATGCGATCTTTGGAATGACCGCTGCGCACCCTGTCTCTGTCCAGATGTTCTCCGGAGCACCCAATTCGGCTCTAGTTCGGCTGGATGATGGGGTCACGGTACAGGTTGATGCGTTGGGCGATTGTGCACGCACATTTCACCTCGAGATCTTTGGCACGGAACGGATTGGAGCATTCGACATCTTTGATAATTTCTCGATGTTTCGTCGCATGCTTTGGCAGTTTTTCGAATCGATCCGGACGGGCAAGCCGGCCATTCCGCCTGAGCGCACCCTGGAAATCATGCGCGTGCTGATCGCAGGTCGAATCGCACAGAAGGAAAAGAGGGAAGTGTTTCTGAATGAACTCTCACTATAAGTCGTTTTTTGATTTAGATGGCAAGACCGCGATCGTGACAGGGGCAGTCGGTATCCTTGGTCAAGGCTTTTGCAAAGGGCTCGCCGAATTCGGTGCAAATGTTGCGGTTGTCGATTTGGATGAGGGGCGCTGCGCCGCTTTCGCCGAGGAACTGGAGCGCGACTACAACAGGCCCGCTGCAGGATTCGCTTGCGATGTTTCCGACCCTGAGTCTGTGTCGAACATGGTGGATCGCGTGGGCGAGCGCTTCGGGGCGATCAATATTCTTCACAACAATGCAGCATCAAAGTCGGCCGACCTCGATGCATTTTTTGCCACGACGGAGAAGTATTCGTTGCACGAATGGCGCAAGATCATGTCAGTCAACGTCGACGGCATGTTTCTCGTTGCGCAGGCAGTTGGCGCACAAATGCAAAAGCAGGGCACGGGCGGAAGCATCATCCAGACTTCCTCTATTTATGGGCTGGTTTCATCGGATAAACGCATTTATGAAGGGTCCTTTTACTTGGGGCGCCAGATCAGTAACCCAGCTGTATATTCGACATCCAAGGCTGCGGTCGTCGGGCTCACTCGATATCTTGCGGCGAATTGGGGTGATGCGGGGATACGGGTCAACGCCCTGGTGCCGGCGGGCGTGGAGAGCGGGCAGAACGAGACTTTCAAGTCGCGCTATTCTGCCCGTGTCCCGCTGGCTCGGATGGCCAAGCCGGACGAAATGGTCGGCGCGTTGGTTTATTTAGCGTCGGATGCATCGAGTTATGTAACTGGTCACTGCCTCGTGGTTGATGGCGGATTGAGTGCATGGTAAGGTAGAAGTTAAACACACGACTTATTAGCAGCTTTCAGCGGTTGTCGATCGATATTTATTTAAAGGAAGTACATTATGTCGACGAGTGTCGCCGTTTCGGCGAGTATTATTGAGCTTTACGATTATGTTCCGGAAAAGAAGAGCGCTGAATCGCGGCTTCGCGAGCTTGACGGGTGGCGCGCAATCAGTGTTTTCCTGGTGATAACAGCGCACTGGGTCATCCTGCAGCATCCGGGATTTTTGGCGCGCTATCCCGAACTTTCTCCCATGATTCATGATTTTGGGCCACTTGGGGTCGGTATCTTTTTTGTCATCAGCGGCTTCGTGATTTGCCGATTGCTTCTTCGGGAGGAAATGCGCACTGGAGCGGTTTCTCTGAAAGGGTTTTATTCTCGGAGGGCCTTCCGCATTCTGCCGCCGTTATTTCTCTATCTTACGGTTGTTTTCACGCTGATTTCTCTTCGGTTGATCTATGATCGGCATCTTTCCGTTTTTTCGTCGCTTCTTTTTCTGTGCGACACGAACCTCACGCCCAGAAGTTGGTTCGTAGGCCACACATGGAGTTTGGCTGTGGAGGAGCAGTTTTATCTTCTTTTTCCCACAGTATGGTTGGTAGTGCCCAGGCGATGGAGATGGTGGGCAGGCATCGCCGTGTTTCTCCTTTGTGTGGCATGGAATATAACTGGGATTTTCGCAGGCTCTAATGCTCTGATGTTAAGAAGCGCTCCAGCTGGGTTCGCGTGTATTTCCTGTGGCGTTTTGTTGGCCCTTTGCGAGACACGAGCGCGAGCTTTTGCGCGGGAAACGCCGTCCTTGATCGTTTTGCTTCTTGCGTTTCTGTTGCTGCTCCATCCTGTGAAGCTTGGCAGTTGGCAAGCGGCCATCTTTGACTCTCTGGTGTTTCCTCCCGCTGCTGGCCTTTTGCTGCTGTTCAGCCTGGAAAAAGGAAAGTGGTTTCGGGCTTTTCTCTGCAGTAAGCCAATGCAAGCGGTCGGCCTCACCTCCTATGGAACATATCTTTGGCAGGAACTCTTTACCGCTTCGAAAGCAAGCTACACGCCTTCCGGCCACTTCATCTCGCTCGGTTTACCGCTGTTGTTGCTTATCGTCCCAATCTCGTACTTTTTAATTGAAAAGCCGGCCATGCGTTATGGGAAGTATTTGTCGCAACGGGCCAAAGAAGCTCTCCTCTCTGGAGAAACCGTACTGATTAGCCAATAGAAAGACAATTCGCTTTCTTCCATTCGCGGCAGAGCTGCCTTTCGGAATGCGTATTCAAAGATAACGTGTGATCGAACTGAAAGGGATTAAGTTTCTTAACAGTTCCGGTAGAAAAGGACTGATCGTCAAGAAATACATGAACCGACCAGCGGACAGATTAATCAACGGAAGCATAGGACGGGACGGGAAGCAATTTGGTTCCGTGCCATCATTTCTCGATTCGCGGAGATCGGCCGGCCCAAACAGCACGGTTTGGCCAATGTTCATTATTGTTGTAAGCTCTCTTGTTCTAGCTCTTCCTCTGTTGCTTTATGGGCCATTGCTCAACGGGCATGACACCTATGAGCACTTGAACTACACGAAACATTTCGTCGAACAGTTTTGGAGTGGAGATTTCTACCCTCGCTGGCTGATCGAAATGAACAAGGGTCTGGGAAGCCCCAGTTATTTTCTTTCCCCGCCGCTTCCAGCTTACGTTGTTGCGTTGCTGGAACCGATTGCCTCCGCACTTCGATTCAACGCGTTCAATATCGCGGCGTGGTTGCCGCTGGTAGGTTCAGGTCTCGCGGTCTTTGTGTGGCTCCGGACGTCTTTCGGAGAACGGATAGCCACCGTGTGTGCGGTGATTTACATGGCAATGCCGTACCATCTCGGGATTGACTTTTATCGCAGGTGTGCAATTTCAGAGAATTGGGGATTTGTGTGGATGCCGCTACTGCTCTACTTTACAGCCGGCATCGTTTTAGGGAACCTGAGGTCGCTCATTGGATGGGCAATCACTCTCGCTCTTTTTATTTGCAGTCATCCAAATAGTGCTCTCATCTTTTGCTGGATTCCGCTTTGCCTGGCAATGCTGAACCCCGGTTCTAGTGCGCGAATAAGAATGGCTATAAGGCTTGGATTGGCCGGCGTATTGAGTTTGTTGCTGTCTTCGGTATATCTTCTGCCCGCTCTTGCGAATGCTAAATACATGCCGGTTTCCCGATTGATGTCAGGTAATCCAGGATATCTCCTAAGTAACCAACTCATCTTTACGGGACGCCGCCTGATCGTTCATCCCGGGCACGAGGTTTTCCTGCAGTGGATCTCCTGGGCTGTGATCTGCCTGGCGTTTGTCGTCGTGGTCTCCGGGATCGCTGCGTTGAAGTGGGAGGCACGAGGCGCGCGAGGCGACATATTGTTTTGGATCGCCGTTTGTGGCGTTCTTGTCTTTATGATGTCGAAGTTCTCGACGCTCGTATGGCAAGAGTTGCCACTGCTTCACGAGACGATTCAGTATCCGTGGCGATTGAACGGACCATTGTGCGTAGGTGCAACAGCAATCCTCGGTTCGTTCCTATCGCGTTTAAATGGGAGAAAGTGGTCCCACAGATTGGTTTTCGCGGTGGTCGCATGTTTCGTAGTTGGTCCATCTCTTTTCGCATATGGAAATGTCTGGTGGCACTATAAGAAGGACGCGATGCCTGTTCCGAATGACGGCGTGCAGCTGGTGAATGAGCACGACGGTTGGTTCCACACGTGGATTGCTCCAGGCACGAGCCAACAGGCGTCCCTCTTGGCAAGCTTGGGACCCAAGGTGCGATTCCGAGAGGGCGATGGTAGTGCGAGTGCATCGAAATGGGAGCCCCGTCGGATTGAGTTTGAAACGAACAGCGCGGCGGGCGGCTGGGTGATGATCAATCAGTTTTATTACCCAANNATCGATCAACGATCGCCGGCAACTCCTCGTTCGTCCTGCAATGCCAGAGGGGCTACTCGAAGTGCAAGTGCAGCCGGGAACTGAAAAAGTTCAAGTCGATCTTCCTGCGAGTTCTTCTGAGCGTTTAGGTCGGTGGCTTAGTTTAGTTGGATTGTTGATTTGCCTCATAGGGGTCTTTGGCGAGAAGTCGGGAAAACGGCTCTGGGCACGATTGGGTTCTGGGAGACCGCATGACGCGGTTTTGACAGAAGTCTGACCTTCGAGTACCCGCGAGGCAGGACCGAAGTTTGTGAACCGGAAGCGAGTCGCGTTTGCTCTCGGTGCGCACAAGGACCTATAAGTTTGAGAATGATGTGGGGAGAATATTGATTTCCGAAGCGCAAGAGAATCCGAGCGACGTGACGGAAGCCGGTTCGAAGCTCAATGCCTATATGCACTCGAATCGGCGAATACCGACAGTCCTCGGGTTGGTAATCGTGCCATGGTTGGCTGTCGTGTTATTGACCGCCGGCGTGTGGTCCGCATTCTGCATGATCGGATATACGATCTTTGTCTTTGCGATCGGCTACGGCGTTGTGAGTCTCGTGCTTCCCGTTTCTTCGCGGATGCAAGGTTTGTTTCTCGCTCCGGCGCTAGGCATTGTGGCCATCTCAGCAGTGGGCGCACTCGCGCTCAGGTTTGGGTTGCCTCTGAGTTGGGTTCTTGTCCTTTGGTTCGGATTACTGGTTCCCGGAGCGATTGCCCTTTGGTCGGATCGCTCGTTGTGGGCAAAAGAATCCGTGGCTTATGGAGGCACGCTCGTTGCACTTTCTGTACTGATTTGCCTCGTTTACTTTCTTCCGTCCGCTCGAAACGACGCCGTTCTTCGTTCGGACGGAAGCTTCAATTGGATGTACGTCGATACTCAACATTTTTATGCGATTGCTGCCGCGATCGAGAGCGGCGGGAGTCCGCCGCAATCTCCTGGCTCTTCAACGGCGCAGCTTCTCTACCATTTTGGTCCCTATGTGCCGGCTGCGGCGATTTCTGAGCTTACCGGACTTGACCTGGGCGATTCTCTCGCGCGCGTTACGCGCGGCGCGTCCCTTTGGGCACTTACCATTTCGAGTTTCGGGATTGGGACGCTATTGTCGATTAGAGCCAATGGAAGGAAGTTTGGAGGAGTGATGTCTGTGGCGGGACTCTTTTTCTACGGGTCCCTGATGTCCCTCTTCTCCAATGAGGCGAATAGCTCCAGTTATGTGGCCGGTGCGATTTTGTATAAGATCCCTGGCATCGAAGTTCTCGGAGATGGGGGACCTTTCAGTCACCTGGTTCTTGGGCATTCGCTGCTTCACGGTTTGGTGGCCATTACTTCGATTCTAGGTCTGTGTTTGATCGGATCGGCGGACGGATTGCCTTCTGCATGGCGAGCTCTCGGTTTTGTCCTATTGCCGGCGCTCGCGGTACCCACCAATTCCGTTGCTGCCTTATACATCGTTGGAGCAGTGGGAATACTTTTGTTTTGGGACAAGTTGGGGTCTCCGTGGACTTGGCTATCGATTCTTCTTATGTTGTGCGTCTTTCTCGCAGCGTGGCGGATCATGGGATTCACTCACTCCTCTGATGCAGCCGGAGCTGCGATCAAACAGCACATCCTTTGGCAGTGGCGAACTATAGTGATTTCGTTTTTGGTCGGCCTTGGGTTTCGAATATCTGCCCTAAAGTGGATTTCTAGATCGTTCAGCGACCCACTCTCTGTTCTCGTCCTAGCCACGATCCTCGGCTTACTTTCATTCTCGCTGGTGCTCCATCTGAAAGATGACAACGAGCGTTATGGCATTTATTTCTTGCAGGCCATGTTCAGTATCTTTGCTTTTTCCCGACTGAAGTTGGACAGCTGGCGCAGCGAGGAGCGCTCCCGATGGGCCGCGGATTGGTTCCGGTTGGCAGGCTATGGGATGTTCACTCTTGCTTCAGCGGGAGCATTGGCAGGGATTTGGCTTTATATCAGGCACAGCCATGCCGGCATACCTTCCTTTGGCCGAATGGTGCTGTTTGTATTTCTGGTCTCATTAGGCTTGACTGTCATTGCAGCGTTTATGAAGCGGAACCACTCTTTTGCGGCCGTCTGTTCAGCAATTCTCATGGGTGTGTTGGCGGTCGGCTTTCTAGCCTGGATCACGCCATGGCTTGATTATGGTCTGGGACGAATGAAGATGGATGTAACTCTGATTCCCGGCGAAGTTCAGGGCCTGCGAAGACTGCGCGAGTTGGCGCCGCGGGAAGAGCGATTCGCAACAAATCGACACGAGATTCCAAGTCTCGCGCTGCGCCGCGAGCGGTCTTACGC
>PLKY01000272.1 GCA_003140785.1 Acidobacteriaceae bacterium | reverse complement strand
TGTCGAGCGGGTCGCTGCCCTTAATAGTGGCAGCGAGTTTGAGAGCGGCGGCCTTTTGCGCTCTTGTTTCGTTGGTCTCCTTGGTGGACCCGCGGTAGCGCTCGCCGCGCACCGTGAAGTCATACCAGTAATACTTCGACTTGTTTTTTCTGAACAGTTCCACGAGNNATCGTACATCAGCTTGACTTCGATCCCAATCCAGTCAGGGAGCACACCTACGCAATGCCAACGCTCGAACACTGCGGCCGTGGTTGAGGGTTGCCGGCCGCATCGTAGATACCCGTACTGGTTCTCACGAACTCTGCCAGCCGTTCTTATCGTATGCGGCCGCCTATTCTCAACGAAGCCTGCCACCAGCGAGCGTGGAGTATGAGCAGCAGCCTCATCCGCGCCGGAGGCGGGTCTGGACAAGCTCCTCAGAACCATGTACGCTTTTAATAAGTACACAAGGAGAAACCTATGCCTAGAGTGGCCGTGGACGACAACCCACGAATGAACCTCCGGCTGCGACCGGAACAAAAGGCTACGCTCGTGCGCGCTGCGGCGTTGAGGCACACGGACCTGACGGAGTTTGTTCTCCAACCCGCCTTGCGGGAGGCCAAGGCGGTGATCGAGGAGTCGGAACGTATCGTCTTGTCCGAGCGCGACAGCTTTTTGGTGCTGAACCTGCTCGAAAATCCGCCAGCGCCGAATGCTAAGCTGCGGGCAGCCATCGCTCGAATGCCAAAGCCCACGCGAAAACGGCGATGAGAGTTCCCGCCTGGCACGAAGAGCCAATCTCGAAAAAGCATGATCGGAAGTCTTTCGATTGTGGCGATCCGGCCATGAATGACTTCTTCGAGCGTTACGCTCGCCAAAGCCATGAATCTGGTGCCGCGAAGACCGTTCTCGCAATTGACAACGCAAACAACAAGAGCATTCTTGGTTTCTACAGCCTGGCTCCGGGCGCTCTGGCCTACGCTGACACGCCGGAGACGGTTCGCCGCGGCCTCGCCCGGCACGATGTGCCCGGGTTCCGGCTCGCGCGCATTGCTACAGACCTGCGTTGCCAGGGCCAAGGTATCGGCGGCCAACTCCTCGCCGCCGCCGCGCGGCGCTGCCTGCGCGCTTCGGCTGAGGTCGGCGGCGTTGTGCTCATTATCGATGCGAAGAACGATCGCGCGGCCCGATGGTACGCCAGTTACGGCGCTGTGCCTTTGAGCGGCAAGCCTTTGACGCTCGTAATGTCGCTCGCCTCGTTTGCCGCCGACCTGAAGGCGGCAGGGCAGTTATGAGCGACAAGGTGTAGAAAGGAAGGGCTTGCTCCGGAATCCCCAAAAGCGTAGGTGGCAGCATAAAACGAGAACACGTGGCAGCATTTGATGTTTGCCAAGGCTCGCCTTGCCAACTTCACAATCCCGAAACTGGAACAATCGCGGTCATCAGTGCTCAATACTCTCGCCTCCGCCCAATCGCGTCGGAGCCAAAGGTACGCCATCGAACGGTTCATCGAATGGTATTTCGGGATTCTCACCCTTGCGGAAAGCTCAGCACAAATTGGGGCGCCAGATTCTTGATGAGAATCTCCCTTTTCGTTCACCACTTGGGTCGGCAAGCCCGCAACAGGTTTTCGGAGCATTTGCCCGGGATGACGTTTTACGTCCAGGTGGACTGGATCTGTAAACACTGCGGCCTTCACTTGAGGTCGGTTCACTGAACCACAGCCAGTCTGCGGATACCTATACAGCGGAAAAACAGCGAGTGTTTCCTCCCATATACCTGACGAGCAGTCCACAACTCTACCGCGATTACAAATCGCCGCCAAGCTACTGTCTTTGGTGGGTGATTAAGATCGGGCAATGCTCGATCCGAGTGAATCTTCTCA
The DNA here is from genome assembly GCA_003140785.1 of Acidobacteriaceae bacterium. GTDB lineage: Bacteria > Acidobacteriota > Terriglobia > Terriglobales > Acidobacteriaceae > Telmatobacter. Next base: position 14,637 of record PLKY01000272.1, on the reverse strand, counting down.
GATAGGCAGATGAGTTCGGACGCTGGAGGTCGGTGTGCTTGCGCTGCCGATTTTTGATCTAGGGGCGGGTAACTGACGGGTCCCTGGGCGAGGACGAGGCCGACCGTCATCCTGAGGCTCTAGGACCAGCTTTCAAGCGGTCCCAGAGCGGGGGATGCCCAATCGTGCGCACGAATGCGCTCGGCCACTTCTCCGCTTCCATAGGGCCAAACGGATCACAACGTCCTTCCCACCCAGCAGCGATATTCGCTAGTTATTCTGATTTTTCGTAACGTCCCACCCACCATTTATAGGTCCGGTCGTTTCTCCCCCGACGGTGTTCGTGAAGACCTGAAACGAGCCCACTGTAACGGGCATGGCTATGTAGCTGGCCGTTATACCCGCCTCTGTAGAATTCGCGGTTCCGCAGAACAGGCGCACCGTATCCGTAGAGAGGGAACTCGGAATGGTGATGGTCCCCAGAACAGGCACGTTCGTCGCATCCGCCAGGTTCACTTCGCCTGACGCGAGAGCGTTGCCCGTCCCAGAGACGTTGGCGTCGTCGAATAGACTGCAACTGACCGTGTCGCTCGTCCCCTGCGGCCCGGTCACCACGGCATGGAGAAGGTAGGCGCCCGGCGGAAGCGTGAGATCGGCGATGTCGGTTCCTGAGTTGCCGCTGCCTTTAATTACACCACCCGAGAAAGCGGCGCCATACAAGGTCGGAGGCAATGTAGGTCCCGGTGCTCCCTGAGGGCCTGTCGCACCAGTTGGTCCAGCTTGGCCTATTGCGCCAGTTGCCCCTGTCGCACCGGTTGCCCCCGTTGGTCCCTGTGGGCCGATCGGCCCCTGTGGCCCGACCGCACCGAGAGTGACGTCCGCCGCCGCGAAGGTTACGCCGGAGGTTACCGTGAGCATGTAAGTGCCCGGTGCGGTGACCGATCCGAGGCTGGCAACAATGCTTGTGGCGGTGAAAGAACTAACACTGAGATTTGTCCCTCCAAGATAAACCGTAGGTTTAACTTTGGAACCGAATCCGCTGCCGGTAATGGTGATTGTGTTGGTGTTGGTATTCACCTTGGTGTTGGAGATGATTGAGAAGAGCTGCGCCCTCGCCGGCAGTGCAAAGGCGACGAGCAAGAACGCAAGTAGCGTGATTGGCGAGAAAACCCGGGAAGCGAGACGATTCATATTCATCCTTTCAGGAATTCGTTGAGTGAATCTTTGGTACAGACCGGACTGTCAGCATGTTCATCTAGCGTTTACCTTCCCGCTGGCGACGGTGGCGAAGCTCGAGATTGGCGTCCCTGTCAGTCGTGACATCTGCCTCATTAGGCTTCGTTTCATGAAAGTGGGCTTTGTTGTCGCGGAGGGCGGTGTGCCTTACTCGCGGGTTAGTTCGACGCGGCGGTTGCGTGCGCGGCCCCCGAGCGTGTCATTGGTATCGATGAGGCTCGACGCNNGCCGTAGCCATTTGTAGAAAGACGGTCAGGGGCGATGTGGTAACGGGTGACAAGAGCTTGCTTCACGGCCGCCGCACGGCGTTTGGATAGGTCGAGGTTGTACGCGTCGCCGCCTATGTTATCGGTGTGTCCGTTGACAGTCAGCTTCCAGCCGGGGTTATCCGTCATCGCCTGCACGATCTGCCTCAGCACCGGCTCGGATTCAGGTTTGATGGTGTCTTTATTGAAGTCGAAGTAAATGCCGTAGGTGACGGCACGTTTCTCTTCGGTCAGCTGTTTTTCGACCATGTTGACCGGGTCCGCAGTTTTGTACTCGATTTTTACGACCTCGATTCTGAAGTTTCCATCGTGAAGAGCCGGATCCTTCAACTTCATCAGCAGCACGAGCGGGTTTAGCGGATCGTCGATGACATAGAAATCGGCAGCGGTGTGCAATGGACGATCCTTTTTCGGCCTCGGATCTTTTCCGTGAATATCCATCGTGCCTGCGAGGTGAATTGCAGGTAAGTTGACCCGTTGGTCGTTCACGATCATCGGATAGGGAACGTCGTCCGGTTCGACCCGAGTGAATACTCCTTCCTCGTAGTTTGGCTTTATATCGTTGCCGATCGTCGTGAGATCGAAATAACGAATCGTGGTCTTGCCATTTCGCTTCGCCTCGTTAAAGGATTGACTTGATAGTCGGAGTCGAGTCACACCGTGAATCAAGTGAGGCATGTGCATTGACGTGACCGTTACATAGGTATTGGCTGTTGCGAGGTCTGCATTGCAGACCGTGTCCCGATAGCTGGAAGCTTTCCAACTACGGCCATCATCGTCTTTGAACGCCCCTGTGTTCTCTTCCTGCACAAAGGAAGTCGGCGTTGTGTCAGTTACTGAGTCTCGGCTCTCCACATCGCCGTTCTTCATACCCCATGCAGTGGTGATCACTGTTCCCGCTTGAAGCGGAATCCTCGCCGCTCCCTGGAAAGGAAGCGAAGCGTCAGGGCACGGCTCTACAGGGGCCGTGTTGTTGATGCTTTCGACATGGTCACCCTCATCCTCTCCGCCGCCAAGCATCTTTGTCAGTCCGTCGAGTATTCCCGCGGGGTTGCCGGAAGGGTTGGCGGCTGGCGATCCCGGTTTGTTCTCGCCGGGCGTCGTTGCGTCGGGAGTTGTCTGGTGCAGAAATGCTGCGGCCTTCTCTTTGATTTTGTATCCGGCATACACCACACCACCGATGCCGAGAGCCGCAACCAGCGCCAGCACCCCCAGAACAACGAGTACGGTGGGCATGCATCCACTCTTGTTGTCCGTGGCAGGCTGTTGGGGCGCGATTGGGGTGACGTTTTGCCAAAGAGCTGCTGACGATGATTGCGGTGAGGCAGGCGTTGCCGGTTCCGCTGGTGCACCCGGCGCCGCGGGTTGCGCCTTGGCTTCAACAGATACGCCGCAGCGAGTGCAGAACAGTACGCCCTCTTCGAGTTCGTTCCCGCATTTTGTACAGTAGGCCATCGGGACTAACCTCCACTCTTCTTTGGAGTGGCGCAGCCGGGGGGAACCTGGGTCACGATTTGGAAAAGGCCTTGGCTCGGCCCTTTCAAGAAGGACCCAGCTCGATCGACCCTCTTACTTGTGAAAGGAGCAATGAAGACGTTGATGGCGTCTGTAGCCCATCCCGGAAGGGAGTTACCGACGCCGGTATCGATGAAGGCCTCGATCGTGCCCTGCCTGCAGGGAAAGGCGATGTCTGGAGCGCGCAACACGGTACCGGCAAATCTCAACCCGGCATAAACGCCGGTGTTGAATCCGAATGCGCCAATACCGATCATGGTCCGTACGTCGAAGCCCATCACGGCGGAGTTGATCCCCACCGATATCCCCTCAGTTGAGTTGCCCAGATCGGTGATTGCAGTGGCGTGGGTAGGCACGTTCAGCCGCCAAGCCTTCGCCCAATATCCTGCCTCGATTCCAGCGCCGAATGAGTACTCTCCTTCTGCATTGAGGATCGAGGTTTTTGCGCTGAACGCCGTATCGATGGTGAAGGCTGAGTTGAACGTCAGCGACAACGGCACAGGCCCGCCCAGGGGGATGGACAGATCGATGGGCAGCCAGATCTTCTTGTGCATGTTGGCGCTGAAGGCCTGGCTGCTGGATGCGTTGAGATGAAGCTTGATACCGACGTTGCCGTTGATACGTACACCGCAGTCCTGAATACCATTCTTGATGTGCAGGAAGAACTGGATGCCGGAATTGCGGATGGTCATGTAGCCGGAGGATCGTAGTTGGAGGCCATTCTTGTTGTAGTCGTATTCGACGCCGACGCCGCCATCGCTTCCGGCAAGCGGTATGGCCTTCATGCCCTGAAGATCGACAACGGGAGCTTGACCGAGCGTCGGCGGCGGGGTCATGGGCTGCATGGGGATATTCAGGGGATGGACCCCATTGACTCCGGGCGCGCCCGGCATCTGAAATGCCTGGCCGCCAGTGCGCACCAGCCTCGCTCCACCAAACCCAATGCCTGCCTGCCCGCTTGCAATCCGACTTGGGTAACTTGTGTTGGCGGACCAGAAGCGGCCTTCCTTGCGATAGGAAACGCGTCGACCGTCCCCATAGGTTCGTACCATTGAAGCGGGAACCCACTTTCCATCATGCGAAGGACGGAAAAGAATCATGCTCTCGTCGACATGATTGGGCGAATTATTCCTGTTGAAGCTCGTGGTCGCCTGCGCCGAGGTATCCGGCGGCTCGGGGTAATCTGGCGCGACGTACGAGATCATGTTGTTCAAGTCGACAGCCTGGTTCATTTCGAAACTGCCGTTCAAAATCACGTCGGTGAGCTGGATGGGGCCCAGGATCACGCTGACCGAATCGCCTTGACGATTGAGGCTCATGACACGGCCGACGGCGCGGCTCGTCGCAAAGACAACCTTGCCCACCTCAAAATCGCTGACCTGCGGCGCATTGGCGTCAAAGGTCCAGGTCATGCCGTCTGTGCCGACGGATTTGATGGCCTTGTCTCCGTTCTCCATGAGGATGATGCCCGGCTGGTAGTCGACGGAGGGATCGCGACGAGGAGCGATTCCAAATTTGATCTGGGACGCAGACAGAGTGCGAGGATCGACGGGGTGAACGACGGTCGCCTCGGGATGCGACTTCGGATTGAAGAGATCTTGAGTGAAGCCTGCGCCCCCAGTGGCGTTGGAGCCAGCCGACGAAGATTGCTGCTGCCGCTCGCTCGATGGTGAGGAGGCATGCTTGCATGCGCCAAGCAACATCAGGGTTGCGAGCAATCCGCGCAATGCATGCCGGCCGGTTGTACGTGCCGGCAACAAGCGTCGAAAGCACGGGACAGGGGAGGTCATCAGAGACCCGCCTGCTTCGCGGCGATCGCGCCGATGACGGGTAGTTTGAAGGCTTTTCCCTGAGAGGCGCTGTACATGAGGTACGCCCAGAGGCAGAAACCGCCAACCATCACCAACAAGTCAATGGGCATTTGAATAAAGAAGAAGAGGCCCTTAGTGACAGCGCCCAGCACAAAGCCCACGGTCATCCATGCGATCCAGAGGCCTATCCACGCGACGTTGAAGAGGATGGACTGAAAGGCGTGAAAGCGCACAAAGCGGTCGGCCTTGAACGGGTCAATCACGAGAAAAATGATGCCCGTGACGAAACCCGCGAGATATGCGAGCGCAGCGGCGGTGTGTGGTTGCAGGCCGGACNNCCTGCCGTTACAGCGGCTACGGCAGGCGCAGCGGCGAGACAGACGGGGCACGCTGCATTGTTCTCAGACAAGGGACGTCCACAGCTCTGGCAAAAGCTCATTAGGAGAACTCCTTACTCAAAAGGGCGATTGATTTCGATTCACATTTTGTTGGCGAGGCTTGCAGCGAGGGGCTTAATCGCATTGGCATCGCAGGGGCAGTAGGGAAACATCAAGCGCACCACATTTTGTCCTTTGCGGACGATGAGCCCCGTTCCACCCATCTCGTAGGCTTCGTCGCCAATGCCGTCGAGATCGCCTGTTGCCGATTGGTCGGTGGTTTTGCCTTCAGCGTTACCAGCCTTGATTGAATTGAAGCCCATGCGATTCAACTTCATTTCCATTTCGGCATTTCCTGAACTAAAGCTGACCGAGAGGATCGGGACTTCACCGCTTTTGGCTTCTTTCGATAGGTCCTTATCAGAAGACTCCTGATGCTTGAAGAAGGCGCCGGTGATTTGTTGCATCATTTTTGTTTGGTCGGCAGTGGGATTTGCGCCGTTACTCTTGGCCTGACTCGTCACCATTGACGTCATATGTTTTGAGACCATGTCAGCCGGATCGCCTTTGGCGATGTAGTTGCATCCGGAGTCCTGCGGATCCGCTCGAATGATTTCGACGCCCACGGCGTGGGATACGTCCTCTTTGCTGAGGAATCGGCAGGGATCTCCCTTCATACCGCCACTGTCATCGTCTTTTGCAGCTGCGGAGCCTGTCGCCTTTTGAACGAGGGAAGCAAGTCCGCTTGAAGCTAAGGACGGAGTGTCGCCTTCTACCTGATGCGCCACCGCCTGCACTTTTTCTTTGATCTTGTGCACGGCATAGTAAACGGCGCCGAGCGCGGCGATCCCACCGACGAAAATGATGACTACNNTGAGCAACGCGTTGGAGCGGGCCTGGGTCGAGGCTGAGGCTAGAACCGGCTGCGGCTGTGAAACTGGGGCGAAGGCCGGTTGCGCCGGATGGGTATAGGGCTGCTCTGCGGGCGTTTGCTGAGTTGCCGCGTTGACCCCTCCGCATTTTCCGCAGAATTTCTGTCCTTCATCCAGCGGGGATCCACATGTTCCGCAGAACTTGCTCATGGTTCGACCTCCTCAAAGAGACTAGGCTTGCCCTCAACGCACATTGGCTGGCGGTTGAATGTTGCTGTAGTCGTAGTGGCTGGATATTCGACGACTCTCAATCAGAGCCTCCGTCTTGAGAGGAAGCCCGCTTCCTTTTGCGATCCAGACCGTTTCATCTCCACCGCTTGCGGCGTTGTGCAGCGTGTATTTCGTAGCCGGTCGAGCGTCGACCAACTCATCGCCAACGCGGTTGCAGCCGCGTAGTTCCTTGAGTGCGTCAGCAGTAGCCCGTGAAAACTCCTGCATGGAAGAAGTGGATCGATGCCAGATTCCGTTACTTCTCCAGAAGACACCGCCTGGAGTCGAGATCGATTCGGAGTTCACAATGCGACCGGGTTGGACGTCTGTGGAAACAACATGGTGCGGGGTCTTGGCCAACAGGATTTGCGCATCGGCCACCGCTTTGCACGACGCATCCTGGGAGCGACAGAGCGGCGTTGACAGAAACAACAAAAGGGCGAGTCTTGCGGAATGCTTTTCACAAAACCTTCGACAATCGCTATGCAGCGATCCGCTTCCTCCGGAAGACTTGATCATTGTGTGGTAACTCCTAAGATTGCGATTTCGTCTATAGCCCCGGCAGCGTGGATCGCTAGCACCGCCAACCCCAAAGGAGATATCAGGGGTATCCAGGTGCCGAGGCTGTTCAGGGCATGCTAGACAAGCTGAACGCAACATTCCTTACAATGCGGTGCGCGACGTCAATCACGGTATGGCGAATAACTTGTTACATATCTCCCCGAGGTTCTGCCCAAGCTCCGCGTTGTGCATCTTTGGTGCTCCGGGGTCGATGACACTGACGTCGCAGCCGCGATCATGGCCCTTGACAGCAGAGAGGGCACCCGCCCCGTTCCAGTACGCGCCGTCGCCGATGCCGCCTATCGGATGTGCGCCGAAAACCCTCGGCACCTCCGACCGGAATACATCGATGTCCGCGACTTTCAGGGTGATGTAAATCGGGCCAACATTGCACGAGTGCGCGTCGAGCCGCCGCGGACGGCCGCCAGGAGTGCGCAGAATCGCGGCCACCACATCAGGTGTCAGATATTTCTCGCAAGCGGTGGCGCCGTTGTCGATCCAGGCACCGCTCCCTGCTGCGGCAGGCGGAGGCGCGGTGAACGCGGCTATTGCCAGGACAGTGGCAAGGGCCAAGGCTGGCGGGCTTGAAAAGGAATGCGTCGGCTTAATGTTCCTCGATAGCACAGAGTTTCTCCTGCAGGTCTCTGGGTAAGTTGAAGCGCCACCCTCAATCTGAGGGCAAATCGGGTTCGCGGAGGGAGCCTTGCGAATGCACGCGAACCCATTGTTGCGTCCGGGGGAGGGACATTGCGGCCACCACATCAGGTGTCAGATATTTCTCACATGGGGTGGCGCAAAGTTGCGAGCGTCTACGAAGGAATGGTGTGCAATTCGTTGAGTTCTGCAACGTTTAACCGGTGAGCCGCATCCGTTCCAGCCCACGCAACGTACCGGTGCTCTGCGATACCCAATACTGCCGGAGCGAATGCCGAGGTTTCAGAATAGGCCGAGTGGTAGTTGGCGGACTGTGTGCTGAATCCTAAACCATCCTGATAATACAGATGGCGATTGGATCCAGATCCGGTCCAAACATAAAACAGTGCCCAGGTGCCGGCGTTGTTGTATGCTCCGATTGCGGGCGCGTAGTCGCTTGTTTCGGGATCGTTGTCTCCAATGTACTTCAGGCCACTTAAATGAGCATGATCAGTTGGGCCCAAGAGATAAAGCCTGTGGTCAGTGCCTGTAAAGGCGACGAACAGGTCGGGCGGCTCGGTTGGAAGGCCCGCTCCGATCGGGACCTCGGTAAGACTCGGGGACAGCAGGCTGTGATATTGGTTCCACACCACATGCTGCGACTCTGGCCAGCTTCTTCCGTCGGTGGAATAGGCAAAATTGAGCTCGCCGCTGGGCGCTGCGGCTCCCAAACCGCCTCCGGCGCAAAACGTTAAATACAGCCGCTGCTGTACTTGTTTATTCACCATCACTTGACGAACTGCCAAGGACGGGCCCCCGGCGGCGGTCCAATTGAAGATTATTTTGTTTTGCAAGTCGGCGCTCAGATGGTTGGTCGGGCTCACCGTGATGGGTAACAGGTTCAGTCGGTGCGCTGCATCAGTCCCAGTCCAGGCAAGCCAAAGTTTTCCGTCGAATTCCGCCAATGCCGGTTGTTGCATCGTTGTGTCGTTCTCCAACACCAGCAATCTTTCGAAGCTCCAGGCGTCGCTTGGATTGTCACGATTAACCGGCATGATATTGAGCTTGTAATTGGGCTCAGCAGCGCCTAGGCCTCCACCGCCGGGAAAAGCGACCCACAACAGGTCGTTTAGATTCGCTAGAGCAACACCCGCCGCCGCAGTGGCGCCTGATGTGAATTTATTCATGATGTATTTCCTCCATTGGCTTGGGGTGAGATTGGCTGACTTCCACGTCGTCAAACGCGCTGAATCGGAAATGCTCGTTGGGTTGGACAGACTGAACGCCACTTTCCTTCCAGCGTCCTTTAGAGTCCCGAGGGAGAAGAAAACGGGTTCACGGACTGGACAACCTTGCGATTGCACGCGAACCCGTTGCTGCGTCCGGGGGAGGAAGACTCCATGACCGCCCGTTCAGTTAACCGCGTTCACGGGGATCGCAGTGAGTTTTGAATTCTCGGCCCCGCCATTGTAGGTTGCGCAGGTCATGGAGATCGTGGTGCCGTCGGGAACATTGACGGCCATATCCTGGACTACAACCGACTGAAAGTAGCCAGCGCTGTTGTAGCCTCCCAGACGTACCCGGGTGTGATCGCCGGTACTGAGGTTGCAAATGCCGTCCTGATCTGAACCATCTGTGTTCTGCAACCATGTCTTTCCGAAGAGCAGGTAGCTGCCGGCGGGTACCGTGACAGACGCTACTGTTGGGAAGCTGTTATCGAGAGCCACGAAGGAATCAGAGTTGGAAACGGAGACATATCCGTGGCTCACGCCAGTTGCTCCTGCTGGCCCCGTCGGCCCTGTTGGACCCTGAGGACCGACTGCCCCTGTTGGCCCCTGCGGTCCCGGGATCCCCTGCGGCCCTTGTGGACCGATCAGCTCGGCGCGATTATGGACGATCGAACCGTCCGCAAAGACCAGGCCGCTCCCGGCGCCTTCGATGCGCACATTTCCCAGAACATCCAGCTTCGCCTGGGGAGTCCCGGTGCCGATGCCAATGTTCCCGAGCGCCTCCGAGATAACGGAGTTTGTGATTGTGAAGGGATCGACAAACTTTGCAATGGCGCCGGCCCTTCCTTCCCCTTTGATCGGGAAGAAGAAATTTGCGGCGTCGACTTCCTTCTGGCTCGATATGCCAAAGAAGACCGCGAGTAGCACCGCTGCTCCGGCTCCGACAACGATTCTGGTTCCCGGCGCGCGCTTCTTACGGACCGATTGGCGCAATTGTTGCAGATGTTCTTCCATGACGACCTCCAAGATGCGGCGACTATGAGGGTGGCAAGGCACGGCGTCAAACTAATCCGCGATCAACGCGAAGCTAACCGCCAAGCTATCTCGCATGAGTGATTTACGGACGCCAACTAACTGGCCCGGAAGATTTTGAGGGCGTGCTAGACTGGGGGGACCTTCGGGCGGATAGGCATTCTGATGGAAGACACGAACAGAAATGATTCTCGCGCTCCGGAAGTCATCTATCGCTTTGGCCTCTTTGCGCTCGATGTATCTGCGCTTTCCCTCACGCGCAACGGGCTCCGCATCAAACTGCAGGACCAGCCACTGCAGCTGCTTGCTTTCCTGTTGGAGAAGAACGGTCAGATTGTCACCCGAGAGGAGTTGCGGCAGCGGCTGTGGCCGGGCAATACCTTCGTCGATTTCGACAAGAGCCTGGGCGTAGCGGTTCTGAAAGTCCGCGAGGCGCTGGGAGACAGCGCGACCAATCCGACATTTCTTGAAACCCTGCCGCGCCGCGGCTACCGGTTCATTGCCCCGGTCACGGCAGAGCTGAAGTCTCAGGGTTCGCCCGATGGGCTGGTCGAAGAAAAGAGCAAACCGTCTGGACAGCCTGATCCCACGCTCGCAGTCCCAGTCCCAACCCCGGTCTCGGTCCTGACCCCAGCGCCAGTTCCGGAAACAGCGCCCATTTCTGGGTCTTTTGATTCGGACACTGTCCTACAAGGCGCGAAAATGCGGCGGCGAAAGCTCTGGACTCGAGTCGCGCTCCTTTGCGTGACAGCGGGGCTGGGATTCGCTGCGTTTCATCTTCGCCCCGCGCTGAAACATGCGGCTGCGTCACCCCCTGTCAGTGGGTCGCAAACGAAACTGCGCCACTCCGTTGCCGTGCTTGGCTTCAGAAACGTCTCGGGAAGCGCGACCGAAGATTGGCTGTCGACAGCCTTCACAGAGATGCTGAATACGGAGTTGGGCGCAAATGGCGACTTGCTCCTCGTGTCGGGAGAAGACGTGGAGAATGCGAAGCATGATCTCTCGCTCACTCTTGAAGACACGCTGGCGAAGGAGACGCTGACGCGTCTTCGGTCGAGCCTCGGAGCAGACGTTGTCGTGGTGGGCTCGTACACCCTGCTGAAGGATGGCCAGAAGAATCGAATTCGACTCGATTTCAGGGCGCAAGACACGGCTCTGGGAGAAACCATCACGGCAGACGCTATCACCGGCGAGCAAAGCGATCTGTTCGACATTGCAGCTCAGGCCGGCAGCCGTTTGCGTGAAAGCCTCGATCCCGCGCTGAGCTTGGCCCCGGGACGAGATGCGCCGCGATTTCAAGGATCGACCAACCAGGTTGCATTGCAGTTTTTCAGCGAAGGCCGCGCGCGAAGTTATGACTTCGATTTCGTCGGTGCGCGGGATTTTCTGAAGCGAGCAGTGGCAGCCGATCCTGAATTCGCTCTGGCACACTCCGCACTTTCTGAGGCATGGTCAAAGCTCGGATACGAAAATGAAGCGCGCGATGAGGCGAAGGTTGCCCTACGATGCGCGCGTGGTTTGGCGCCGGAGACCGCCTTGGCTATCCAGGGTGAATACCGGGAAACCTTGTCCGACTGGGCAGGAGCGGCCGCCGCCTATCGAACGCTCCGCAACTTGTTCCCTGACAATTTGACCTATGGGCTNNCTGCGTCTCGCCTCGGCGCAACTCCACCTGAATCCTGCAGACGCGGCGAGCACATTGGGCTCGCTGCGCAAATTGCCATCGCCGGTTGGCGACGATCCGCGCATCGATCTGATGGATGCGTCCGTGATGATCTACTACGATCTTCCCAAAGCCCGTGCAGCCGCCAAAAGGGCGATTTCCAAAGCATCGGCGCAAGGGGCCACATTGATGGTTGCGCGCGGTTACGGCGTCCTGTGCCAGCAGGGCTCCTCAGGCTCTCAATCGATTGATCAATCTATTTCAGAGTGCATGCTCGCGCGCAATAGCTACCTCAGCGCAGGAGATCGCAACAACGCAGCGCGCACACTGAATGACCTCGCCTTTCTGCTTTACCAGCACGGTGACCTGGACAAAGCGGAGGAGATGTGGCGACAAGCGATTGATGTGTTTCGCGCCGTCGGCGACACAGAAGGGCTCGCCGCTTCATCGAACAACGTTGGAGATGTTTTGTTGACCCGTGGAAAGCTGACTGAAGCCCGAAAGCTTCTGGAACAAGCGATCGCTGGTTATCAATTGGTGGGCGACCGATCCGGCATAGCACTGGTCAAAGCGGATTTGGGGTCGATTGCGTTGCAGAAAGCAGAACTGTCAGAAGCACAAGCAAACTACGAGAAGGCATTCGCGATTGGTTCTGAAATCGGGGACAAGAGCGCATCTGCGTTTGGTCTTGCAGGGCTAGGCGAAGTTGCGATGAACGGGGACCGACTGCGGGAAGCCCGCGAGAAGTTTGAGGCTGCGCTCAGGCTCCGCAAAGAAATTGGTGAGAAAGAAACCGTTTTGCAGACACGAGTTGCGTTGGCGCGGTTGGCGATTGAAGAAGGCAATGCCGCGGACGCTGAGCGTGAAGCGAACGTTTGCAGAGACGAGCTAGACAAGGCGGAAATGCGCGACGACGAGTTGGAAGCAGGGCTTGTGCTGACCAGGGCGCTGCTTGAGCAATCAAAGACTGTCGAAGCGAAGAGCGAGATGGCAAAGCTGCGTCCATTGAACGAGAAGACCGAGAATCGCGATCTGAGCCTTCGCTTCTCGCTCGAACTCGGAGAGATTCTCTTCGCCGAGCACGATTTACGTTCGGCGCGCACTCTGCTTGAAGTCACAGAGAAGGCTGCACAGTCTTCAGGATCCGCTGGTGTCTCGTGGGAAGCGCAAATGGCACTGGCCGAAGTGCAGAGAGCATCCGGCGACGCCTCCGGTGCTGCAAGCCAGCTGAGATCGCTGGAGTTGCGCGAACGAAAAGCGGGCCTCGTGCTCCTCGCGAAGAAGACCCATGAGGTTCAGATGAACCCGTTCAACGAGCACAAATGATGGAGGGCGATTGGGGGATGGCCCGAAAGTTGTCAAATTGTCGTTTCGGATCTGTCACCCTCAGACTATTGATCCAGCAAGTTTCCGGTCTTCAAAGTCTCTGTACCGCTGGCCGAGAGGGTTCCGAACCGGATCACCTCTGCGCCGGTCGGGTGAGATTGCACCTGCCAACTATCGAGCGCTCGCAGATCATCCTTGGTCGACCAACTAATTCTCCGCTTGATGTTGACCGCATGCGTGAAAATCGTTCGCAAAAAGGCAGCCAACCTAGCTCTAAATCAGCTGTGCCGTAGACTGTGCCATGCAGTGCGTACACAAATGTGCCAAATCAGTACCTTGGGCGACCAGATTAGAGTGCTTCCGTGCGGNNTTGCACCACAGGCAGTTAGGCGAACAGACTAGAGTGCTTCCGTGCGGGCTTATTCTAAAGGCAAATGCTTGATTCTATAGTGACGGTCCCCGGCGTTCGAGCTCCGGTAGGCTGATCCGGCATCAGCCGGCCCGGGCCGTCCGATTGCGAGTGTCGCGATGTCGTGTCTCAGCCGGTGTGCGAACGGTGTGCCGCGCAAGTGGAGAGCACCGACTTTTTGAGTGCGACTATGGCAAACAAATGAATTAGCCTTGTTTTCCCTTCCTTATTGCGAAACTTCGGCTAGCGTCCGGGATTGAGATTGCGCGTGAGTTGTTTGAATGATAAGTCGAGGAGGAGCACGAGGGTGTTACAAAGGCTGAACTCAGCTGTGAGGCTGATTCAGAGAACTACCCAAGGAGGCTCCTCGAGACAGTATGTACTACATCGGACTTGATGTTCACAAGAAGACGATCAGCTATTGCGTGAAGGACGCGGCCGGCAAGATCCATCAGGAAGGTAAGATCGGATCGACACGGCGCGAACTTGATGCCTGGATCAAAACTCTTCCCCAACCCCGGATGATAGCCATGGAAGCGACGATCTTCACCGGCTGGATCTACGATCACCTGCTTCCGCATGCCGAAAAGGTGAAGGTTGCCCATCCCCTGATGCTGCGGGCCATTGCCGCAGCGAAGAGGAAGAACGACAAGATCGATGCCAGCAAGATCGCCGACTGTCTTCGATGTGATTTCCTTCCGGAGTGCTACATGACATCGACCGAGATCCGCGACCGGCGGCGTACGTTGCGCTATCGCGGACTGCTGGTGAAGCAGATGGTTCAGATGAAGAACCGGATCTCAGGGTTGTTGATGGAGGCCGGTGTGAGCTACAACAAGCAGCGGTTGCACAAGGTGGGCTACTTCACCGAGCTGATGGCGGGCAACGAAGAGATCGACTGTGTCAGGCCGCTGTTAAAGCTGAGCCGGGAGACGATTAACCGATCGCAGAAGCTGGACTATGCGCTGTTGAGTTCTCTGGAGCGGGACCCGCTGCTGTCCGAGAGGCTGAAGCGTTTAAGGACAGTTCCCGGAGTGGGTCCGATTACGGCCCTGACTTGGGTTCTGGAGATCGGGGATGTGGCACGCTTCCAATCGATCAAAAACGCCATCAGTTATTGCGGACTGTGCGGAGCCGAGAAGCGTTCAGCAGACAAGGTCGTACGCACACCGATTTCCAAGCAGCGCAACAAGCATATCCAGCAGGTGCTGGTGGAAGCCGCGAAGCTGGCACCGAGATACAGCCATGAACTGAGCCTGATTTACGAAAAGGAAAAACAGCGGGGCAATCGCAACCGCGCCACACTGGCCGTAGCCAGGAAGATGGTGGCCTGGATGGTTGCGGTCGAACGCAGAAAACAGGATTTCGTGCCTGCCGAGGAACGCGGAGGTACGGTGGCAGCCTAAAAACCTGCCCATGAATGAAAAACACCAGGATTATTCCGATGCGCAGACTGCC
>PLKY01000133.1 GCA_003140785.1 Acidobacteriaceae bacterium | reverse complement strand
TGGCCTGGCGCTGCGCGTCGTTAAAGTAAGCCGGCACCGTGATCACAGCCTCGGTGACAGGCTGACCGAGATAGGCCTCGGCGCTCTTCTTGAGCTTTTGGAGGATCATGGCCGAGATTTCGGGCGGCGTATATTCCTTGCCCTGGGCCAAAACGGCGACATGGTCGCCCTGCGCGACGACCTTATAGGGCACCATTTTCAATTCGTCGCTCACTTCGTCATAGCGACGGCCCATAAAGCGCTTGATGGAGAAGATGGTGTTCTCGGGGTTCGTAATGGCTTGGCGTTTTGCGACCTGGCCAACCAGGCGCTCGCCGCTCTTCGAAAAGCCGACGATCGAAGGCGTTGTGCGTGCACCCTCTTCATTTGCAATGACTTTTGGCTCACCGCCTTCGAGAACAGCGACGCACGAGTTCGTGGTCCCGAGATCAATTCCAATGATTTTCCCCATATTTGGTTTCCTGCCTGACGATAGAGTTTAGACATTTAATAAGATGCATGATTGAGTGTATTAGTGTCAACTTTTCTTGATTATATTTGCATAAGCCAACTCAAAGAGTTTAGTAATCGCTGCCACACGGTTTGAAAGGGTTAGCTCCCGATTCGGTGTCTTACGCCACAACCGCACTTTGGTCGGATCGGGTAAGCTCATCTGTTCCAAAGACCATGCCGACTGCCGAGGCCCAAACCCGCTACCCCTTAACGCAGGGCGTAAACCCATGGCTGGTCACGGTTTCCGTGATGTTGCCCACGTTTATGGAGGTGCTGGACACGGCCATTGCGTCGGTGGCGTTGCCTTACATCGCGGGAAGCTTGTCGTCGACCAACTCCGAGGCCACCTGGGTGCTGACCAGCTATCTGGTGGCGAACGCTGTGATCCTGCCGGCATCCAACTGGTTCGCGCGGCGCTTTGGGCGGAAGCGGTTCCTGCTGATTTGCGTCACAATTTTCACGGTCGCCTCGTTCTTTTGCGGAGCAGCGCCGTCCCTGGCGGTGATCCTGCTGGCCCGTATTCTGCAAGGTGCGGGTGGCGGCGCGCTGCAGCCGCTCTCGCAGTCGATCCTGCTGGAGAGCTTTCCGCCGGCAAAGCGCTCCATGGCGATGGCCGCCTATGGTCTCGGCATTGTGGTCGCGCCGGTTCTGGGCCCGACGCTGGGCGGCTGGCTAACCGATACGTTCAGCTGGCGCTATGCCTTTTACATCAATATTCCAGTTGGTCTGCTGGCTGTCATTCTCATTGCCAACTTCGTTCACGATCCGCCCTTTATCAAAAATGCGAAAGTCGGCGCGTTCGACAACATTGGCTTTGGCCTGCTGATTGTTTGGACGGGCTGCCTGCAAGTCGTCCTCGATAAAGGTCAGGAGGACGACTGGTTCGGGGCCCTTTGGGTGCGCTGGGCGGTGGCCGCGCTCATTGTGGGTCTCATCGGCTGGATCTGGCGGTCGTGGACCAATCCGAAAGGTCTCGTCGATCTGCATATCCTGAAGAACCGCAACTTCCGGACGGGATGTTTTTTGATTGCGCTGCTTGGCATGTGCATCTACATCACGATTACGATTCTGCCGCTCTACTACCAGGAAGTGATGGGCTACACGGCGTTCACGGCCGGCCTCGTCGTCGGCCCACGTGGCGTTGGGTCGTTTATTGGCTCGCCGGTGATTGGAGTTCTCGGGTCGCGGATCGACAACCGGAAGCTGCTCTGTCTCGGCTTCATCGGTTTCGGCGTGTGCGCGCTGTTCTTTGGCATGGTGAACCTCGACATCGGGCCGTATACGCTGCTCATCCCGATCACGGTAACGGGTTTCGCGCTGAGCTTTGTGTTTGTGCCGCTGGCGACTATGACTACCGCTACGTTGTCCCGGGAAGAGATGGGCAATGCGACGGGGCTGTTCAATATGCTGCGCAATATTGGCGGGTCCATCGGGATTGCGATGGCCACGACGGCCATCATTCGTCGGGCTGCGCTGCATCAGACCGAAATTGGGGCAAACCTGACAGCGTCGAGTCCTGTGCTGCAACAGAAGTCGGCTCTCATCGCGGCATACTTGAGCCATCATCTGGGGCGGGCGCAGGCGCGGCCCGGATCGATGGGATTGGTGTATGGGTTAATGCAGCAGCAGTCGGCGCTTATGGCATATGTCGATGTGTTTCGCTGGACGGCGCTGCTGGCGTTTTTCTGCGCGATATCTGTGTGGCTCTTCAAGAAGCCACCGAAGCATGCGGCTCCGCCGCCAGGGGCGCATTGAAAACGGCGCTTGCTCTGCCCCTGTCAATTGCCCTTTCCTTTGATCGAGTTGAGAGGGGCACATGTCTAAAGGCACCCCCTGTAGGACAACTCTCACCTCCCCTAGGGCATCCATCAATTTGGAACTCGAAATCCAATCGGTTGGTTTTTGTTTCTGTTCCAGGTTTCGAAGTTTCGCAATGCCACCCGTTGGGAGGGTGATTATGAACACCGTTGGAAGACTCGGATTGTCCGCTGTTTTGTTGGCTACGGCGGCCGCTTTTGCAAGTGCGCAGGAATTGAACCCCACCGCGACAGCGCCCGCGCCCAACACCACCCCCACCGGGCCCAGCGAAATGCAGGATGGCGTACCCGTTTACAAAATCCAGGTGGTAGCGCGTGAGATTCCCGCCATCAACTATTTCCATCGCCAGGGCTCGACCAAGATCGGCTTCGAAGGAACCTCGCTGTTGCCAGGAGCAAAGGGTGAAGCCAAGGTCGACGCTGCTCCCGGTCGTACCTCGATCAGCGTCCATTTTGAGGGCTTTTCGCCCGCCAATGGTTTCGGGCCTGAATACCTCACCTACGTGCTGTGGGCGATTTCGCCGGAGGGCCGCCCAGTGAATCTGGGCGAAGTGCTGCCCACCGGTTCAAAAGACAAGAATGAGATGACGGTGACGACGAACCTTCAGGCGTTCGGCCTGATCGTGACCGCCGAACCTTATTTTGCCGTCACGATGCCCAGCGATCTGGTCGTCGCACAGAACGTTGTCGTGGATAAGACGCAGGGTGTGATCGAGCAAGTGAACGCCCATTATTCTCTGCTACCGCGCGGAGCATATTCGGAGACAGCAGGACGCCACTCTGTGCTGCATCCGATTACGCGCAACGAGCGCTCTCCTTTGGAGCTTTACGAGGCAGAGAATGCGGTCCAGATCGCCGATGCCGCGGGCGCAGAACAGTATGCGGGCGACACGATGAAGACTGCGAAAACGGCGCTTGAAAATGCAGAAGGCCTGGACACAAACAAAAGCGATCGCAAGCAGACCATCACCTTCGCGCGAGAAGCGGTGCAGTCCTCAGAGGACGCGCGCATCATCACGATCCGCAAGATCAAAGCCGAAGACGATGCAGCGCAGGTGAAGGGACGCCAGGATGCCGAACAGGCGGCGCAAACAGCACAGGCTCAGGCTCAACAGGCCCAGGCATCGGCCGACCAGCAAGCAGCCCAGCGCGCACAGGCTGAAGCGGCAGCAGCAGAGGCTGAAGCACGTGCCCAGAAAGCCCGCGAGGAACAGAAGGCTGCCGAACTGGCAGCGCAGCAGGCGAGTCAGCAAACCGAACAAATACGCGAACGGCTGAAACAGCAATTGAACCAGGTGCTGCAAACCACGGAGACAGCCAGGGGCTTGATCGTGAACATGTCGGACGTGCTATTCGATTTCAACAAGTACACGTTGAAACCCGATGCGCAGGTGAAGCTGGCCAAAGTATCCGGAATTTTGCTCGCCTACCCGAATCTCAAGCTGCAGGTTGAAGGCTATACCGACAACATTGGCACCGATGATTACAACCAGAAGCTCTCGGAAGAACGGGCCGATGCAGTACGCGGTTTTCTAGTGGGTCAAAGCGTTACCGACGCCAACATAACCGCCCAGGGATATGGCAAAAGTGATCCCATCGCCGATAACTCTACTAATTCGGGACGTGCGCAGAACCGGCGCGTGGAGCTGGTGGTTTCGGGTTCGGCCATTGGCATTGAAGGAAGTGCGCCGGGCGCGCAATCGAGCGTGACGCCGGTACCGCAGGAGACGAGCCCGGCTCCTCAAAGCCAGGGTGTCGCGAATCCGCCTCAATAAGCTCCTCGAATCCCCGCAACGCCCACGCAGGATTCCTGCCGCGAATCATTCTCCAGGGATGAGCGGCAGGAATCTCCGCAATCGTTCGTCATACCGCTCGATCCGCCCGCTCAAAATGTCGTAGTACCAGCCGTGCACGGTTATTCGCCGCTGCACGACCGCCCGTGCAACGGATGGTTGCGCGCTCAAGTTGAGAAATTGCGCCACAACATTGCCGCGAATCAATGAGGCCAGTTCGGCGTGGGGGCCGTCGGCGGGGTTGAGCGGCTGGCGATGGCTAAAGGCGCCTTCCACGTGATGCAGCCAGCGGCTGGCCTTGGGCAACGCTTCAAGACCCCTGCGGTCAAGCGCCGCCTTAAGAGCCCCGCAGTCGGAGTGGCCGCAGAGAATGGCGTGCTTCACCTTGAGCACCTCTACTGCGTATTCAATCGTAGCCGTCACACCATCCACATCGTGACTGGAAATCGGCACCACGTTGCCTGCATTCCGCGTGATGAAAAGATCGCCGGGACCCGTGCCCAGGATCATGTCAGGCACGATGCGCGAGTCGGAGCAGGTGATAAAGAGGCACTCCGGCGCTTGCGAATCGGCGAGCAGACGAAACTGATTGCGACGAACCGGAAACACCTCGGCAAGAAATTTCTTGTGTCCCTCGATCAGCCGCTCCACCCTGTCCTCCGGGTTCCGGACCATTGACAGGTCGGCACCCCTGACCAGCCTACAGCAGAGGTGTCCGAACTGTTATTTTGTTGCGAGATGCTCCCGCAGAGCCGCAAAGGAGATCCGTTCCTGTGAAACCGCTCGCTACGTCCATCTGCAGCACGATCCTCACTGCATCACTCATTGGGGCGGTCGCACAGGCACAGAGCCCCGCGCAATCGAGCAGTACGCAGTCGATTGATACGATTGTCCCCGCGTTGCGTCAGCGCATCGACCAGATTGCCGCACAGGTGCTGGAATTGCGTGGCGTGCCCTCGGCGAGTATCGCAGTGGTCGAGGGCGGAAAGCTGGTCTACACGCATGCCTACGGCCTGGCTCATCTTGACCCGCCGAGAGCGGCCACGCCGGCGATGCGGTATTCCATCGGATCGATCTCGAAGCAGTTCTGTGCGACGGCCATCCTCCTGCTGCAGGAACAGGGCAAGCTCTCGCTGGATGACCCCGTGGGGAGATACGTGCCGGGCCTGACGCGCGGGAATGAAATTACGATTCGCCAGATCCTTTCCCACACCTCGGGCTACCAGGACTACTGGCCCGAGGACTACCTGATGACGCCGATGATGAAGCCGGAGACGGCACAGCAGATTCTGGACACATGGGCCAAAAAGCCGCTCGATTTTGAGCCGGGAACTGAGTGGCAATACTCCAATACCAACTACGTGATCGCCGGCGAGATCGTGGAAAAAGTCAGCCGCGAGAAGCTCATGGATTTTCTCGTGGAGCACATCTTTCGGCCGTTGAGCATGAAGTCCGTGTGGAACTCGGATGAAGCCAAGTTGACTGAGGTCGATGCAACTCCATATATTCGCGCCGCGCTGGGACCGCTGCGCCCGGCGCCCAAAGAGGGCCGTGGCTGGATGTTCGCGGCGGGCGAATTGGCGATGACTCCTCACGACCTGGCGTTGTGGGATGAAAGCATTCTCGCTCGGTCGATTCTTTCATCCGAAAGCTACAAAAAAATGTTCACCGAAGTGAAGCTGAAGGACGGGAAGGGGACGCGCTATGGGCTCGGCGTGGAAGTGACCGAGGAAAGCGGACACCGCGCCATCGAGCACTCCGGCGAAGTTACCGGCTTCGTCTCCGATAATCTCGTACTGCCCGACGACGGCGTGGCCGTCGCTGTGCTCACCAATCACATGGCGGGCGGCGCCAGCCAGATCGCCAACTTGGTTGCCGCAGCGGTCGCGGGCAACAAGAACCAGAGCGATGCGGAGAAACAGACGCTCTCGATTTATCGTGACCTGCAGAATGGCCATATCGACCGGAGTCTGCTGGCGCCCAATCTAAGCGACTATTTTTCCGCACAGACTGTCGAGGACTTCAAGAACAGCCTGGCACCCCTCAGCGAGCCGCTCACCTTTCGTCAAACCTCCGAAAATCTGCGCGGAGGCATGACGTTTCGCGCATTTGACATCGTGTATCCGA
>PLKY01000184.1 GCA_003140785.1 Acidobacteriaceae bacterium | reverse complement strand
AAGCTTCCGGCCAGGCCGTACTCCTTGAACCGTGGTTCTCTAACCGAACCAAGTCCATCGTCAAGAGCCCCAAACTCTACATTACGGATACCGGCCTGCTTTGCGCTCTGCTGAATATTCGATCCGAGGAAGATCTTCGGCAGTCGCCCGCCGCAGGCGCGGTATGGGAGACCTTCGTCTTCGCCCAACTAAGGGACCGCGAACGCCGCAGCGGACGCACAGGCAGCCTCTTCTTCTGGCGGGATCGAACGCGCGAAGTGGATTTCATAGTTGATGCCGGTGGGCGCTTGGAACTCTTCGAGGCGAAATGGACGGAAATCCCAGACCTCGGCGACACGGTCAACTTGGAATTCGTACAAAATGTGATAGGGAAGTCACGGGTGACCGCCGGCGGAGTCGTCTCCCGCACCCCGAACAGCTTTCCATTTCCGAATGGATTTCGAGCCTTACCCGTCACCGAACTCGGATAGATCAAACAAGGATGTTCGATGGAGCGGATCCATGAGGCAGATCAGCAACAGAGAACGAAAACGACGCCAAAGCATAGTCAGCAGAGGACTCCCCTTTGTCAGTCTTCCAATGCCCTCCTGAATCGAGCAGCCTCACGCTCGGCACCCGCCTTTTGAAGAGCATAGATTGCGTCCCATAGCAACCTTTGCAGCTTTTGAATTGATTCCTCGCGTGCTGCAATCGCTGGATCATGCCCCGTCCACTGCCGAATCAACGCCCAAGAAGCGCGGTGTTCGTTCAACAAGGGGATGATGTAATCCTCGCCTGGCCTTGACGCTCTGTCCCTCCATTGACGCTCAGTTGCCTCTATGCTGACCAGCACCGTGGCCGGTTCCTTCGAGCAGAATTTCATTGCCAGGTCAACGGCGGCATCGAATGGCCAATGGAGCCTTCCATGGCGGTCAAGATAGGATAGGGCCAGCGCGCTCTCTCCTCGATGCCCCGCTCGGATACGAATTCGTCCGATCAGCTCTGGCGTGCCGGAAAGAACACCTTGGGAGAAATCTACTTCCTCTCCGCACGACTCAAAGACTTGAGTGACTGCCTTGACAATGGGTGAAGAGCCTTTGTATCCGCAGTGTCGATTATGCTCGACAAGGCGCTCGGCGTTCTGTTCATCCTTCAGGAATGTTTGTCGTTCTTTCCAGGGCGCTATGATCTGACCCGACTCAACGTAATCAACCAGACCTGGATTCGGATCGATCCAACGGGCTTTCCACTTGTTCCCGCGAATATGTTCGAGAATCTGGACGTGCTGGAAAGGCTCGTTCGAGAGACGCATGTCGCGAATTGCATACTCATTTCGTGAAACGATCTTGGTCTTTTCCATCTGCGCCTCTGTTGCAAAGCTAAGTGCTTGCAGTCTATTGGAGTGGCGGTCTGTGCAGCAGGAATACTGCCGGCCCGATGAGGCGCGTTCCATTTCAAACCCGTTGTTCGGCAGTTCTGCAAGTTCAAATGCGCGGTGAGTAACCTTGCTATTGAGATGTATGTATCCCGCCACAAACGGAGCGGCCAAAACCGTTGCCATATCGAACCTCGCTTTCGAAATATATTGTTCTCGATTTCGATGCACTCGTCGAGTCTCTGCATCCACGAGAGCACGCATCCGATGGCCGGAGCCGCTGCCGGTGAAGTTACTTTGATGAA
The DNA here is from genome assembly GCA_003140785.1 of Acidobacteriaceae bacterium. GTDB lineage: Bacteria > Acidobacteriota > Terriglobia > Terriglobales > Acidobacteriaceae > Telmatobacter. The sequence continues at coordinate 6,499 of PLKY01000184.1, read as the reverse complement.
TGACTCAAGCTACCGGGAATTGGTGACTGGTGCCGTTTGCCAGAATCAGCCCGCACAGGTCGTCTCCCCACCCTCTTTGCAGCCGTGAGACTCTTTCGCTGAAAATAACTGGAGAATCGGATCAAGAACCTTCCGAAGACCCGTGAGGGCCAGAAGAGGGATTCAACTGAAAGAGGAACTCAAGGCGGCGCGAGCGAACTCAAGGTGGTAACAATTGAGAGGGAAAGTGAAGTGAGCATATTCAAGCGTGGTTCGATTTATTGGTATGGGTTTAGCTTTGCAGGCCAACGAATTCAAGAATCCAGCAGGTCCACCTCCAGGGGTGTCTGCGAGAGGTTAGAACGAGAGCGGCGGCGAAACCTTGAGTTGGGAGCGCAGGGGCTTAAAGCGGTAGCGAAGCCTAAGTTATTCGCCGTTGCCGTCAAGAACTTTCTGTCGGAGCACGAGCCACACTGGGCACCCACGACGCGGTTGATACACGCAAACTCGCTTGCGCATTTGGAACCCCACTTCGGTGGGAAGCTTCTGTTTGAGATACGCCCGGAGCACATACACGCTTATCAGCGGGCTCGGCTAAAGGAAGGTGCTTCCGGCAGATCGATCAACATCGAGATTGCACTAATGAGATCTGTGCTTCGCAAAGCGAAGTTATGGGAGAACATTCAAGACGATGTGAAACCGCTTAAGGAAAACAGGGACACGGGTCGCGAGTTGTCCGACGATGAAGTCGTTCGGCTCTTGTCTGCTTGCAGGGCCAGCGTCAGCCAAGGTTTGTATCCCGCTGTCCTCGTCTCAATTCATACCGGTCTGCGCGCGCTGGAACTGCGCTCCCTTCGGTGGCGCCAGATTGATCTCCTGAAAGGTATCGTCACCGTGGGCGAGAGCAAAACCGAAGGCGGCAAAGGCCGTCTCGTCTACTTAAGTGCGCTTGCAACCCAGACTCTACAGAATTGGCGCAGTCAGTTCCCGGATGTACAGCCCAGCCATGCCGTGTTTCCACGCCAAGCCTTTGGTTTGAAGGGAGAGAAAAACAGGTTTGGAGGTGTGGTTGTAGCCTTCCGGACGTTCCCCGACCAGCCTGTTAGTACTTTTAAGACGGCATGGGAGACAGCAAAGAAAGCGGCGGGTGTCGAATGCCGATGGCACGATCTCCGGCACACCGCGGCTTCGCGCATAGCCGCTGGCGGCGCAACTGAACAAACTCTCCAGGCACTGTTTGGCTGGATGAGTCCCAAGATGCTCGAGCGTTACTCGCACGAGGGCGGAAGCGAAGCGGCGAGCCGTGGCTGTGTTCGATCAGAACATATCAGGATAAGTTATAGATTCTAATCAAACGGGAGATCCCCCGGCTCTCTCAAGGAGCAAAATCCACTTGCTCCTTCCCTTATTGTCCAGACCATCGGTCTGGTACCCCACTGCCGGGGTGGCAGTAAAACTTTGAGAGTTCCGGGAGTGTTCCTGCCGCTGTTGCTTTTGTTTGTGACAACCGATCGCGTAATAAGGTCCGGCTGTTGCGGTTGCTTTTGCTTTTCACCGGTTGCGACTAGGTCCCTTTGAGGGGCCAGCAACCGAAAGACTCCGGCTCTGCCGGAGGATCCTTACTGGTCGGGGCGGAGGGATTCGAACCCCCGATCCTCTGCTTCCGAGACAGATGCGCTGCCGCCCAGCAGGACTTGCCAACGTGGTGAAGCAGTTCTGGGGCATCGTCATCGCACTGATGCTGATCCCGAAGAAGAATCCATACGCTTGTTTTCGAAGGCAGATCGGTATTTTGGCGAGCCACAGGTCAGAAGCAGCAAATCGTCGTGGTTGCGGGCGCCTCTGCCTCAAGACAACAAGTTGTCGTCGAAGCGCCAAGTTTCCAAGAGGAGGTGGCGACGAGAGCGAATGGGCTGAGTAGCCAAGACAGACACAAGCGTCAAAAGGCGCAGCATGAGACCAGTTTTCCACGGAAACAGACCAAAGTGCACATACAGTTTATCTCCATGATTCGACAGCAGATCGCTATTTTGGCGAGCTACAGGCTAAGTGAATCCCACGGATGGCCGCGAGACTACGACCTATGGGCAATTGCGAAGGCGGTTCTTCCCTCGCAGCATTGAGTTGGATCGGATTACATAATGAGGCTGCGCATCACATCTGCGTGGTCCACCTAGGTGCCCGCTTATCCTGAGCGGAGTAGGGGTCCTCAATGCTGTTCACGACTGGGTATTCTGCGCATCGCTTTTCTGTCAGGAGTCTCTCGGTGAACGAGTTGCCTAGCTCGCTTCGTGAGCGCGGCAGCTTTTATGCCCGTTGGTTACGCAAATGAATCGACTCGGCGCCAGTCCGTTTCGCAATGCGGTGCTTGCGGCATCACTTGTGGCTGTTTGCTGGGCAACGTGGCATCACTTCCGCTTGTTTTTCTCGCACAACACGATCCAGGAATTGCAGGAGATTCCGATCGGCGATGTTGTCCACCTGGTAGGCGTCGTAACCTGCGTCGATCCCGTGGGAGAGCGCTTCTGGCTTCAGGATGACACCGGGGCCATAGCTATCAAGGAGCCCCCCGGGATTCTGGGTGTCAATGCTGGTGAATCCATCACAGTCGAGGCAACAAAAACAGCACACTACGACGCTGTTCTGGGGCCGAGCAGTGTTGCGTTAAAAAACGTGAAGGTCATTTTCACTCATGGGCGAGTGCTTCTGCAACAGCCTCCTTTCGTGGCGCCCACGGATCTCCCTGAAGGCAACAAATCGGGCACCCGGATTCAGACGACTGCGATAGTTCGCGGCATCAGTACGGACCCTCATTCTCGGGCGCGTCTTGCCATCGCGGAATTTGGCGACCCAGCCGAGCTGATTCTCCCGCGGTCGGACGCCGGACTTTCTCAACTGGTCGATGCCAAAGTGCGCGTGATTGGGGTTCCTGAGGTGCTTCGCGACAGCTACGGTGCAGTGGTCTCCCGCCGGGTCTGGGTAAGCACGAATGAGGATGTTCGGATTGAGCAGACAGCCCCCCACCACTCACCGCTATATTCCATTCAGGAGATCTATGACAACCCTGCTGTCCGGAGTGGTCACCGGCTTCGTGTGCGCGGCCAGGTGGTCGCAAGGCCATCCCCCGATTCGGTGCTGTTGGAAGACCGCTGGGGAGCGATTCAATGCCAGATTCTTGCCTCGCAGACCATCCCGATTGGTTCTTCTGTAGAGGTGGCGGGATTTCCCAGTCGCACTGGGCTTCGAATCGATCTTTCCCATGCACAAGCAACCGAAATCCCCTCAACGCAGCTCGCCAGTACCGAAACAACCGGCATCCGGGTGAAGGAAATACAGACGGTAGCTGCGGTTCGCGAACTGCCGGGAGCGCGCGCTAGCCTCGCCTTACCTGTGCGCATCTCCGGTGTCATCACATACAACGACTCGGAATGGAGACAGTTATACCTGCAAGACGCCACTGGCGGCATCTACATCAAGTACTCAGGCGCCCGCACGGAGTTACATGCCGGGGAGAAGGTCACTGTTGTGGGCCTGACCAATGCAGGTGACTTTGCGCCTGTTATTGTCGCGCCGAAGTTCCTGATTGAGGGTGCGGCGCCACTACCGTCTCCCCTGCCGGTCACAGGCATCGACGCTGCTGGCGGAATGCGGGATTCACAGTTTGTGCAGGTCCAGGGTGTAATACATCCAGTTAAGATCGGAGAGGAAGCCGCACATCTCTTTACGTTCGAACTTTATTCAAGCTTCGGCCAGATTCATGTGTACACCTCGTCTCTGCCTTCGTATGTCGAGCAGCTGCGGCATCTTGAAGATGCCAGGGTTAGCATCCACGGCGTCTTTGGGACAGTTTTCAACTCTCACCGCCAACTGATCGGGTACCAGTTGCTCATTACATCGCCCGAGGATATTCAGGTCATTGAACCGGCAGTTCAAAAGCCATTTGAGCTGATGCCGACTCCGATCGACGAGCTGCTGCGTTTTTCTCACCAGGCGAGGCCCGGCCATCGTGTGAAAGTAAAAGGCTCGGTAGTCATGGTGGACCGCGACTCTCTTTACGTTCAAGACGACAGCGGCGGAGTCGAGGTGTACGGTGATATAGCTTCACTGCAGGTCGGTGATCTTGTGGAAGCGCTTGGGTACCCCTCGCTAGTGGGGAGGTATTCGCCAGTCATCACAGACGCTGTGTTTCGGCCGCTGGGCCGCAAGGTGCCTACATTCGCAAAGACCGCGACCGTCGAATCGATTTTGCAAGGACGATACGATTCGCAGCTTGTTTCGATAGAAGGGAAACTGCTGGCTTCCATCGATGGTCCTTCAGGCAAGAGCCTTCTTTTGCAGTCGGGTCTCCATACCTTTGTCGCAGAGCTGAAGACGACCGATTCCGGTGCTGAAGGGTGGCTCCCTAAGGAGGGCAGCGTACTCCGACTCACGGGAATCTGTTCTGCTCAAGTCGATCCGAACAAGTTGTACCTGCTTCTCCAGCAGCAACCCGTAAGTTTCAAGATTCTGTTGAGATCTCCGTCTGACGTCACCTTGGTCAAGGCGGCGCCATTCTGGAATCTCCAACATGCGTTCCTCGTACTGGTGACCTTCGCCCTTGCCATCCTTGTGGCCCTGGTGTGGGTCAGCGCGCTGCGCAGAAGGGTGCGCGTCCAAAGGCTCGCTTTGCAGAAGGCCGCTGAAACGGCGAAAGCAATAGAAGATCTCTCGAATGCGATGCGTGAAGTTTCCATCAGGCAAAAGTTTAATACCAAAGTGTCTGTTCGCGGCAGTGAGGAGGTCGCGCAACTGGTGGTTGGATTCAACGGAATGCTTTCAGAACTGCAGAGGTCAGAGCAAGCGAATAGAGAAGCTGAAGCCAACCTGCAGCAACAGGCACTAACTGATAAGCTGACCGGGTTGCCGAACCGGAGACATTTGTCCGAGCATTTGTCGCAAAGCCTCGCAGCAGCCAAGCGTCACAATACAACGATGGCACTCCTTTACATCGACCTTGATGGGTTCAAACTGGTCAATGACAGCCTTGGACATACCGCCGGTGACATTCTATTGGTGCAGGTCGCTGAACGATTGTGCTCACGAATTCGAAAGTCTGACATCCTGGCGCGTTTTGGTGGGGACGAGTTTACGGTCGTACTGAACTGCATCAAAAGAAAGGACGATGCGCATACGGTCGCAGAAAGTTTACTGGAAGCGCTGGCGCGGCCGTTTTACATCGAGGGGCAGGAAATCACCATCGGCGCCAGTATTGGCATCTCCACTTTCCCTGATCACGCAAACGACGAGATGGATTTGCTGCAACAAGCTGACAGTGCGATGTATGCCGCCAAGCGAACCGGCAAGAATCATGCCGTGTTCTTCACACAGGATCTCGGAAATTCGGTCAGAGAGCGCATGACGCTTGAGAATCAGCTTCGACGTGCGCTGGAAGACGCAAGTATTGCGGTACACTACCAGCCTGAGTTCGACTTGGTTTCGGGTCGATTGGTTCGGTTCGAGGCTCTTGCCAGATGGACCCACCCAACACTTGGGACGATTCCTCCCTCTAAATTCATCCCAGTAGCTGAAGAGAGCGGCCTGATTGTCCCGCTTGGCAACTACATCATGGAGCGGGCCTGTGCTGAGGCCGTCGGCTGGCAATCTTTTGCGGGTCACCCCGTCCAGGTGGCAGTCAACGTCTCCAGTGTCCAATTCGCTCGTGACTCGTTTGTGGATGAGGTAACCGAAACGTTAAGAAGGACCGGGCTCAAGCCGAATTTGCTGCAAATCGAACTCACCGAGTCAGCGATGCTGGTCGGCTTCGAACGGGCCGCCGAATCAATGCAGCGCCTGCGGAGTATCGGCGTAAGCTTCGCGATAGATGACTTCGGCACGGGATATTCTTGCCTCAGCTATTTGCCAGAGCTGGGTTTTGACGCCTTGAAGATTGATCGCTCCTTCGTGAAGGATCTGATCGAACGTCCGGAGACAAAGGCAATCGTGCGCTCGCTGGTGACGCTGGCCCAAGATCTTGGGATGAGGGTGATCGCCGAGGGTATTGAGACACCGGAGCAATTGAAATTGATCAAGGACATGGGCGGAAATGAAGCACAGGGTTATTTGCTGGGGCGACCCACCCCAGATCCTGTCGCACAGCTTAAGGTGTGCCTCGCCAAAATCCGATCCGGGCGGCAAGCAGCCTTGTCTTCTGCTTGAAGGAGTCTCGGAATGAGCGATTGTTCACTCCAACGGTGCGGAGCAAAAGTGCCCAATGGCCGAAAAGAGGAGGCAATGCCAGGCGCAGCAACTGACGTGCTTTTCCCGTTGTTCCACTGAACAAGAATGTGGGCAAATTCATTGCTGTAGTCGAATTTGTAGCGGTCAAAGCATCCAAGAGCCACAAAGAGCAACAAAGATCGGCAAGCACACGGTAAGCAATTCAATCAAAAGCACTTATTTCCACTCAATTTCACCAGGGTTCCATAAACGATCTGATCTGTTTTGGGCAGCTGGAGTGCCCTAGTGTAGTCCGCCACACAGA
>PLKY01000162.1 GCA_003140785.1 Acidobacteriaceae bacterium | reverse complement strand
CTATGGTGCTTCCGTTCCCATGGAACAGAGCCATCTGGGCTGAAGCCTGCGTGGACGCGCCGAGTCTTCTTCCTCAGAACGGAGCCTTTTCAAACGACGTGATGAAATGAATGCCCGGCACGATCATCCCGTTGAGCCGTTCGTCATTAGTCAAAAAAAGATCGCATCCCGCATGGCCCGCCGTCGCCAGATGGATCGCATCGGGCGGCTTGATTTTCATATCGACCCGAATTCGCGCGAACGCTTCTGCTGCGTCCTCCACAAATGGCAGCACAGTAACACCCGGCCCGCTAAAGATGCCGCGATACCTTTGTGCCAAGGCATGATCGCCATTGCGTAATGGCAAAACCAGCATCTCCCCCACACTCATCACCGAAGTCAGCACCTCATCGCGTCGCGCCGAAAACGCGCGCAGCAGATGCTTCGCTCGCGCCGCGCGCATCCCCGTTCCTTCCACCAGATAAATGAAGAAATTCGTGTCCAAAAAGATCCGGCTCATTCCCATCCCTCGCGCAGCTTACGCACGAATTCATCCGGATCGAGGTTCTTCCAATGTTCCTTGCCCAGGCCTTCCAGTTCGAACAGCGATTCCAGCCAACGCTCTGCCGATTCGGATGGGTGGATGATAGAAGAAGGGTTCTCCGACGATTTCTTGGCGCTCCTAGTTTTCGCTCCTTGCTCGAATCTCCTTCTCGCCCACTCAAGCAGTGGACGATAGCGCGCTGGAAGCTCCTCGGCGTCTGGAAAGATCTTGCCCGTCCGACCTTCATGGGTCTCATCGCCAGGCAGAAACAAACGCCGCGTGTGTTTGCCTGTGGCAAACAGCATGCGATGCTTCGCCGGATTCGGCGCCCGATTTGCTACACAGTGTTGCGAAGCATGGACGCTTACCCCCGAGCGCATTTCGCCGGCAATATTCTCCCGAGCAGCCCGGCTGACTATCTCCTGGATCATGAAATCCGAGCGCTCGGGGTGTTCGCGATGGAGCAGAGCCGTTGCTATAAACACTTCTGTCGCACAAGCCACTTCGTTGGATATTGCGGTTGCCATCCCCGGACCTCCTTGTCGATTCTCTCATCATCCATAAGTTTGTGTCATTTGTCAATCGTCATGTTCTAATCGTCGCATCTGCTTATGACACATTTTCAACAGAGCTTGCTCGCGGCATCTCCGCATCGCACTCCGCCGCCCATTCATCTGAAAGCTATGCCCGCTATCGAGCTGCTCGACAATCCCATCTGGAATTCTCTCTCAACTGCACATCGCAATTTGGCAATCGGAAACGAACTGGCGAAGTGTTATCCGGCGGAGATCGGCCCGTTGAGCGGTTTGTCCGAGCAAACGCCCGCAGCCTATGAGGCTTTGCGCGCGGTGGTCAGCCCAGGTGCAATCCAGGTTTTGTTTCTTGAAGAGCCGCCGGAGCAGAGAGCAGGATGGACGCTGATTCGTAGCGGATTACTGAGTCAGATGGTCTATGCGGGCTCGCCGAAGCTTGAGCCGAGAACAGCGGAGCCGTCGATGCGCCGTCTTACGTCGAGCGATGTCCCCGCGATGATGGAGTTGGCGAAATTGACTGAGCCCGGCCCGTTTCGCAACCGGACTCATGAGCTAGGCGCATTCTTCGGCATCTTCGAGGGCAGCCGTTTGATCGCGATGTCTGGCCAGCGCACGCATGTTCCCGGATTCGTTGAAGTCAGCGCCGTCTGCACGCATCCCGATGCACGGGGGCGCGGCTATGCACGTACGTTGATGTCCGCTGTCATGGAGTCGATCCTGCAGGATGGTGATACTCCGTTTCTGCATTCCTTCGCCGACAATCATGCGGCGATCCGCGTGTACGAGGCGCTCGGTTTCGTCCTGCGACGGCATTTTCATCTGGCCGTGGTGAAGAACGAGGCATGAATCGCTGCGAAAACGCGCGGGCGGATTCGCGCCGCGCCGCGTTGATCGTCCGCGGTCGTCTACCATCGTGATTGTCCATGCCCGCCAAACCTAAGCTCGGCCAGAATTTTCTCAACGACGCGCAAGCCGTCCAGCGGATTGTCACGGCGCTGGGAGACTGTTCCTATGCAACGGTCGTCGAAATCGGACCAGGCCGAGGCGTATTGACGCACGCTTTAGCCCCACGGGCCGGGAATTTGATTGCCATCGAATTGGACCAACAACTCGCCTCGCAGCTACGCGCCGAGTTTTCTTCCGAGAGCCTCACGGTTGTAAATCAAGACGTGCTGGAATTCGATTTTTCGGCTGTTCCTGTTGAAGAAGGCAAGCGCCTGGTTGTTGTCGGGAACCTGCCCTACTACATCACTTCGCCGATTCTGTTGAAGCTGGCGGCGAGCCATACGGCGCTCGATCGGGCTGTTCTGATGTTGCAACGCGAAGTCGCCGACCGAGTCGCTGCTGGGCCCGGATCGCGCGACTATGGCCTGCTGTCTGTGACGGTGCAGATGTACGGGCCGGTCGAAAGGCTTTTCACGCTTCCGCCAGGGGCATTTTCACCGCCGCCTGATGTGCACTCCACAGTCGTACGCTGGCGCTTTGCTCCTCGATTCCATTCGCTCGGACTTGACGAGACCGGGTTCCTGCCATTCGTCCGCAAGGCATTTGCGCAGAAGCGCAAAACTCTGGCGAATAATTTGCGGGCCGCCGGCATCGCACCTGAGATCGTCGTTCAAGCAATGACAAACGCTGGCATCGAACCGCAATCCCGCGCAGAAGCATTGCCCATCGAGGCGCTCGCTGAACTCTGGAAGAGACTTCAAGTGAAGTAAGGCGCGTTTGCTCGCCCCTTGCTCGATCGAGCAAAAGCAAAAGGGCCGCAGAAGAATGTCGTCTCTTTGCGGCCCCTTTTTGAAATGCAAATCAACGTGCAATCTAGTTACTTGTGCGCTCCGCCACCACCGCCTCCACCGCCATGCGGGGCACCCCCTCCGCCCGAGGGATGACTGGCCGGCGGTGCGCTATACGACGGGCGGCTCGGAGCGGAATAATGCGGCGCGCTGTAGGAGCCGTAATGCGTCGTGGGACGATAAGCGCTCGAAGGAGGCGGCATGCTTGCGCGTCCACTCGATCCTGGCGCATAGCCGTAACGCGCGCCGGGATTCGCCCCACCATTGCCAACCGAACCGTGATTCACTCCGCCCGCTGATTGACCACCCGCAAACTGTCCACCGTAGACAGGCCGCGCCGACACCGGCCTCAACGGCTGCACCGTATTACCACCGACTGTGACCGGCGCATTTCGGACGTGCACTGGAACTCCTCCGAGCCCGTTTTGCACGCGATTGACCGCGACCACAGGATACGGCTGATATCTGCCGCCGGCGCGAATCGGGCTGCCGCCTCCCGGGCGCGGTCCACCAACCGGCCTATGCGGCGGACGATAACGAACCGGCGTCGGTCCAAAGTTGAATCCCCAACCCGCGCCGCCCCACCATGGACCGCCGAGACCCGGAGCCCATCCCCAGCCGAGGCCGTCATAGAAGCCCCACGTCCCGGAAGCATAAGGCATGTAGCCCCACTGCTCGCAGGAGACCCAGATGTAGCCGAAGCGCGGCGTCCACGTCCAGCTCCCGCAGCCATAGGGATCCCAGTTCCCCGCTCCTGCTTCGTACGGGGACCACACATAGCCCTGGCCGGGCACGTTGTACCAGTTCCCATTGGCATCGAGATCGCTCCACGCTGGATTGCTGCTGTTGGGAACGCTGTTCGTCGCCTCCGTGCGATCGGCTTCCTGCGCGGTCAGGGCCTGGTCACGGTCGGAGTTCCACGTGTCCCAGGAATCGGGCTCAATCGTTTCGGCCACTACATAATTCCCTGAATCAGGCCCGTTCAGCTTCACACTCTCGCCGCCATGCAGATCCAGCGCGAGCGAGGTTCCCCCTTCCACGTGAACGTTGCCCGAGAACACCGCAACTTCACCGGGAGGGTAATCCAGATTGATGCGGAGAACTGTGTAGCCGGTTGAAGTAGCCACGTCGTCGCCAAAACGAACTCGCATGGGTTTCGCCTGGGTGTCGCCTTGCATTTCGAAATACGCTAGACCGCTGTTGAGTACCAGCTCCGTATCGGCAGTGTTTCCCTGCAGACTCAGCGTTCCCAGCGTCAGCGAGCTGTTGGGCGAAATGCGCGCAACGCTGCCATCTTCCATCTGGATCTCGGCGCGCCCATCATCCGAGGTTGAGATTTGAGTTCCTTCAAAAAGAGGCGTATTGGCCAAGGCGGGCGAAGCGAGGACCTGATTACCCTGCGTAATCTGCACCTGCCCATCCACGCTGCTCAACCGAACGGCCCTTGCTGCGGGACCGGCTTGCTGGCCGGCAGGCGCACCCGGAGGCGCGACCGGGGACGCTTCCTGGGCCAGCGCCCATGAGCTTAAGGTCAGAATTCCGGCAGCGATAACTCCAAGGCTGAATGGCCGTACCCGTCGACTCCTCAAATCGCTCGAATTGCTCTTCATGGCGCCCCACCTTTCCCCAATGTCCTCGCAACGCGTCCGCGCCTGATTGGGGGCCAACACAAGATTGGACACGGTAAACACTATTAAAGTCGCGTCAAATTACTTTTGTATAGAGCTTATTTCGACGACTCCGCAAGCAAAAGACGCGCCCGCCGCCGCACCCGCTCCATAACGTCGGGGTCGTCCACGAGCTTGGCCAGAATCCCATGGATGGCGCACATCTGCTGCAGCCGCCCATCGTCGGAGGCCTCTTTCAGGTATTCCATTTCTTGGTCGAGGCCCAACGGATCGTGCTGCAGCAGCAGCTCCAATCGGGCGCCCTCGATGATGGTCGACGCCACCCCAACCAACGACTCCCCGAGGGATTGGATGTCTTTGTTTTTGGAGTAGTTGAACTCGCAGCTTCCATCGCCGTCGGGCCCGGAATAGGTCATCTTTTTCCAGCCCTGGAAGGCCACCTTGAGATGGCTTTCACATCCCTCATTCAGCAGATTATGGTGGTGAACCGTGTCAAAAACGCGATCAGCGAACTGCTGGCTCAATTGCACGTCACGATCCACCGCGGTGGGTTCTATGACGTGTAGCTGCGCTGCCGTAATGGCGCCGGAATCGGCGTGGAAGTGCGCACTTCCGTCGGCACGCAACACCAGCGTCCATTTTGCCGGAGTGAGGCCTGGATTCGAGAAATCCATCTTCAGGACTGAACCGCTGTCCCCCTGCGCCGGCAGCGCCAAAACGACGGATGCCAAGGCCAGCCCCAACCACTTCATTGCACGGCCCCCTGATGCAGCAACGTTTGCGCAGTATGGATGTGACAGATGGCGATGGCCAACGCATCTGCGGCGTCCGACGGCTCAGGGATCTCGTCGAGCTGAAGCAGCCTGGCGACCATGAACTGCACTTGATTTTTTTTCGCAAGCCCGTAGCCGACCACACTCGATTTAATGCGCAAGGGTGCGTATTCGGCTACCGGCGCGCCGTATGTCGCAGCCGCCAGCAGCGCCACTCCCCGCACCTGCCCCAGCTTCAACGCAGATTTGGCATTCACGGAGTAAAAAACTCCCTCGACCGCCACGACTTCCGGCTGCCAGCGTTCGAGTTCTTCTGTAAGCTCGCGAAAGACCTGGGCCAGCCGCTCCGGGAGAGGTTTTGATTTTGCGAGACGAATTGCGCCCAGCGCGCAGCAAACCAGCCGGAGCTCGCGCGCGGACTCACACGTTTCCACGACGCCGAACCCCGTCACCTCAGTCCCGCAATCGATACCGAAGACGCGCATCCGTCCCTGAGTTTACCGCAGCGACGCTTGCGGTTCCATCCATCGATAGATGGTTTGACTGCGCTGAACCCTCGGGGGCAATGATCGCGGAAGACTTCGCAAAAGCAACAACGGCCTGAGAACGAATCTCAGGCCGCTGCCGGTGAACTGTTGGGATTGNNTCTCCGGTGGACGCACCTAGCACTTCGGCTAGAAAGCGAAGAAAAAGCAAATAACTGGGCAGCTTTCATTTGCTTTCACTTGTTTTCAATAATTGTTCGTTTGTGTAAATTTGAGCATTGCCGCGCTCTTTAAAGGGGTTACCGGCAAGATGTACACTACCCCCTCTGTTATCAACAACATACAGTCGATTATGCTGCTGTTGTGCGAGTCTTGCGCATGTAGTGTGCAACTGTTGATAACACACGACATACCGATGCTGCATCATGCCGTGTGCTATCGGTTCTCTAACGGAAGTCACAGCATATCTGGCAGCAGCAATGCTCGCTTGGTTCGTGTGCATAGTGCGGCAGTGCTTTAACATGATCTGGTATGCTCTCAGCGTGTGGGTGCCAAGCCCACGATCCGCCAGCCGGAGTGTAAGGGTGCGGCATTGGCGCGCCGCAGATACAACGTCTCACTCTTTTTCGCTTCATCGGTTCTCCTCTTTCGTTTGGTACGGACAG
>PLKY01000289.1 GCA_003140785.1 Acidobacteriaceae bacterium | reverse complement strand
GCCGTCAGGCGCTCAGCTTCCTCATGACCGACAAGGCCGTCACGCGTCTCTTCGAAACCGTGGCCCCGCGCTACGGTGACCGCCAGGGCGGCTATCTGCGGATCGTCCGGACTGGATTTCGAAAAGGCGACGGCGGCGAAACAGCCTTCATCGAACTACTCGGCTCTGAAAAGCAGCTTGAAGTCAAGCGCCAGAAGCGCGCCGACATCAAGGCCAAAAAGCGCGCCGAACTCGAAAAACACCTCGAAGAAAGCAAGAAGGAAGAAGAAAAAGGCGGCGAAGAAGCCGCCTAGGACTTGCCGTCCAGGCAGACCTATATCTTTCGCAACGCTAACGGGCGCATTCCTTCAGGGTATGCGCCCGTTTTTGTATCGAAGCTGGTCTCCACCCTCGAACTGTCTGTTCCCGCTCATCGCTGCCCCAGTATTTCCCTGCGCAAATTGCGTTTACCGGTACCTATCGAATCGAAACCCGTTGTACCGTCGATGTAGAACGTCTAGAACGACGCTTCTCGATCATGTGGTCTTTTTCGCTTTCAGTGCCAGANNGGCTTGATGCCGCTATCGACGCCAGGTGCGGAGCAGAGTAAACATAATCAAGAATTGCGCGTGTTAGATCATTAAGAATAGGGATTTCTTGTTCGGTCAGTTCTCCAAGGCTGGCGTGGGCGCCAATGTTGCGCAGTTGCCTTATACCTGTGGCGATATCCACGAGCTTTTCGGGAATCTCCTTTCTCTCTGCGAGATTCTTTAGTTTCTTGTCCAAAGTATCTCCTGTGGCCCCTCGATCTTCGCAAACAATTTCGAGAACGCGGCCAAGAAGCACTCCATAAGCATTAACGCTGATATGTTTTACATTTTGAGCACCTTCGTATGCTTCTCTTACGCTGCGAGGAAGGCCCTTTTGAGTTTTCTCGGCTGCGGGGTAAAGAGTCTTATATGAAACGTCCTCCGGGTCCATGGCGTCGTGCCAAAAGTACGAGCGAAGCGTCACACCTTTGCAAACGGGGCAGGTACATATCTCATAGCCGGTATGTGCGTCGATACCTGAATCGTGATCCTGTTCGAGGTTTTCACAGTATTTCGTCTCTAAGGTCATCGGCGCGGTATTTTGGCAGTGGCCGCACTTGATGTTTTCGGTTAGCGACTTTTCCTTGTTAGCTTCCATAACGCCATTTGTATCAGAATCCCTTCTCGGCGTAGCATGCGCCCACCCAAAATAGGCGCATCTATTTAATCCCGGAGTTCTTAGGAGGGGAAAGCGGACAGCGAGCGACCTACCCGCGCCCTAGGTAGAATCCCAAGAGTAGGCAGGTATGAGCGCCCGGAAGATTGGAGCAAACGAACGTGCGAAGGGTTTCCATAGGAAATTTTCTGTTTGACGTTCACCCTATAGGGCAGCAGACGATGGAAGCGGCATTTGACCGCCTCTACGAAAAGGTAATAATTGCTGGTGCGCAGCCTCAGCTTGACAGTGAATTCAGAGCCGCCGCGTCCGAGTACTTCGATAGCTACATCGGTAGTCCCGACGCGCCGGCAGCGCACGACCATTATTTCTATGGCTTTTCGCCGCTTTGGGCTTATTTCCGTGGCAAAGGGAGGCTCGATTTGGCTGAGGAGATTTGGCGAATGGCCCTCGATCCCGCTCGGGAGTGGGAAGGAACGCATTCGGGCGAACAGATTGACAAAGGACTTCCCTATTACTTTTGGGCAATAGCCGCTCTTCTCAGGGGAAGTATCGACAGCGGCTACGTCCTAGCGCATCAAGCTGCCGAGGAAGACAGTCGGACCTCATCTGGACTCAAATACCCAGATACTCCCGCTTATGCATTAGTTAGTCTCAACTACGACAAAGTGAATCAGGCATTCAAGGGCTGGGTCGATGAACAGGTTAGCTTCTTCAAGGTGTTCATCACGGATTACAGTAATGTACACGGACGCGCGTTCAGCATCGACGACGTAAGAGATAAGTTTCTTCGCAACCCTCCAAATCACGACGTAGTCTTTCTTCTCACTTACACACTTGCACGATTGAAGGAGATGTCGGAAATACCTGTCGGGGCCAAGCGAAACCAATTTGTGGGCCAGCTTCAGCTCAATCTTCTCTTTGAGCTTTTGCTTGTGATCGACAATGCGATAAAGCAAAAGAATTCATCGAAGTGGCAGTTCGTCGATCACGGCACCTATCTTCTCGGTCATGCTGGCCATGCGCTTCCGCAACTTGGAGAGCTTAACGCTCAATTCAAAAGTAATTTTGGTCCGTGTATGACAGACGCGCTCGACAGAAAACTGGCAATCAACGGGAGAGTTCTTGATAGGCTGCAGTGCGACGTTGCAATAGCCTATGGTCTCAGGAACCGGGGAGCCCACAAGATTGAGTCGGAATCAGTCATCTGGAACGATTTCGACCGGATTCAAAGGGCAGTGTTTAGGACCTTTTGCGCCACGATAGATTATCTCTATTGATGCCGTTCCAGATCTCAGAAGGGAGCAGCGATTGTGTCTGACCAACGACCCGAGATCACTACCGTTTAAGTCGGCCAGGGTGCACCGATCTGCCCCGCCATTCAACGAATCGCATCCATCACGAAGAATTAGGCGATTCTTTGCAACATATCGCGATTACAGGTTATATTACAGGATATAAGAAGAATGAAGCTGCTGATGACCGAGACATCCCAAAAACGAGCCATCCAAAACTATCGCAGCCGCCTCAAGAAGCGCGGCGTCGCGCGCTTTGAAGTTCTCGGTCTCGATTCGGACCGCGAATTGATCCGTTCCCTCGCAAGGCGGCTTGCGCAAAATGACCCGGAAGGTGTGCGCATTCGCTCCGAGATTCGGCGCACGGTCGCCGAAAAACCGGCAAAGAAGGGCGGAATACTTGCCGCTCTGCGTCGGTCCCCATTAGTCGGCGTAGACCTGAACCTCACTCGCTCGCGGGAGACAGGACGAGACGTCGAGCTGTGACGCGCTATCTTCTCGATACCAACATTCTCAGCAATGTCATTAAGCCTGCTCCGTCGCGGGCGTTACTGACATGGATGGCCGATCAGTCGGACGATTCGCTGTTCATCTCTTCTCTAGCGGTGGCCGAGATTTGGCGAGGCATCCTCGAATTGCCGCGCGGTAAGAAACGCAGGCAACTGGAAGATTGGTACTCTGGCCCGGAAGGCCCGCAGGCATTGTTTCCCGGACGCGTTCTCCCCTTCGACGAGAGAGCCGCACTGATATGGGCCAGATTGATGTCGGAGGGGACAGCGAAAGGAAAGCCGCGCAGCGCCTTGGACATGATGATTGCCGCAGTCGCCGAAGCCAACAACTGCGTCCTCGTCACAGAAAATGAAAGGCACTTTCAAGGCATAGACCTTCTGAATCCCCTCCGCGGCTAGCACAAAGCATCTAGAAAAGAACAGACGGCAGCCACGCCCCAGCCGGTTCGTTATACAGCCCGGTGCTCATCAACGTCATGGGTTGAACCACGCGAAGACCGTTTTGCAGGCACCAGTGCAACAACACGCTGTTGCGCGAGGGAACAAGAATTCCCGGGCCCGCAAAAGACTCGGCGGAAGCAATCAGCGCCTGCAAATCCACATTCGTTTCGGCGGTCGAATGGCCAAAGAACCCGAGATGGCTCGTGTATCCGGTCACGCGGCTTCCGCGCTCCACCAGGCACGCGGTGCCCTGCGCAATCCCCTGTGACAACTCGCTTCCCCGCTCAAAGCCGTGAACCCGGCGCGAGAGCGCATTGCAGGCATCCTCGTCCGCAGGCATTGCGCGCCGAACCTCGCATCCCGCAACACTGCGCGCGCGTGTCTTTCCCTGCAGGCAACACAGCGGCTCGCGCACGTCGAAGCCCAGCGAGGTATAAAGAGAAAACGAACGATTGTGGAAAGCGGCCTGCACCAGCCTCACTCCCGACGCGCCGCGTGTCCTGGCGCGATCCATCGCGGCCTCCATCAACCAGCGGCCCACTCCCCGGTTCTGCGTGCCGGGTTGAACCGTGACGGGTCCCACGCCGTAAATCGCGGAATCCTCGTCGAGGCAGTTGCTGCCGGCAATCCGGCCGTCGACCTCCGCTACCACGCAATAGAACGCCGGGTTCGAAAACATCATCGTGAGGAGACCGATAGCTGCCTCCGGCGTAGGAAAGTCACAGGGAAATCCGTGGGCAGCGCTAATGGCGCAAAACGCGTCGTAGCAGATCTGTCCGCAAACCGCGGCATCCTCCGGCGTGGCTGTTCGCACCACGACGTCAGGCAAGGTTTTCGATGACATCCGGGAAGACCTCTCGTTGTTCTAAGGAGTGTACCAACCCATCATCCGCAGGAATTAAAGCTCGCCTCAAAGGCCCGAAGAATCTGCTCTTCTGGTTTGTTAAGCGAAAGGCTGCCGAATTTGAGAAGCGAGTCGAAAAGAGCAAGAAGGAAGAAGGAATAGGCGGCGAAGCTCTGGTTTCGAAACGTGCGTTGACTTTTGACCGGCCAATTCTTACAGTCTAGTAACCAGCGCAGCGCAATCGATCCCAAGAAACCCACCTTAAACCGAATTCTCGAAAGGGGTTTGACGATGAACCGCACGTTGATTGGCGCGAAGTGTCCGAAATCGGTGGAAGGCCCTGCCGATACAAAATTCCACAAAATCCTGCTGCTCGTCGTCATCTGCGTTCTCACACTCATCATCTCTCCGGCCGTGCATGGCCAGGCCACTGGAAGTTTCTCCGGCAATGTCGTCGATAAATCCGGATCGGCTGTCCCAGGAGCTACCGTCATCGCGACGTCTCAGGGAACCGGCCTGGCTCGTGACGGTAAGACGGACAATACCGGACACTATCTGATCCCCCTTCTTCCTGTCGGGACCTACAATGTGCGCGTCGACGCGGCGGGATTTCAAAGCGCCGAATCGAAGGATCTGCGTCTCCAGGTGGATGAAGCCCGCGAGCTCGACTTTGCGCTCGTACCCGCCACCGTCGTCACAACGGTTGCCGTTTCCGGCGACGCTGTAGCGGTCGAGACCGCCAATGCATCGCTCGGCCAGGTCATCACTTCGCAGCAGGTAACGCAGCTGCCGCTCAACGGACGCGATTTCGTTCAGCTCGCGACACTGACTGCCGGCGCCACGTCAGAAACCAACCCCAACAGTTTTTTCACCCAGGGCAGCGACAGCGAGGTGGCCGCGCGCGGTTCGTTCTCGCTCTCGGTGGGCGGCTCGCGCCCCAACAGCACAGACTGGTTGTTGGACGGCGTTGACAATAACGAGTTGACCGCGGGCGGCATCGGCGTCTTCTCCTCAATCGACGACATTCAGGAATTCAAAGTCCTTACCTACACCTACTCTGCCGAGTTCGGCACCCGGGCCGGTCCGACCGTGCTTGTCACGACAAAATCAGGATCGAACGACTGGCATGGGTCGCTCTTCGAATTCGTTCGCAACACCGACCTCGACGCGAAGGGCGATTTTGACACGACAACCCCGAAGTTCAATTTGAACCAGTTCGGCGGCTCTGTCGGAGGGCCTATCCGCCACAACAAGACGTTTTTCTTTGTGGATGGCGAGCAGAAGTATCAACGCGAGGGAATTACCTTCACCGGTCTGGTTCCTTCCCTGGCCATGCGCAGCGGAGATTTCACAAACAACCCATTCGGCACTCCTGTGCTGGATTCCAATGGCAATGTCGTGCCGTATCCCATCGCCAACCCGAACATGGTAGGCGCGCCGGACGCCTACTTCCAGTGCGACGGCTTGGGGAACGCCATCCCTGCAAACCCCGACGGTAGCCAGGCTAAGGGAGTCGACTGCGCCAAGATCCCCTCCAACCTCTTCGACAGCGTCGGCAACGCGATGATCGGCATCTATCCCGCGCCCAATGCCAACGCGGGCAACCCCAACGCGAGCTATAACTATGTCAACGAGCCTGTCCGCGTTTTGAATGAAACCAAATTCGATGCCCGGCTGGACGAGACGCTCACCGCCTCGGACAACCTCTTTGCGCGGTTCAGCTACGACCAGGCTTTCTCCTTTGTTCCGGGCGGGGCGCCCACCCTCGCCGAGTCCAACGCCTTCGGCAGCAATGAGAACCTCATCAACCACGGGCGCAACATCGGCGTCGGCTGGAGCCACGTGTTCTCGCCCCGCACGCTCAACCAGGCCACCGTGGGCTACGATCGCATTTTCGACTACATTGCTTCGCTCGGCAATTTCACCTGCGAGTCGGCCATCCTGGGAATTCCCAACGCCGATCTGGGATGCTCATCCGCCGGCGCCCCGATGGCCGGTGGCTCCTACAGTCAAGGTCTGGTTTCCGCCGAACTCCAGGGCGGCTATTGGTCTCTCGGCGATCGCGGCTACTCTCCATTTCAGGGTGGAACCAACATCTACTCGTTCAAGGACGATCTCGATCTGATCCGCGGCAAGCATGAGATCCACACCGGCATCGATTTTCGCGGCAACCAGATGAACGTCGGAACCGAGGAATTTCAAGACGGCTTCTGGCTCGTCGGCACCTTCGGAAACTTCACTGGCGCAGGCGTCGCCCCCGGCAATCCCGAGGCGGATCTGCTGATGGGAATTGTTGGAGGGGCCATTCATGACCAGACCTACGGCGGCGCCATCACCGGCCGCCGCTGGAAGATCTACCGGCCCTTCGTCGAGGATGACTGGCGCGTTACCCCTTCGCTCACCCTCAACCTTGGCCTTGCGTGGGACATGACCACCCCCATCACCGAAGAGCATAACCGGATGGCGGACTACATCCCGTCAACGCAACAGCTTTTTATCGCCGGCCAGAACGGAGTCAGCAGATCGGCGGGCATCAACATGTTCTGGGGCGCATACGAACCGCGCGTCGGCCTCACCTGGAAAGTTCTGGGCAGCGACAAGACCGTGCTTCGCCTCGGCTTCGGCATCTATCACGATTCGTCGTGGAACCAGGGCGCACAAGGCCTGTGGCAGAATCCGCCCAACCTCGGCGAGTCCGATCATTTCCCAGCGACGTTTTCAGCGGGCTGCGCCTTTGCCACTTCATACTGCGCCACCCTGCCCGGTTCGACAGTCGAAGATCCCCCGACAGCCTCCGGCGGCTTCCTCGCCCTTCCCACGCCGCAAAATGTGGCCAGCTATGTCGGCACGTTCAATTACGAGCCGAGGAATATCCAGCCCGGCCGAGTTCACCAATACAACGCAAACGTCGAACGCGAGTTGCCAGGCAATGTTCTCCTCACCGCGGGCTACGCCGGTTCGACAGGCGGCCACCTGCTGGTCATCGGCAACGACCTCAACACCAACAGTCCCTCGGGTTGCGGAACCATCCCCGGTTATACACTCGGCTGCCTGTCTGGCGGCGCTCCCTACATCTATCCGTACGTCCCACCGAACTTCAACGCGATCCTGCTGCTGGGCGACGTGGGCAAGACAACCTACAATTCGTTTCAGGTGAAGGCGGAGACCAAGACGCCGAAGTACGGCCTCTACGCTCTAGTTGCTTACACCTACTCTCATACCTATGACAATGGGTTATCCGACGGGTTGGGCTCCGAGCTGAGCGCTCCCTATTTCCCGCTGCCCAACTGGCAGAATCTCGATTGGTCCCTGTCGCAGATCCACCTCGCAAACAGCTTTACCGGCAGCGTCATCTACGATTTGCCCTTCGGCACGGGAAGAGCGTTCGGAAGTGGCTGGAAGCCGGTGACCAACACGTTTCTCGGCGATTGGCAGGCCACGCTGATCGAAAGAGTCTCTTCCGGATTCCCCGTTCCGCTGATCGACAGCGACAACACCTCGGGCGTAGCCTTCAATACAGGCGGCGACAGCTTTAACTACAACCGGCCCAATCGGGTCGCCAACTGCAACCCCTACGCCGCCAACCACGGCCAGTACCAGTGGATCAACCAAGCATGTTTTGTTGCGGCACCCACAGGCGAACTCGGCAACGCCTCCCGCGTGCCAGTCGTCGGACCCGATTTCGTGAACACAGACTTCTCCGTCATCAAGCAATTTGCCTTGCCGTGGCGCGAGACAGGTTTGAATTTCCGCGCGGAGTTTTTCAACCTCTTCAATCACCCGCAATACGGCATGCCCATCGGCGACATCAACGCGACCGGCTTTGGCGCGGTGAATTCAACCGTGAACAATCCGCGCCTTGTGCAATTGGCTCTCAAGCTGTCGTTCTGAGGCTGGACGATGCATATCCGAAAACGCTGATCGGCAAACGCGCGCCGCTTCGAGGATTAATCCACGGATGAATCCAAGCGTTTTGATGAATTGAGATCCGTGAAAACGACGGAATTACTCCGATTCGACGGCGCGGTCCTGCGGGATCCCGACATCGATGCGTGGATGAAAGAGCATGCCGGAGAATTGGGAACCATCGCGCATCAGTGGTTTGAGGTGATGCGAAAGTGCGGGGACGAGGTCCGCGAGCTCTTGCACGACGGCTGCCCGGTTGCATGTTTGGGAGATGTGCCCTTCGGCTATGTCAATGTATTCACCGCGCACGTCAACGTGGGGTTCTTTCACGGCGCATCGCTGTCCGATCCGGCCCGCTTGTTGCAAGGCAATGGCAAGTACATGCGCCATGTGAAATTGACACCCAGAGCGGCTGTGAACGCCGCAGCTCTAAGCAGGCTCATCGATGCGGCGTACTCGGATATAAAGGCGCGCATCGAAAACGGCTAGCTCAGAGACATGATTGTCGCTGTAGTCGCGAAGGCCAACAACTGCATCCTCATCACAGACAATGTAAAACATTTCCCAGGCATCAACCTCCTCAATCCCCTCCGCGACTCGTAACGTACGATCACCCTGTAGATGAACCTTCAACCGGAGAAGCGGCAATGACGCGAGACGAGGCTTGGAATCTGGCCAACCACTGGATAGAAGCATGGAACAGTCATGATCTGGACCGGATCATGTCGCACTATGAGGATGCAGTCGAGTTGACTTCGCCGGCCGCCGCGCAGCTGTTCGGCACGTCCGACGGCAAGGTCGTCGGAAAGACAAATCTGAGGGCCTACTTTCAGCGCGGCCTCGAAGCTTATCCGGAACTCTGCTTTCGCCTTGAAGATGTGCTCTGGGGCGTCAACAGCGTGATCCTCTACTTCATTAATCAAAAGGAAACCCACACCGGCGAGTTCATGGACCTGTCAACGACGGGAAAAGTGGCTCGAGTAGTGGCGAACTACAGCGCATAGAACCAGTCGTATCTACCCTGATTTGAGCCAGATTGCTTGGTCGGCGAGTCCCCGCAATTATTCCACGTGGAACAATTTGGGGACTCGAAGATCAGAGTGATTGTGATGGGGAAGGGCCGCGAATCTAGATCGGTCTTTCGAGCCAGTTGCGCGAGCTGAGCTTTAGAAAGGCAAAAAAAGCCAGCTGCATCATAATCGCGCCGACGCAATCGAGAACGACGTCCCGCGCCATTCCAGTCCGGTTGGGTAGAAACGTTTGATGAATCTCATCGGCGCTGGCCATCAATGCGGTTCCCAGCAACGCAAGAAGAGCGTCTTGCGAAAAGCTGAGGCGCGGGAAGCTCATCCAAAACGCGCGCAACCAGGCGAGCGCCACAAGTCCATACCCTGTGAAATGCCCGGACTTGCGGATGTAGTGATGAATCAAGTCCCATCGTCCGTTGCTGACCGCGCCAAAGACATGCTCCCAAAGCCAGCGCAGCGGTCCGGTAGTATGATCCGCGCCGAAGTACTCCGTCGACTCCGTGGCGATGACTACGATGCCGATCAGCACAGGGAACCAAGCCCGAACCCAATAGAGGAATGTCGGTCGTTCTCTAGACAATGTATCCAAGGAATGCAGCCTTTCCGCGGCGGGCTCTTTATTCCAGCCCGCTTATCGGTTCTCGCGATCTGCGGCAAATTGAAGCTTTAAGCGAACCAGTAGAAAAGTCTTTCTTAGCACAAAAGCCTCTCGTATTTATTCTACGTGGTAGTTCGGCGCTTCGCGGGTGATGATTACGTCGTGCACGTGACTTTCCCGCAAGCCAGCGCCGGAGATGCGCACGAATTGCGCTTTTTGCTGCAACTCCGCCACCGTGCCGCAACCCAGATAACCCATTCCCGAGCGCAAACCGCCGACTAACTGATAGATCATCGACTCCAGCGGTCCGCGGTACGGCACGCGGCCCTCGATTCCTTCGGGAACAAACTTTGCCAGACGATTCCCTCCGTTGCGCTCACGTTGGACAACGCCTTCTGTGCTTGCATCGCTGCTCGTCAGGTCGGAGCTCGATTGAAAGTAGCGCTCACCCGATCCCTGGCTCATCGCCGTGAGCGAACCCATACCGCGATAGCTCTTGAAGCTGCGGCCTTGATAGAGGATGGTCTCGCCGGGGCTCTCATCCACGCCGGCGAACAGCGACCCAATCATCACGGAACTGGCGCCCGCCGCGATTGCCTTGGTGATCTCACCGGAATACTTGATTCCGCCGTCGGCGATAACCGGCACGCCGTGCTCATGAGCCGCGCGCGCGGCCTCGGAAATTGCAGTGATCTGCGGCATGCCGGCGCCGGTAACCATGCGTGTGGTGCAAATAGAGCCGGGCCCAATGCCAACCTTAATCGCGTCCGCACCAGCGTCAATCAGCGCGAGTGCACCTTCATAAGTTGCCACATTGCCGGCGAGTAAGCCCACTTGCGGAAATGCCTTCTTCACCGCGCTGACAGCTTCAAGCACGCGCGAGGAGTGACCATGCGCCGAATCAACCGCGAGCACGTCGGCACGCGCGGCTACTAACTCTGCAGCGCGCTCAAGGAAATCGCCCGTGGCGCCAATGGCACCGCCGACGCGGAGGCGACCCTGTTCGTCCTTGCTCGCGTAGGGATATTTGAGTTTCTTCTGGATGTCCTTGACCGTGATCAGTCCCATCAGCTCGTATTGGTCGTTGACTACGAGCAGCTTCTCCACGCGATGCTTGTGCAGGATCAGCTCGGCCTCTTCGAGCGTCGTGCCCACGGGAACAGTGATGAGATGTTCCTTGGTCATGATGTCGCCGACCGGGATGTCGGTGCGTGTTTCAAAGCGCAGATCGCGGTTGGTGAGGATACCCACAAGCCGTTTGCCTTGCGTGACGGGCACGCCGGAAATCTTGTAGCGCCGCATCACTTCGAGGGCATCCGCGATGAATTGGTCGGGCCCAATGGTGACCGGATCGACAATCATGCCGCTCTCAGAACGCTTCACCTTGTCGATTTCGCCGGCCTGAGACGTGATGGACAAATTGCGATGCACGATGCCGATGCCGCCCAATTGCGCCATTGCAATGGCCATGCGCGACTCGGTGACTGTATCCATGGCCGCAGAGAGCAGCGGCGTATTCAGGGTGATGTCGCGGGTCAACTGGGTCTGCGTGCTTACGAGTGCGGGCACCACATCGCTGTAGGCGGGCACCAGCAACACATCATCAAAGGTCAGGGCTTCCGGCAGGTTTTTCGTTAGCATAATGCGATGATGCGCCTGGCGGCCGAGGGATTCGACTCCCCGGTACGGCAGGCGCTTATAAGTATTGTAGCGGAGGCGGGCTACGGTGTTGCCGAAAGCACAGCGATCCGAGCGACAACATGCTCGCGAAGAATGCGCAAGGTCTCGATCGCAGCGGGGCGATCCAAAATGTGGAACTCTGGAATTTCGTCGTAGCGGTTGAAGACAGCGAAACTATCGAGCTGCGAAAACTCAATCACGGGATCAGGCAGTACTTCTCCGCTGGCCCTAAGGAGGTTCACTAGTTAATTGAGGTCGTGGCTGAATTGATATCGAATTGACAGCTGGGAAAGTAAGGCTTTCAGAAGCTTTTCGACAGCTTGCTGGACATGGAACCCAAACGGGCCGTCGGGCACGCCGTGGAGAAGTGCAACAGCTTCGTCTTCGCTGGCCTTCACAAGCAGCACTTGCGCCTGCTTATCAATGCCCGCTGTCATAGACCAGCTTTCCTCCGTGAAGGATTTTGTAGTAGATGCTGTTCACTGAGGAGCTGAACTCCGCGGCATAGCTTTCCGAGGCAAGGATCAAATCGATGCTCATAGGAATTTTGTCGAGCCTTGCGCGAATCCTCTTTCGCAGTTCATCCATTTCGGCTTTACGTCTGTCCGGAATGAAGACAGCCAAGTCCAAATCGCTTGAGTCTCTTGCCTCCCCGCGCGCCCATGAGCCGAACAGGAAGACTCGCGAGGGATTAGCCACCTCGACGGCGGTCTTAATCGCCGTGTCAACTTTGTCAGGTGTAGGTCGCCAGTTTTGGCGGAAATCTTCGAGCTGCTCGGAGGTCAGCATGTTGCCTCAGCGATAGTGTAGCCCGGTTTCCGCGATAAATGGAGGTAAATTCAGCTCAATTGTCTTATTATGCTTCTGAATTAAGTCTCTAACATTCATGGAGTTAAGGACGGATTGACACCCCTCAAACGCCCACGGGAAATGGCTTGGGGCTCGACTCATCGGTATTCGCCCCGCCTGTGCGCCAGCGTTCGAACCGCCCTTGCAGCAGGCTCATCAGGCCTGTGTACCAGTAGCCGACGACGAAGAGAATCAAAAATGGCGCGGTGAAGTAGTTGTGATTCGAGAAGGTGTAGAGAATCGCCAGAAAAAAGTACGCGCCAAACGCAAGCTCGATCCAGGGAGCAAGCACGAGCCGCTTGCGATACTTCGCGGCTTGTGACTTTTCGCCCTTCTTGGCCACGCGATATTTGGGCGTGCGCACAAACGCGCTCTTGATACCGAAGAGGGCTTCCATAACTGCTTTCGTGTT
Organism: Acidobacteriaceae bacterium; assembly: GCA_003140785.1. Taxonomy (GTDB): domain Bacteria; phylum Acidobacteriota; class Terriglobia; order Terriglobales; family Acidobacteriaceae; genus Telmatobacter. Next base: position 492 of record PLKY01000289.1, on the reverse strand, counting down.
TGTGACCGTGAGGCCAATTCCCAGAGCCATCAAGAACGGCAGGTAGAGGAAAGTCTTCATCCAGGTTTTGGGAAAAAGAACCCGCTGACTCGCCACATAGAAGACTGCGATGGAGAACGACGATGCTGTGAAGAGCGGCACGTCGATCAGCAACATCTGAAACCATCCTTGATAGAAACGGCAGATCATGGCCGGCATCAGCAAGGCGGACATGACGACCATCAGGGGATAGCTCATGTTGGCGGTCAGGTGGTAGACGGATTCGATTTTGATGCGCCGCGGTTCTTTCGACCGGAAGATGATGGGCAGCAGCTTGATGCTGGTTTGGATGAGACCCTTGGCCCATCGTGCCTGCTGCGTTTTGAAGGCCGTCATCTCGATCGGAAGCTCGGAAGGGCATTCAACTTCCGGGAGATACTTGAACTTCCAACCGGCCATTTGCGATCGATAACTCAGATCGGTGTCTTCAGTGAGCGTGTCGTGCTGCCAGCC